>NZ_JBHXMF010000048.1:39680-70465 GCF_042721055.1 Streptomyces sp. NPDC058470
GGGTGACCCTGTAGAACGAACGACCGTGCAGCCCGTCGGACCCCCCCGGCCGTCGGGATCCTTTCCGTGTCCTTGGTCTACACTGCCCTTTCGCACTAGGGAATTGACGACCAGTTTCTTCTGCGCCTCGGTGTCGCGGCAGCGGGGGAGTACGCGGGAGTCGGCCGGAGACGGCGGGGCTGTCAGCCCGCCGTCAGCTCCGTCAACGGCAGTGTGTGCTGGGTCTGGAGGACCTTGGCTCGGAGGTAGCGGACGTTGTGGGCGGTGGTGAAGACGCCCGTGGGGACGCGGTGGGCGACCGTGATACCCAGGTCGCGGAGCTGGTCGGCCTTGTCGGGGTTGTTGGAGAGCAGGTCCAGGGAGTCGATGCCGAGGGCCCGGAGCATCTGGGCGGCCGCGGTGTAGTCGCGGCCGTCCTCGGGGAGGCCGAGCGCGGCGTTCGCGGCGTAGGTGTCGAGGCCCTGGTCCTGGAGGGCGTACGCGTCCAGCTTGTTGTAGAGGCCGATGCCGCGGCCCTCCTGGCGGAGGTAGAGCAGGACACCGCCGCGGTCCGCGATCCGTTCCACCGCCTCGCGCAGCTGCGGGCCGCAGTCGCAGCGGGCCGAGCCGAAGACGTCGCCGGTCAGGCACTCGGAGTGCAGCCGCACCAGCGGGTCCGCCCCGGGTTCGCCCAGGACGACGGCCAGGTGTTCCAGGCCGTCGGCGAGGCCGTGGAAGGTGACCAGCTCCCCGTCGACCGAGTAACCGTCGCCGAAACGCAGGGGCACGGTGACTCGGGTGCGCACTGTGGCGGTGGGGTAGTCGCGCATGTTGTCTCTCCGGTCCGGTCCAGCGGGTTCGTGCATCGGCTCAGCGCATCGCTCAGTGCTTAAGATTTGAAGCACATCCTTGGAGACATACAGTACATGGTGCTTTAAAGTTCAAGCAATAGGTTTCGTGGCCCTACGCCTCACACGGCTCGCGCCTCATGGTGTGGATGAACGCCGCCGCCACGGCAGATCTTCCCGAGAAGCCGTGGCATTCTCGCCCTCGATCGCCCGCGTGACCTTCCGGCAGATCTCCTCCAACTGCCCGACCTCCTCGGCGGTCAGCTGGTCGAAGAGCGCACTCCGTACCGTCTCCACATGCCCGGGCGCCGCCCGCTCCAGGACGGTCATGCCCTCGTCCGTCAGGACGGCGACATGGCCGCGTTTGTCGCTGGGGCAGCCCTCGCGGCGTACTGTTCCGTCGTTCTCCAGCCGGGTCACGGCGTACGTCAGACGGCTGCGGGTGATCTTCAGGATCTCCGCGAGCTCGGTCATCCGCAGCCGCCGGTCCGGCGCCTCGGAGAGCATGGCGAGGATGGAGTAGTAGAGGTGCGGCATGCCTGCCTGTGCCTGGAGTCCGCGGTCGATCGCGTCGCCGACGAGGGAGGTCGCGGAGATGTACGAGCGCCAGGCGCGCTGTTCTGCGGGGGAGAGCCAGCGGGTCGTCATGCCGCCAGTGTAGGTATTGTTTAAAAGTTGAACCACCGTGAGTCGAGCGGACCGGAGACGGTCGGCCACAGGCCACCATTGAGTCGTACCGAGCCGTCGCGAGTTGGAGTGTGCGCCCCATGCCCCACCCCTACGTCCTGTTGTCCGCCGCCGTCTCCCTCGACGGCTTCCTCGACGACACCGGTCCCGAACGGCTGCTCCTCTCCGGTGCGGCCGACTTCGACCGTGTCGACGAGGTACGGGCGTCCAGTGACGCGATCCTGGTCGGCGCCGGCACCCTCCGCACGGACAACCCGCGGCTGCTGGTCAACTCGGCCGAGCGGCGCGCGGCCCGGGTGGCCGCGGGGCGCTCCGCGTACCCGTTGAAGGTCACGGTCAGTGGGTCCGGTGACCTCGACCCCGGCGCGCAGTTCTGGCACACCGGCGGCGAGAAGGTCGTCTACACGACCGACAAGGGCGCCGGACGGCTGCGCGGGCCGGGGCTGGGGCCGGACACCGACGTCGTTCCGGTCGGCCCCGAACTGGACTGGCGGGCCGTCCTCGAACACCTCCATGACGTACGAGGTGTGCGGCGACTCATGGTCGAGGGGGGCGGCCGGGTGCACACGCAGTTGGTACGGGAGGGGCTCGCGGACGAGATCCAGCTCGCCGTCGCGCCGCTGTTCGTCGGGGAGACGGACGCGCCCCGGCTCTTCGGGCCGGGCCCGTACCCCGCCGGGCGGCTGAGGATGGTGGAGACGCGGGCCGTCGGGGACGTCGTACTCATTCGGTACGTTCCCACCGCGCCCGGAGCCGGTGGGCTCGCCTCCGCCGCCGACCGGCGCTGGCTGGGGGTTGCCTGCGAGCTGGCGGCGTTGTGTCCGGCGTCGGAGAGTGCGTTCAGTGTGGGGGCGGTTGTGGTGGCCGCGGACGGGACCGAGCTGGCGCGCGGGTACTCCCGGGAGGGTGGTGATCCCCTGGTGCACGCTGAGGAGGCTGCGCTCGCCAAGGTCGATCCTGCCGATCCTCGGCTCGCGTCCGCCACCGTGTACAGCAGCCTTGAGCCGTGTGCTCGGCGGGCGTCGCGAGCCGTGCCGTGTGCGCGGCTCATTCTTGATGCCGGGGTGCGGAGGGTTGTCACCGCTTGGCGGGAGCCGGACACGTTCGTGGCGGGGGCCGATGGGAACGGGGTTCTGGTGGCGGCGGGGGCCGAGGTCGTCGTGCTTCCGGAGTACGAGGAGCTCGCGGTGGCGCCCAATCGGCATCTGCTGGGGTAGCTCGCGGCGGGGTGGGTGGTGCGGCCGTGAGTTTTTTCGCCCCCTCCGCCCCTACCCGTCCCTTCTTCCTGGGGCTGCCGCCCCCAGACCCCCGCATCGCCCTGAACCGCCCCGTCCTCAAGCGCCGGACGGGCTAAAAGATCTCAGGCGGCCTAAGAGATCCTGCGCCCCCTCCCCCCACACGTAATGCTGCTCCTGAGCCGGCACAGAGGACAGAGGTAGGAGCAGCGATGGGTTCAGTGGGGCGGCGGGTGGCGGCGGTGCTGGTGGCGCCGCTGTTGGTGGGGCTGGTGGCGTCGTGCGGGATGTCGTCGCAGGGGCGGACGGTGCGGGCGCGGGCGAAGGACGCGGCGTTCGAGCACCCCGGGGTGCTGGTCAGCAAGGACCAGTTGAGCGCCGTACGAAAGCATGTGGACGCCGGGGAGCAGCCGTGGCTGCAGGCGTTCCTGGACATGCGGGACAGCAAGTACGGGTCGTACAAATACGAGGCGAAGCCGTACGCCACCGTCGAGTGCCCACCCGGCACCCGGGCCGGGCACGGCTGTGTCGAGGAGCGCGAGGACGCGATCGCGGCGTACACGCAGGCCTTGCTGTGGAGCATCACGGGCAAGCAGGAGCACGCCGACAAGGCGGTTCAGATCATGGACGCCTGGTCGGGGAAGGTGAAGCGGCACACGGAGGGGAACGCCGGCCTGCAGACCGCGTGGGCCGGGTCCACCTGGGCGCGGGCCGGGGAGATCGTGCGGCACACCGGAGCCACCTGGCCGACGGCGAGCGTGGCACGGTTCCAGGGCATGCTGCGGACCGCCTACCTCCCCGAAGTCAGCAGGAAGGTCCCGGACTACAACGGGAACTGGGACCTCGTCATGACCGACGCCGCCATCGGGATCGCTGTGTTCCTCGACGACCACAAGGCGTTCGACGACGCCGTCGAGCGGTTCCGCCAGCGCGTGCCCGCGTACTTCTACCTCGCGAAGGACGGGAAGGTGCCGCTGACACCCGTCGGCAGCACCGTCGACACCCCGCAGAAGCTGACCACGTACTGGTTCGGCCAGCAGCGCTACACGGACGGGGTCTCGCAGGAGACCTGCCGCAACTTCAAGCACGTCGGGTACTCGCTCGCCGCCACCGCGCACATCGCCGAGACCGCCTGGCACCAGGGCGTCGACCTCTACAGCGGCGTCAAGGACCGGCTGAAGGCCGCGCTCGACTTCCACTCCAGATACCAGATGGGGGAGACGGCGCCCGCGTGGCTGTGCGGCGGGCGGGTCGACCGGAACATGGGGCCCGACCTGGAGGTCGCGCTCAACCACCTGGAGGACCGGCTCGACGTGCACGTCCCGGCCGCCCACCGGCTGGCCGAGCAGACGCGGCCGGCCGGCACGGACGATCTCTTCGTGTCCTGGGAGACGCTCACGCACGCCGGGAATCCGGCCGCCTGAGGGGTGGGCATCCATGCTGGTCCTGGGGGTCCCGCTGATGGCGTATAGTTGCGTTTAACGGCGCGGGGTGGAGCAGCTCGGTAGCTCGCTGGGCTCATAACCCAGAGGTCGCAGGTTCAAATCCTGTCCCCGCTACTCAAGGCCAAGGGCCGGAACTCGGATTCACGAGTTCCGGCCCTTGGTGTTTGCCCGTGCCCCGGGGACGCGGGCGTCCCTCGGTCGGCTCACACCGGTCGCCGCCCGCCCCCGCTCCGGGAAATCTGGACGGGTGGGGCAGCAAGCAGGCGAGCAGCGGGCGGGGGATCCGCACGACCGGAGCAACCCGTCCGGCGACCGGAGCGGCGACCGACACGGCGATCCGTACGACGGTTCGCCCGACCAGCCGCTCGACCCGTCGTACGACCGGTCCGGTGGGCGGTTGCCGGGAGATCCCGTGCCCGACCCCGGGCTGGCGGGCGCGGCGCCGCCCGGACCGGCGGGAATCGACGGGCGGAGGGTCTCGCACACCCAGAGGTTCGTCCGGGTGCTCCCCGCGCTGCTCATCGTCGCCGGGATCCTCTACGAGTACTTCACGCCGAAGGACTTCACCGGCGCCCCCCTCTTCACGGCCGCCGCGCTCGTGGCGGCGCCCCTCTACTCGCTGCGCGGCACCGTGGTGACCGGAGCCCTGGCCGTCGTGGGGGCCGTCGCGGTCCAGATGAAGCTCGGGGTGGCCCTGCACGCCGAGGCGGTCACCGAAGCGATCACGGTGGCGACGGCCGCCGCACTGGCCGCCTTCATCAACGTCGTCGTCCGGCGCGGCAACGAGCGGCTCGCCTCCGTCCGCGAGATCGCCGAGGCCGCCCAGCGCGCCGTACTGCCGCAGCCCGAGGAGCGGATCGGCGGGCTCGACGTCGCGGCGCGGTACGAGGCGGCGCAGGAGGACGCGTTCATCGGCGGTGACCTCTACGCGGTGCAGGACTCCCCGTACGGCGTACGGCTGGTCGTGGGCGACGTACGCGGCAAGGGCATCGGTGCGGTGGCCGCCGTCGCCGTCGTCATCGGGGCGTTCCGGGAGGCGGCCGAGCAGGAGGCGACGCTGGAGGCGGTCGCGGGACGCCTGGAGCGGGCCCTGGCACGCGAGGGCACCCGGCGCGAAAGCCTCGACGCCTTCGAGGGGTTCACCACGGCGGTGCTGGCGGAGATCCCGCACGGCGAGGAGGTCGTACGGATCGTCAACCGCGGCCATCCCCCGCCGCTGCTCCTGCGCGCGGACGGCACACTCACCACGCTCGACGCCGAGGATCCCGCACTGCCCCTCGGAATGGGCGAGTTGGGCATGTGGCCCGACCGTGCGCAGCAGGCGGAGTTCCCGCGGGGAGCCATGCTGCTCCTCCATACGGACGGGCTGTCCGAGGCCCGCGACGAACGCGGGCGCTTCTACGATCCCGCGGCGAGCCTCGCCGGACGGACCTTCCCGGCGCCCGAGGCGCTGCTGACCACCCTCGCCGAGGAGGTCCGCCGGCACTCCGGCGGCGGCACGACGGACGACATGGCGCTGCTCGCCGTACGGCGTCCGTGAAAGCCTTCGGTCGCGTTGTCACCAGGGGTGATCGGATGGCGTCCCTCCGCATAACATCTGATGCACCGTCAGAAATCAGGTGACCGACAAGAGACGGTCAACTCGCCCGTTTTACGGTGGTGATGACCCGTAAGTCCTGGCCAGAAGCGTTAATGATCAGTCAGAACGGCTTGGAATCCGGTGCCCGCGTCTATTAACGTTCGATAACGCAGCGCGGTAGTCCCAGCCGTCACAAGAGTCGGCTCCGTGCGCACGCGCCGAATCCCGCAAGGGAACCGGGGAACCACCAACTTGGGGTGAATCGAGCGTCTTCCGCGGTGGGAACACCAGCGGTTGACGCGCGTAGGAGACCTTCCTGCTCCGAACCCGTCAGCTAACCCGGTAGGCGAGAAGGAAGGAAAGGAGCACGCCCACGTGGCGTCCAACCCGCCTGCCCAGGCACCCTCGTACCCGCCGAGCGAAACGCACACCTTCGGTTACGGCATGGACGACGAGGGCCCCCGGGAGGAGTGGAATCCCACCGAGGAATCCCTCCGTCCCATCCGCGGCCGGCACCGCGTCTCCAAGCAACGCGGAGGCGGCGGACTCGCTCGCAGCTCCACCGTTCTGGGCGTCGGCGTCATAGCCGCCGTCGGCGCGGGTGGCATGGCCACCGCGGCGCCCGGCAAGCCGCCGGTTTCGATCTCGGTGCCCGACCTGCCGTCCGTGGGCTCGATCCTCTTGGACGACAGCTCCGGCGACGAGGCCAAGGGCTCCACCACCCCGCTCACCAGCGCCGGTCTGACGACCGCCGACACCGAGCAGGGCGCCACGGACGCGGGCGAGGTCCTGCGTTCGCGCATCATGCAGCAGGCCGAGGTCCAGAAGGACCAGGCGGACACCGCGGCCCAGCAGGCCGCCCAGACAGCCGCCGTGAAGAAGGCAGCCGACGCCGCCGCCAAGGAGCAGAAGGCGGCCGAGGCCAAGGAAGCCGCCGCGAAGAAGAAGGCGGAGGAGGAGGCCGCGGCCAAGGCGGAGGCGGAGCGCCTCGCCGAGCTCGCCAAGAGCTACACGCTGCCGACCTCCTCGTACACCATCACCTCGACCTTCGGTCAGGCCGGCGCGCTGTGGTCCTCCGGCTATCACACCGGCCTCGACTTCGCCGCTCCCACGGGCACGCTGATCAAGGCGGTCCACAGCGGCACCGTCACGGAGGCGGGCTGGGCCGGGTCGTACGGCTACCGCACGATCCTCACCCTCGACGACGGCACGGAGCTGTGGTTCTGCCACCAGTCGTCGATCAGCGTCAGCGTGGGGCAGAAGGTCGCCACCGGTGATGTCATCGGGCGCGTGGGTGCGACGGGCAACGTCACCGGGGCGCATCTGCACCTGGAGGTTCACCCGGACGGCTCCGAGACCGGGATCGACCCGATGGCGTGGCTGCAGAGCAAGGGGCTCAACCCCTGACGCGTACGGTGCCGTACAGGCGCGTACGTGCGTTGTTCCCTGTTCCCCGGCAGCCCTGACGTCATCCCCCCGACGTCAGGGCTGCCGGTCAGGTACGTGCGGAATACAGTCATCCGCTCAGGACGTTGAATTCTGGCATGACTTCTCTTCGCAAGCTTGGTTCGTCCGACCTTGAGGTCTTCCCGCTCGCCCTCGGCGGCAACGTCTGGGGCTGGACCGTCGATGAGGCACAGTCCTTCGCCGTGCTCGACGCGTACGCGGCCGGCGGCGGCAACTTCCTCGACACCGCCGACTCGTACTCGGCGTGGATCGAGGGCAACAAGGGTGGTGAGTCCGAGACCATCATCGGCAAGTGGGTCAAGGCGCGCGGCAACCGCTCCGACATCGTGATCGCCACCAAGGTCAGCCAGCACCCCGACTACCCGGGGCTGTCCGGCGACAACATCAAGGCCGCGGCCGACGCGTCGCTGCGCCGTCTGGACACCGACTACATCGACCTCTACTTCACCCACTTCGACAAGCCCGAGGTGCCGGTCGAGGAGATCATCGGCGCCCTCGACGAGCTGGTGAAGGCCGGCAAGGTGCTCAACATCGCGGCATCCAACATCTCGCCCGAGCGGCTCCAGGAGTCCCTGGACCTCTCCGACCGCGAGGGCCTCGCCCGCTACGTCGCCCTCCAGCCGGAGTACAACCTGGTCTCGCGCGACACCTACGAGGGTCCGCTCCGCGACATCGCCTCCCGCTCGGGCCTGGCGGCCGTCCCGTACTACGGCCTCGCGTCCGGCTTCCTCACCGGCAAGTACCGCCCGGGTACGACGGTCGACTCGCCGCGTGCGGGGGGCGCGGCCAAGCACCTGGAGACCGACCGGGGCCCGCGTGTGCTGGCCGCCCTCGACGAGGTCGCCCAGGCCCACGACGTCCCGGTCGCCACCGTCGCCCTGGCCTGGCTCGCCGCCCAGCCGACGGTCGCGGCGCCGATCGCCTCCGCGCGGTCCGTGGAGCAGCTTTCGGCGCTGCTGGGAGTGGCGGACCTCGTCCTCACGGACGCGGAGCTGGGCAGGCTGACGGAGGCGTCGGCGTAACCAATCGCTGCCGTACTTGACGTACTACGAGCGGTACGGGTTGTACGCGGGGTACGGCGTCGCCGTCCCGTAGGGCTGCCAGTAGGGCTCGGTGTGCGCGGGCGCGTACCCGTACGTGGGCCAGGGCGGCGGCGGGACCGCTGCCGCTGCCCGGGCCGCGTACGTCAGGGCCGGGCGGGCGATCTCGCGGCGGCGCCACAGCTCGTGGAGCAACTCCCGCTCCCGTACGACGAAGTCGGCGCCCGCGCGGCCGTCGCGCGCCCGGTGCCGCAGGAACGCCAGCGAGGTCGCGTACGCCTCGTACTCGGCGACGGAGCGGGCGGCGGGCTTGCCGAGATGGCGGGCGGCGTACCTGCGGGCGATCCGGCGCGCCTGCATCGAGCCGAGCGCGTACGGCTCGGGCGCGGACAGCCAGCCGGCGGCGGCGTACGCGGGCAGTTCCGCACGCACGGTGCGCAGTTCCCGCTGCCGGGTCCAGATGATCAGCCCGGTCAGCAGGGCGAACGCGGGCACCATGAACGTGGCGTACACCGCGAAGAAGCCGAACTCGCCGAAACTCGACGAGCCGTTCCACATGGCGTGCATGCCCATGGCGAGCAGGAGCCCGGCGAGGGGCAGCAGGACGCGGCGCACATGGTGGCGTTCGGCGGACAGGGCCGCGACGCCGAAGCCGATGCCGGTCAGGACCGTGAACAGCGGGTGCGCGAAGGGTGACATCACCACGCGGACGAAGAAGGTGGCGGCGGTGACCGACATGAACCCGCGGTCGCCGCTGAGCTGGTCGGTGCCGAAGGCGGTGCCGAGGTAGAGGATGTTCTCGGTGAAGGCGAAGCCGGTGGCGGTGACCCCGGCTATGACGACCCCGTCGACGATCCCGGTGAAGTCCCGCCTGCGGAAGAGGAAGACCAGCAGGACGGCTGCCGCCTTCGCGGACTCCTCCACGATGGGCGCTATGACGGTCGCGCCGAGGGTGTCGGCATTGGTCGGGTCGGCGGTGGCCGTCGCTATCCATCGCGTTGCGAAACTGTTGGCGACGATCGCTATGAGCGCGGCCGCGCAGGCGCCCCAGGCGAAGGCGAAGAGCAGGTTCCGCCAGGGGCCCGGATCGACGCGGTCCAGCCAGCGGAACGCGGCGATCAGGAGTGGGACGGGGAGTACGGCGAGACCGAGGCCGACCAGGAAGCCCTCGGTGCCGGTCTGCTGGCGGACGAGGGCAAGGATCACCAGCCCGGATATCGCGAGCAGGGTGACCAGCGCGCCGTAACGCACCCACCTTCTCCGCCACCAGTGCGCACGCTGCCGCGGTGCTCCGTCGGCGGGGCCGGTGGGGTGCGTCGGGTACGGAGGGCTGGTGGCCACGGCATCGACCCTAACGAGGGAGGGGCGCTGCCCGCGACGGTGCGTGGTGTCCGGTGTGGTGGCCGGTGCCGTCTTGGGGGGTCAGTCGCCGACGGATTGCTGGTCCCGGTGCTGTACGCGCCGGAACAGCAGGTCGTTCACCACATGACCCTTGTCCAGTCCCTGGCCCTCGAAACGGGTCAGCGGCCGGAAGTCCGGACGTGGCGCGTAACCGCCGTCGGGCCGGGTGTTCTCGAAGTCGGGGTGCGCGCTCAGCACTTCGAGCATCTGTTCGGCGTATGGTTCCCAGTCGGTCGCGCAGTGGATCACGGCGCCCGGTCGGAGACGGGTCGCGGCGAGGCTGAGGAACTCCGGCTGGATCAGCCGGCGCTTGTGGTGCCGCTTCTTGGGCCAGGGGTCGGGGAAGTACACGCGCAGGCCGCTCAGGGAGTCCGGTGTGAGCATCTCCCTGAGCAGGATGATCGCGTCGCCGTTGGCCACCCGGATGTTGGACAGCCCGTTCCGGTCCGCGAGATTGAGCAGGTTGCCCTGGCCGGGGGTGTGGACGTCGACCGCCAGGATCCCGGTCTCCGGGGCCTCGGCCGCCATCTGCGCGGTGGCCTCGCCCATCCCGAACCCGATCTCCAGTACGACGGGACCCTCGCCGCCGAACAGCTCCGCGAGGTCCAGCGTGCGCTGCCCGTCGATATCCAGGCCCCACTTGGGCCACAGCCGCTGCAACGCGTCCGCCTGCCCGACCGTCACCCGGCTCCGCCGCGGCTGAAAGCTCCGAATCCGCCGCTCGAAGTGGGACCCGGCGGGATCGGGCTTCGGCCCGTCGGGGAAACGGGGCTCGCCCTTGGGGCGGGGGGCTTGGGGGGAGGCGTTGGGCTCAGACACAGTGGGGTTCATTTTACGGGGGGCCGGAGCTGGGGATTTTCAGCCCGTCCGGCGTTTGAGGACGAGGCCGTCCAGGTCGACAGCGGGGGTCTGGGGGCGGCAGCCCCAGGTACGGGACGGGTAGGGGCGGAGGGGGCGAACCGGCATCCATGAGCGGCTCCGCCGCAGGGCCCTCACGTCTCCGCCAGCGCCCCCAGTGCCCGCCGGGCAACCTCCCGCCCGATCGGCAGCGAAGCCGTGGCCGCGGGCGACGGAGCGTTCAGCACATGCACCGTCCGGGGTCCCTCCCGGATGAGGAAGTCGTCCACCAGGGTGCCGTCACGGAGCACCGCCTGCGCCCGGACCCCGGCACGGGCGGCCACAAGGTCGCCCTCGGTCACCGCGGGCAACAGCCGCCGCACGGCCCCCGTGAACGCCCGCTTGGACACCGACCGCCGTAGCTCCCCCACCCCGTACCGCCAGTGCCGCCGCGCTATCCGCCAGGTCCCGGGCCACGCCAGTGTCGCGCCCAGCTCAAGCGGACGTACGACACCCCACCCGTACCCCTCCCGGGCGAGCGCGGGCACCGCGTTGGGCCCGATGTGCACGACCCCGTCGATCCCCCGGGTGAGATGCACCCCGAGGAAGGGGAACGCCGGGTCGGGCACGGGATACACCAGCCCATGGACGAGCTCGGGCCGCGCCAGCGTGTAGTACTCGCCGCGGAAGGGCACGATCCGCATCCCGGGATCGTCTCCCGCAAGCCGGGCGATCTCGTCGCAGTGCAGCCCCGCGCAGTTGACCAGGACGCGCCCCCGGACAACCGCCCCGTCGGCCATGCGGACGGCGGCGCCGAGTCCGGAGCGCCGGTCGATACGGACGACGTCCGCGCCGTACCGGATCTCCGCGCCGGAGGACTCCGCGAGCTGCCGTGCCACCGCGACGAAGTCGCAGACCCCGGTCGTGCCGACATGGATGGCGGCGAGCCCGCGCACCTCGGGCTCGTACTCCGCTATCTGGGCGGGGCCCAGCTCCCGCACCGGAATGCCGTTCTCCCGGCCGCGCTGGACCAGTCCGTGCAGCCGGGGCAGCTCGGCCTTCTCGGTGGCGACGATCAGCTTGCCGGTGACGGCGTGCGCGATGTCGTACTCCGAACAGAACTTGACCATCTCGGCGGCGCCCCGCACCGCGTACCGCGCCTTCAGGGAGCCCGGGCGGTAGTAGATCCCGCTGTGGATCACCCCGCTGTTGCGCCCCGTCTGGTGGCGGGCCGGGGCGCGCTCCTTCTCCAGCACCGTGACCCGGGTGCCCGGCGCCGCGCGCGTGATCGCATACGCCGTGGACAGCCCGACGATCCCGCCGCCGATCACCAGCACATCGCAGTCGTACCCGCTCCGCACCCGCACCACCTCCCGGCTTCAAGAGTGCACTGCGCCACTGACAATGCCTTCAAACCAGGGGAGGCGGCCCAAGGAGCCCCGCAGGGGCGACCGGGGACGCGGGGAACTGCGCGACCAGCCACTGATCACCCGCACTCCGAAGGCGGCACCAGCCAGGCAGCCGCGTCAACAACCCTGCGAGTCAATACACCTAGGCCGGTGCCATGAGCAACGGCCGCGCCCGCTCCCGCAGCTCCACCACGCGCGGTTCGTCGCCGTAGGGCTCCAGCCGGTGCAGGAGGTCCTTCACGTACTCCGTGGTGCGCGCGGAGGAGATGCGCCCGGCGACCTCCACCGCCCGGACGCCCTGCTCGCAGGCCGCGTCCAGATTGCCCGACTCCAGCTCGGCGACCGCCGAGACCACCAGCCGCAGACCGTGGGAGCGTACGAACTCCTCGGTCGGCTGCGACAGCGCCTGCTCGGTGAAGCGGCGCACCTGGCGTGGTGCCTTGAGATCGCGGTAGCACTCGGCGGCGTCGGCGGCGAAACGGTCGTACGAGTAGAAGCCGAGCCAGGAAGGGTCGTTGTCACCGTCCCGGGCCCGCTCCAGCCAGCCTTCGGCGGCCCGCAGGGCCGCGCCGGCCGCATGGGCGTCACCGGTGCGTGCGTGCGCGCGTGCCTCGACGAGCCGGAAGAAGCTCATGTTGCGGGCGGTGGCCAGGCCCCGGTTGCGCTCCAGGGCGGCCTGGGCGAGGTCGACGCCCTCGTCGCCGAAGCCGCGGTAGGTCGCCTGGAGGGACATGGAGGCCAGTACGTAGCCCCCCAGGGGCACGTCGGCGGCCGCCCGGGCCAGCCGCAGGGCCTGGATGTAGTAGCGCTGGGCGGCTTCCTGCTGGCCGGTGTCGAAGGCCATCCACCCGGCGAGGCGGGTGAGTTCGGCACTCGCCCCGAACAGCGCCCTGCCGACCTCGTCGGAGTACGAGCCGAGCAGCAGCGGCGCCGCCTCCACCCTCAAGCACTCGGGCACCATGGATGAACGCCAGTCGCCGCCCCCGTACTTGGAGTCCCAGCGCCTGGCGTCCTCGGCTGCCTCGCGCAGCTTCAGCACATCGCTGTGGCCGACTTTCTGCGGCGCTCCGGAGCCCTCACCGGGGCTCGCCTCGCGCGCCACCGAGCTGTCGGCCGGGGTTATCAGCCACCGCGAAGCGGGAGTTGCGTAAGCGCTCACTGCGAAGGATCCGGCGAGCGACTGCCAGATACCGCCGCCGGCCCGGCGCCCGGCGAGGTCGAGGCGGTACAGCTCCGTCGCCGACCGCACCGCCTGCCCGACGTCACGAGGGAACGCGAGACCCACCTCCGGCGCGGGATCCGCGTCCGCCAGGCCGATCTCGTGGAGCGGCACGGGACGGCCGAGTTTCTGGCCGATCGCGGCCGCGATGAGGTGCGGCGCGGCACCTTGGGGCACCATTCCCTTCGACACCCAGCGCGCCACCGACGTCTTGTCGTAGCGAAGAGTCAACCCGCGTTGAGCGCCAAGATCGTTGACGCGACGCGCGAGTCCTGCGTTGCTGATTCCCGCGAGGGCGAGAACGGTGCCGAGTTTTTCGTTCGGCCCGCGTTGCTCCCTGGACATGCGCCACCCCTCGACACAGACGGCTGCCGCGCTGGCATAACCACCCGGCATTCGTAAACCCAGCGTAGTTCGCTGCATCCCAAGCGTTAAGGGGCGTAGTTCCGGATGGCGGGATTGTGGTCCGTACGACAGTACGGACGGTTGCGGTGTGCTCCCGTTGTGTGGCTGTGCGCCCGTCCGTGCGCTCTTCTCCGGCCACCGGGGGAGCGCTTCCATGGATGATGCGTGGGTCGGCCCGCTGTACTGGATCCAGTGGGCTGGGGGACACCGCCGCCTACATCCCCGCGGGCGGCGGACCGGTCCGGGAGGCGAACTCCGCCTCCCGGACTGTGCGTTGGCGAAGCGGTGCGGAAGGCCTGTACGGAGCGTGTGCGGACCTGGCCGCCAAAAGCCGATTTGGCTGAAAATCAACGGTGGTCTTTGCGGGCAATTAGCGCTCCTACCACGTCACTTGAGGGCGCACGGGGTGTTCTTGGGGAGTGTATCGGGGGCGCATTCACGTCGCAGATTCGGTGGTGTTGGTTATTGGTCCGTCTCCGGACGGTCGCGGATCTGCTGCCCGTCGGTCGCGGATCTGCTGCCGGACGGTCGCGGGTCCGCTGCTGTCGGACGTTGGTCGGTTGCCGGTCGGTCGCGGGTCGGTCCTCGATCCGTCGCTCGTCCGTCGGCCGTTCGGTGCCGGTATGTCCTCGGTGTCTTGCTGCCGACTTGCTCCTGACGGGCTCAATACACTCTTACGGGGGCGCACTTCAGGGAGCGCAAGCCTCCCCAGGTGCCCTCCCGTGTGCCTCCTTCGTGGCAGCATGGTGCCCAGTTCGTGCGGTGCACTGGTTGTCCACAGCCTGTGGAGGCGGCGATGCGATGGTTGGTGGGGTGGAGCAGCACCGTCGCCAGAGCGCCTGAGATCGGCTCGGCGGGCGCCACGGGAAGCGACGGGGAGACCGTTCACCCGGTGGGTTCCCAACTCCTGTGGGGCGACCCCGATCCGCTCTGGGCCGTCGGCGACTGGCGCCCCGACGAGGTGCGCGTCGTGAAGGTCGACGAGCAGAACCGGATGGCCGTCCTCGGCATCTGCGGAGCCTCCGACGAAGAACTGCGGGTGGGAC
This sequence comes from Streptomyces sp. NPDC058470, assembly GCF_042721055.1. Classification (NCBI taxonomy): domain Bacteria; kingdom Bacillati; phylum Actinomycetota; class Actinomycetes; order Kitasatosporales; family Streptomycetaceae; genus Streptomyces; species Streptomyces sp. NPDC058470. Next base: position 54,278 of record NZ_JBHXMF010000048.1, read on the forward strand.
TCTTCGCCGCGCGCGGCGGCGCACTTCGCCATCTCACCGCCTGGTCCGGCAGCTACACCGCCGTCGTCCAGGTCGGCCGCCGCCTCATGATCGCGGGCGACCTCGCGGGCGCGCGGCCCGTCTTCTACACCCCCTGGGCGGGCGGTACGGCGTACGCGACCGCCGCCCTGCCGCTCGCTGACCTCATCGAGGCCAACCTCGACTTCGGGCACCTGGCGGCGCTGCTGGCCGCCCCCGACGTACCGGCCGCGGTGCAGGACTCGACCCCGTACGAGGGCGTACGGCGCATTCCGCCGGGGCATGCGCTGATCCTGCGCGCCGGGGCGCGCGAGATCGCAAGCTACGAGCAGACCACCTCCCTCGCCGTCGCCACCCCCTCGGCCGATCCCATCAGCGCGGTGGACGCCGTACGCGACGCCCTTGTAGAGGCCGTACGCGCCCGTCTCGCCGCGCCCCGGCATGTGCCGGGGACCGATGTGGACCCCGGGCCCGTGCCCGGCATGGGGCCCGCCGAGCGGCGGGCCGCGCGCGGGATGCCCGTCCCGGGGATCGGCGCCGACCTCTCCGGAGGGCCCGCCTCGGCCACGCTGGCGCTGCTCGCGGCGGGGCTCCCTGGGGCGCCCGGGACAGTCCTGGGGCATGGCACGGGCGCCGGTGAGCGTCTCCTGGCGGTCACTTTCAACGACCTCGCCGTCGGCGGGCGGGAATCCGAGCTGGAACGGGCGGGCTCGCTGGCCGCGAATCCCCGGCTCCACCATGTGGTGGTCACCGGGGGCGAGGAGACGCTCCCTTACGCCGACCTGGAGGGGCCGCTCACCGACGAGCCGGGGCCGTCCCTCGTGACCGCCGCGCGGCACCGGGCCAGGCTGTCCTCCGGGAGCGCGGATCACTTCACGGGGTACGGCGCCCGGCAGGTCATGGACGCCCACCCGGCCCGGCTCGCCGACCTCCTGATGGACCGCAAACGCCGTCACCTGGTGAAGCCCGTCGCCGCGCTCACCAAGGCGGACGGGTCCGTCATGGTCCCCGCGCGCGTGTACGGCGCGGCACGCAAGCTCGCCCGTACGCCGTACCGCACCGGGGTCGACGTCCTCGCCGACCGCCTGATGCAGCGCCGGTTCGACGAGCCGGGCGGTGCCGTCGGGGCCTCGCTCGCGGCCCTCACCTGGGCCAGACCCGGGCCCGCCGCGCGCTGGCTCACCGGTGAGGCGCTGGCTGAAGTATCGGTTCGCCTACAGGTTGTCTCGGGCCGGGCCGGCGTCGGTCCCGGGCAGCGGCCGGGCGACTTCCGCGCGCGCGCCGCCCTCGCGCGCCACGCGTCCGATCTGCGCGTCCTGGAGCAGGCCGCCGAGGTCCGTTTCCAGCGGCTGCACGCGCCGTTCCTCGACAACCAGGTCGTCCGCGCGTGCCGTGCCCTTCCGGAGGCACTGCGGGTTCAGCCCGGTGCCCGGGCCGCGATCCTCCGTACGGTGCTGGAGGGGGCCGGGGTGGGGGATCTGCCGCCCGGGTGGGGCGCGCCGTCCCATGCCTCCTCGGCGGCTGCCGCACGTACGGGGTTGCGGGTCGCCGCGGATTCCCTGATCGCCCTGTTCGACACGCCTCTGCTGGCGCAGGCCGGGCTGGTGGAGGCACGCGTCGTCCGCAAGGCGCTGCGCGCGGCCGCCTCGGGGGAGCCGCTGCCCTTGGACGGGCTGGCGGATCTCGTCTCCCTTGAGGTGTGGTTGCGGCGGTTGCTGGGTCGGCGGGGGACCTGTTGGACGGGGACGCCTGCTCGGCAGCGGGCGGTGCCGGCGGGGATTGTGCCGCAGGGGCGGGCGTTGGGGGCGGGGGCTGCCCGCCGGGGTTAGCTGATCGGTGCCTTGTGCTGGTGCTGGTGCCGGTGGGTGTGTGGTGTCCGGTGCCTGTGCGTTTGCGCCGTCCGGTGCGGGTGTGGGTGCGGGTGCGGGTGCGTTTGCCGTCCGGTGGGTGGGTCGGGGGCGTGCCGGTACGTCCCGCCCGTCGCCGACGGATCAGATGTTGGGCAAGGGTGCGGGGGTCCGGTGACGCGGGCGTACGCGACGGGCGTCTGGACGTACCGGCACGCCCCCTTCCGTCGTCGTTCGGCTGCGGGCCGTGGTGGCCCGGCAGCAACGCTCTTCGGCTCCGGCCCTGTGGTCTTCAGGCTGTCGGGCGTTTGGGGTGGGGCGGCGTTGTTCCGATCGCCGCCCCACTTGCGTTTCCACCCACGCATCCATCCGCGCGGTTCCGAGAGATTTTCAGCCTGTCCGGCGTTTGAGGACGAGCGCGTTCAGCGCGATGCGGGGGTCTGGGGGCGCAGCCTCCAGGTACGGGACGGGTAGGGGCGGAGGGGGCGAAAGAAGGTTGTGGTTGGTCGTCCGCGTCGGGGTACCTCGGGGGCTCGCCGGATAAAGGCGGTGCTGTGGAGGGGTGGGGGCGGGGAGAATGGGTGGGTGCGGTACGGGATTCTGGGGGTGACCCAGGTGGAGGACGACCGGGGGGCCCTGGTAGCGGTGGGCGGCCCCCGGGTCCGCGCACTGCTCGCAGCCCTGGCCCAACGCCCCGACCGCACGGTCGCCCAGGAGACCCTGATCGACGAGGTGTGGGCCGCCGAGCCCCCACAGGACGCGCCCGCCGCACTGCAGGCCCTGGTCGGCCGCCTGCGCCGGGCGATCGGCAAGGACACGGTCACCTCGGAGGCAGGCGGCTACCGCCTGAGAGCCGCCAAGGACGACGTGGACCTGTTCGCCTTCGAGCACCTCGTGGCAAAGGGCAGGTCCGCACTCGCAAGCGACGACGCCACGACCGCCGCCACCCACCTGCGCGACGCCCTCGCCCTCTGGCGGGGCCCCGCCCTCGCGGACCTCCCCGACCGCACCGCCGCGACCCGCCCGGAAGCCCTGCGTGTGGAGGCGACCCGGACCCGCGTCGAGGCCGACCTGCGACTCGGCCGCGCCGATGACGTCGTACCGGAGTTGAAGGAACTGACGGAGGCTCACCCGTACGACGAAGCGCTGCACGCCCTGCTCATCCGCGCCCTGCGCGACGCCGGCCGAGGCGCGGACGCCCTGGCCGCGTACGAGAGGACGCGGCGCCGCCTGACGGACGGGCTCGGAACGGACCCCGGGCCGGAACTCCGCGCGCTGCACACGGAGTTGCTGGAATCCGGGGCCGGGGTGGGGTCGGGGAACGGAAGACCGCCCCGGACGGCGGGTGCGGAACGGCGGGCTCAGTGGCCGACGGCTCAGGACGCGGCGGCTCGGAATCCGGCGCCCGGCGACCCCTCGCGCTCCGCCCGGAACGGCAACATTCGTCCGCGTCTGAACTCGTTCGTGGGGCGGGAACCCGAAATCGACGCCATCCGTTCGGATGTGCAGAGGGCACGACTGGTCACTCTGACCGGACCGGGGGGTTCGGGCAAGACCCGTCTCGCCGAGGAAGCCGCCGCCGGGCTTCCCCAGGCGTGGCTGGTCGAGCTCGCGCCGCTCGACCGGCCGGAGGCGGTCCCCGGTGCCGTGGTCAGCGCCCTCGGTCTGCGCGAAACCGTGCTGATCACCAACGAGATGGCGGGACCTCAGGACGACCCGGTCGCCCTGCTCGTCGAGTACTGCGCGCCGCGCAACCAGCTCCTGATCCTTGACAACTGTGAACACGTCATAGGCGCCGCCGCCGAACTCGCCGAAACCCTGCTGACGCACTGCCCCGGGCTCACGATCCTCGCCACCAGTCGTGAACCCCTGGGCGTGCCGGGCGAGTTGCTGCGCCCGGTCGAGCCCCTGCCGCCCGACCCGGCGCGCCGCCTCTTCCTGGAGCGGGCGTCGGCCGTCCGTCCCGACACGGACGCCGGGTTCCACGACTCGGCGGCGGTGGACGAGATCTGTCGGCGGCTCGACGGTCTGCCTCTGGCCATCGAGCTGGCTGCCGCGCGGCTACGGCTGCTCACGGCCCGGCAGATCGCCGACCGGCTCGACGACCGCTTCCGGCTCCTCACCTCCGGAAGCCGCACGGTGCTGCCCCGCCAGCAGACCCTGCGCGCCGTCGTCGACTGGTCCTGGGACCTGCTCGACGAGCGGGAGCGGACCGTCCTGCGCGAGGCGTCCGTCTTCGCGGGCGGCTGGGACCTGGTGGCCGCGGAGGCGGTGTGTACCGGCCCCGCAGCCGACCTCGTCGGGTCGCTCGTGGACAAGTCCCTGATCGTCGCAACGGCGTACGACGGAGGCGGGGAGGAAGGCGGGGGAAGTGGCGGCATGAGGTATCGCATGCTGGAGACGATCCATGAGTACGCCGCCGAGCGCGCCGCCGAGGTTCCCGAGCAGCGTGCCGAGGCCGAGCGGCGGCATCGCGCGTGGGTGCGCGCGCTGGTCGAGGAGGCCGAGCCGCTGCTGCGCTCCGCCGAGCAACTGCCGTGGATCCGGCGGCTGGAGACCGAGCTCGACAACATCCGGGCGGCCGTCTACCGCACCGTTCTCGTCCGTGACGAGGAGGAGGCCGGCGCCCTCGTCCTGGCCATGGGATGGTTCTGGTGGCTGCGCAACTTCCGCCGCGAGGGCGCGGAGTGGACGGACCTGGTGCTGCGGCTGTGCGCGGTCAGCGCCGGCGTCGCTCCGTCCGCCCCCGGTCGGTGCGGCAGGCCGGGCGACTCTCCCGACCGCGACCAGGACGCACCTCTCGCCTTCCTGGCCGCCGTCGACCCGGTGGCGGCCTTCCTCGAAGCCCCCACATCCGCCCCCGACCACGACGAGCATCACCCGCTGTACGCCATGCGGATGAGGCTGCGCATGCTGTACCTGTTCATGAAGGTGGAGATCGACCCGCTGGCCGGGCAGGAGGACGGGCCGATGCGGGAGTACACCGCGCGTGTGCGGTCCGTCTTCGAAAAGGGTGGCCCGGAAGCGGCAATTCTCCCTGGCGTCATCTGGCCACTGGCCGCCTACTACATGGGCAGCACGGAGGATCTGCGGCCCGCCATGGACGCCGCGATCGCCAACTGCCGTCTGTACGGCGGTGAGTGGGAGGTCGGCTTCATCCTGATGTTCCGTACGCATCTGGTTGTCGACGCCCCCGGCGGGATGCCCGGCGTGGACGACGACCTGGCCGAGCTGCGCGTGCTCAGCCGCCGGGTGGGCGACCGCTGGATGCGGGCCCTGGTGTGCAGCGCGGCCGGTGAGGCGGCCATGTCACGCAGTCTCTTCGACGAGGCGAAGGGGGAGTACGAGGAGGCGCTGCGGCTCTCCTTCGAGGTGGGCGCGTACGCCGAGACGCCCTTCCTCACGGCGCGGCTGGCCGAGATCGCCTATCGCGAGGGCGATCGTTCCCGGGCGCTGGCGGCTCTGGACGAGGCGAGCGCCGCGTCCGATCGGTACGGGGTGCCGGACGCCCGTGCGTTCGTCCACATGCTGCGGGCCCAGATCGCCCTGGACGACGGGGAGGTCGCCCTCGCCCACGAAATGTACGAGCAGGCACGCGTGGAGAGCTTCCGCGGTACCCCGCCCCCGCAGTTCATGGCGGCACTGGACTTGGTCGACGCGGTCATCACGGCCGCCCGGTGCGGCCCGGAGCACGGTCTGCGGAAGCTGTCCGACGCCCTGCCGGCGGCGGTGGCCGGACGCTGCGCCGATGTGGTGCTGGCCGCCCTCGTCGACTGCGCCGCCGGCCTTCTCTCCGAGCTGGGCGACCATCCGCGTGCGGCCCGTCTGCTCGGTGTCGGTACGCGATGGCGGGGCGGTCATCCCCGGCGCGCCCAGGAGCGTACGGCGGCCGAGCGCACGGAGGCCGCCGCGATCACAGCCCTCGGCCCCGTCCGCTACAGGTCCGAGCGCGCCGCGGGCGCCGACTTCACCCGGGACGACGCCCAGCGGGACATGGCCGGGGCGCTCAAGGAATATCCCGTCGACGTCTAGTTGGGTGGCTCGGAGGAGCATTCCGTCGACGGGGTTATCCCGTCGACGTCTAGCTGTGCGGATCTGAGAAGCACTTCGCCGACGCGTGGCTAGCCGGCTCTGCGGAGCACCCGACGCCTGACCGCGCGGCTGGGCGGAGCACCTCGCCCACCGCTACCTCTGTTCGCGCCGCCAACCCACCCGAACTCACTCGCACAGGAACTTCGACTCCGCCCAGTCCGCCAGTGCCGTCGAGTCGAGGACGGAGTGGGGCTCGACGACGAGGCGGATGGTCTTGCGGCCGGCGAGGTTCACATGGAGGGGGATCGCCTGGTCGCCGCCCTTGACGAGCGGCGACTGCCACATGCGGGAGCCGTCCGCGTACACGGAGAAGCGCACCTGGCCCAGGCCAAGTGTCATGTCGTCGATGCCGACCACGGCGTCGTACGCCGAGCAGTTGCGGTTGAGGTCGATGGTGACGGAGGAGTGGCCGTGGACGGTCACCCCGTGCACGTACTGCTTGTCCGCGATCGACACCCCGAAGCGCTGCCACACCCAACTGCTCTCGCCGAGCCGCATCTCGGGCTTGGTGCCGTCGCCGCTGACGTTGTAGTCCAGCTCGCTCCACTGGTAGACGACCGGCGCGGGCGGAGGGGGAGGCGGCGGTGTCGGCGTGGGGGGCGGGGGAGGCGTCGGCCTGGGCGTGGGCTTCGGCTTCGCCGGGGTCGGCGACGGCTTGGGTGTGGGTGTGGGCTTCGGGGTGGGTGTGGGCGTCGGAGTGGGGGTGGGCTCAGGTGCCGCCACCACAGGCGGCTTGGGCGCGGGTGCCTTCTTCGGCGGCTTGGGCGACGGCAGGGGTACCTCGGCGGCGGGCGAGGTGGCCGGCTTGGCCTCGGGCTTCTTGGGCTGTGTCTCGTTGCCGGCCAGGGCGAGCGCCAGCGCCGCCGCGGCCACCGCGACGACACCCGCGGCGATACCAGCCTTGACCGGCGCGCCCAGCCCCTCCGAGGCGGCCGCGCCGCCACCCGTGCTCGCCCCGCCGGAGCTGCCGCTCGCCGCGGCGGCCGCACCTGCCGCACCCGCGCCGGCCCCACCGGCGATGAGCGCGGCGGCCTTTGCGTACCCGGCGGCACCGAACCAGCCGATGACCGCGATCGGCACGAGCGACGGGATCCCGCTGGCGACTTCCTTGATCTGACCTGCCGCCAGGCGGCACTTGGCGCACTCCTCCAAGTGCTTGCGCAGCCCGCGCTCGGCGCGCATCCGCAGCCCGCCGCGGGCGTAGGCGCCGAGCCGGTCGGCGTGGCGCGCGCACTCCTCGTCCATGGTGAGCGTGGCGCTCACATGCGCCTGGAGGTAGGCCTGCTTGAGGCCTTCGCGGGCGCGACTGGCCAGCACCCGCGTGCCGTTGGCGTCGAGCCCGAAGAGGGTGGCGACATCGCTCGGCGACTCGTCCTCGACCTCGGTGTGCCACAGCACGGCCTGCCAGCGCTCCGGCAGCGACCGGAACGCCTGCATGGCCATGGACTGCTCGGCCTCGTGCATCGCGCGCACATCCGCGCCGAGGTCGAGTGTGTCGTCGTCGGACACCTCCGAGCTCCGGGCGGCCTGCGCGGCGAACACCGCGAAGTCCTCTACCAGTTGCTCCCGCTTCGCCGTCTTCGTCCAGTTCGCGGCGACCCGGCGGACGGTCGTGAGCAGATAGGCGCGTACGGCGTGCTCGGGGCCACTGCCGCCGCGTACGGCCTGCAGCATGCGGGCGAACACCTCGGCCGTGAGGTCGTCCGCGGTGTGCGGGTCACGGCAGCAGGTGCGGGCGTACCGGCGCACGGCCTCGGCGTGGCGCCGGTACAGCCCCTCGTACGCCGTGTCGTCACCCGCGCGCATCCGCTCGATCAGATCGGCGTCGGACGACGGCAGATCGACCGGAGAGGGATCGGCTGGAGACGACGGATCGAACGGAGGCGGGTCGAACGGAGGGGGCAGGACGCTGCCGCCGTCCCGCCGGTCGAACCGGTCGCGCTGCGGCGGAACGCTGGGATCGGTCCCGCCGTCCGAGGGCGCGGCACCCGGGGTGCCGCCCTGCGGATCACCCTGTGGACCATCCTGCGGACCACCCTGGCTGGGTACCTGTTGTGACGGCAGCCCGCCGGTCTCCGTGCCGCCGTCCGCGCCACCGTCACCGAGTGACTCGTCCCGCCCGTCAACGCTCATTGCGGAAAGCCCCCGCCTGCACACTCGGACCCGAATACGGGCAAGACTGCCACAGGCACAAGAGGCTTGACGTCCCCGTGGGGACCTACCACTCGTCCGTGGGGACTTCCCATACGCCAGCACTAGCCGTCACTCTTTTGGGGAATAGTCAACAAACGGCTCCCGGCAGGGAGTTGGCGCCGCGCCTGGAATGTCCGGAGCGTGACCGGTGGGCCCGGTGGGCCCGGTGGGCCCGGTGCGCGAGTGACGCAGCACCCGCGCCCGGACAGAACCAGGTGCTCCTGGTGGCTGGTGGTCGGCGGCTGGTCGTGGGTGGTTGGTGGTGGTCGGTGGTCGTTGGTGGTGCCGCTCACGCCGGGCGTGAGCGCAGCCCCTCCAGCAGGATGTCGAGGAGCCGGGCCGAGGCAGCCGCCTGCTGAGCGGCGTCCGGCAGCGAGGGCGCCGCCGTCGCGATCACCAGCAGTACGTCCGCCACGGTCACGTCCGCCCGCAGTTCGCCCGCCGCACGCGCCCGCTCCACCAGCCGGCCCACCACGTCGAGCAGTTGCGCCGCGCCCGCGTCGTCCGCCGCCGCGATCAGTACCTCCTCCGCGGGCACCGGCCGCTGCTCGACGAGCCGGAGCTCGGAGGCGGGTTGGGACCGCTGCTGCGGCACCCGTGCGTCCTCCGCCTCCGTGCCGTCCTCCGCTACGCCGACCCGCAGCACCTGCGGCGGCAGCAGCCGCCCGGCGCCCGAGGCCACCGACGTGCGCAGGAAGCGCGAGAGCGCCGACCACGGCTCGTCCTCCTGCCCGAGTGCCGCCCGCGCCTGGTCCGTCAGCCGGGAGGTCTCCTCCTCGGCTATCCGGCGGACCAGGACGTCCTTGCTCGGGAAGCGTCGGTACACCGTGCCCACGCCGACCCGGGCGCGCCGCGCCACGTCCTCCATGGGCGCGCCGTATCCCAGCTCGCCGAAGACCTCGCGCGCCGCGCGCAGTACGTGTTCCAGATTGCGCTGTGCGTCCACGCGAAGCGGTGTCGTACGCGATCCGGTGCCCGGACCGCGGCCGTCGCCGCCCGCTGCCGCGCCGACGATGCCACCGGACGCGGTGGCAGACGCGGATGACCAATGAGATTCCTGAATGTGCATAAGCGTTCCCCCGGTAATGACGTCTCCCCCCGGAGACTCTCCCCGCCATCGGCAGCCGGAGCGCGCGGAACAGGCTTGTGTGCACGAGTCCGTCGTACGGACTCGTCGAGCGCATCCCCCTACACCCCGTCGACACACGAACATAGTTGAGAGGGGGTCAATTCAGAAGGGGCAGGTTCCGCACGGAGCGCCCCCCGATCGGAGTACGGGTCGTTTACGTCCCCATTGCTCCTCCCTCAGGCACCCCTTACATCCTCGCTGACCTGCGCTTATTCCTCATAAGCCGGCAATTCGGTCCGCCCTCCGCGTCGGCGGTGGCCGGTCACACAAATTGTCGAGGCTGTGGACAAACTCCAGTGCCGGGTGCGTCATGGGGTGGTGAAGGAACGTGCGCGCATTCTCATGGTCGGCGGCGGCTACGTCGGGATGTACACCGCCCTGCGACTCCAGCAGAAGTTGAAGGCCGAACTTAAACGGGGCGAGGTCGAGATCACCGTCGTCACCCCGGACCCGTATATGACCTATCAGCCGTTCCTCCCGGAGGCCGCCGCGGGCTCGATCTCGCCGCGCCACGTGGTCGTCCCGCTGCGCCGGGTCCTGGACCGGTGCCGGATCGTCATCGGCGAGGCCCAGTCGATCGACCATGCCAAGCGCACCGTGACTCTCACGACCCTCGCCGGCGAGGAAGAGGGCGCCGGCGCGGAACACCTCTCGTACGACGAACTGGTCCTCGCCCCCGGCTCGATCGCGCGCACCCTCCCGATCCCCGGTCTCGCCGAGTACGCCATCGGCTTCAAGACCGTCGAGGAGGCCATCGGCCTGCGCAACCACGTCATCGAGCAGATGGACATCGCCTCCTCCACCCGCGACCCCGCGATCCGCGACGCGGCCCTGACCTTCGTCTTCGTAGGAGGCGGTTACGCGGGCGTGGAGGCCCTCGGCGAGCTGGAGGACATGGCCCGCTACACCGCGCGCTACTACCACAATGTCCAGCCCGAGGACATGAAGTGGATCCTCGTCGAGGCCTCGAACCGCATCCTCCCCGAGGTCGGCGAGGAGATGGGCAAGTACACGGTCACCCAGCTGCGCCGCCGCAACATCGACGTACGACTGGACACCCGCCTCGACTCCTGCGCGGACCGGATCGCCGTCCTCAGTGACGGCGCCCGCTTCCCGACCCGTACGGTCGTGTGGACCGCCGGAGTGAAACCGCACCCGGTCCTCGCCGCGAGCGATCTCCCGCTGAACGAGCGCGGCCGCCTCAAGTGCACCCCCCAGCTGACCGTCGACGGCACCACCCACGCGTGGGCCGCGGGAGACGCCGCCGCCGTCCCCGACGTCACCGCGGAGCCCGGCACCGAGACGGCCCCCAACGCTCAGCACGCGGTTCGCCAGGCCAGGGTCCTCGGCGACAACATCGTGCACTCCCTGCGCGGCGAGGAGCTCGAAACGTACTCCCACAAGTACGTCGGTTCGGTCGCCTCCCTCGGGCTGCACAAGGGTGTCGCGTACGTCTACGGGCGCAAGCTGAAGGGCTATCCTGCCTGGTTCATGCACCGCGTCTACCACCTGAGCAGGGTGCCCACCTTCAACCGCAAGGCCCGTGTGCTCGCCGAATGGATCCTGTCGGGGCTCTTCAAGAGGGAGATCGTCTCTCTCGGTTCGCTCGAACATCCCCGCGCGGAGTTCGAACTCGCGGCCGGTGGAAAGCATCCTCTCGACCCGAAGCTCGGCCCGAAGGGGTCGTCCTGACCGGACCCTGGAACTCCACCGGTCAGGCCGGCGTCTGACGGATGTCGGTCCGGTCGGCCAGACTGGTCCACGACCCAGGGCGGGCCCACCGCTCGCCCTTCTAACCCACGAGGCCCTTCCCACAGTGAACTTCACGCGCTGGAGCGCCCGGCTCCCCGGAACGCAGCGCCGCACCGCGGCGCAGACCGAACACACGGTCTCCCCGGACCTGCGAGGGGAAGGCGCTCCCGTGCCGGCGGCCCGCGCCGAGCAGCTGACCGACGACGCGCCGCCCGTGCCCGCCGTCGACGAACTGCCGGTCCGCGACGTCCTCGACCGCGTCCCGGCCCTCGTCGCCCTCGTCCACGGCCCCGAACACCGCGTCGCGTACGTCAACGACTCCTACACGGCGGCCTTCGGCGTACGACCGGTCGGCGAGCCCGCCTGCGAGGCGCTCCCCGAGCTGGACGAGCTCGGCCTGCTCCCGCTCCTGGACCAGGTCCTGCGCAGCGCCAAGTCCCGCACGGTCAAGTCCCGCAAGACCTCCAGCGGCCGCTCGTACACCTTCACCTGCACCCCCGTCGACACCTCTCCCAAGGGCCACGGCGGCGGCGTACTGATCTTCGCGACCGACGTCACCGACCACGCCGAGGCCGCCGAGCGGCTGCGCGCCAGCGAGCGCAGCCAGCGCGAGACCGCCGTCACCCTCCAGCGCTCGCTGCTCCCGCAGGAGCTGGAGGAGCCCGACGACCTGCGCATCGCGGCCACCTACCAGCCCGGCGGCACGGAGGCCGCGGTCGGCGGCGACTGGTACGACGTGATCACCCTCGGCGGCGGCCGCACCGCGCTCGTCATCGGCGACGTCATGGGCCGCGGGGTGCGCGCCGCGGCGGTCATGGGCCAGCTGCGCACCGCCGTACGCGCGTACGCTCGCCTCGACCTGCCCCCGCACGAGGTCCTGCAGCTCCTCGACGGCCTCGCCACCGAGATCGACGCCAACCAGATCGCCACCTGTGTGTACGCCGTCCACGACCCGAACGAGGGGCGGCTGATCTACGCCTCCGCGGGCCACCTGCCGATCCTCGTCCGCGACGAGAGCGGCGTCGTCGTGCGTGCCGACGAACCCACAGGACCGCCGCTCGGCACCGGCGGCTGGCTGCACACCTCCGGCTCGGTCCCGCTCGGCCCCGGCTCGACGGCCGTCCTCTACACCGACGGCCTCGTCGAGCGCCGCGACGAGGACCTCGACGAGGGAATCGCCTCCCTGGAGCGTGCCCTTTCCGGTGCCACCGGCACCCCCCAGGTCGTCTGCGACCGACTGGTCCGCTCGTTGGGCGTCACCGCCGACCACGACGACGACGTGGCCGTCCTGGTCCTCCAGCACCCCGCCCGTACGGGTCCGGACGGCGACCTCTTCCGCAACGCCGCCCTGGAGCTGCTCGGCGGCGTGGAAGCCGCTCCACGCGCGCGTGCCTTCGCCTCCGGCGTCCTGACGAGCTGGCGCTTCCCGGCCGAACTCCAGGACCTCGGCGTCCTCGCCGCCAGCGAACTCGTCGCCAACTCCCTCCAGCACGGCACCCCGCCCATGCGCCTGCGGCTGCGCCGCACCGACCGCCGCCTGATCATCGAGGTCACCGACGGCGACGACCACCTCCCCCGCCGCCGCCGCGCCGAACCCGCCGACGAAGCAGGCCGCGGCATCGCCATCGTCGCCACGATCGCCTCCGGCTGGGGGTCGCGGCGTACCCCGGGCGGGGGGAAGGCGGTGTGGTGCGAGTTCGCGTTGAAGTAGTCAGCCCGTCCGGCGTTTGAGCACGAGCACGAGCGCGTGAGCGCGAAGCGAGGGTCTGGGGGTGGCAGCCCCAGGTACGGGACGGGCAGGGGCGGAGGGGGCGAAAAACCCACCCCGGCACCCACCCCCGGCACCCACCTCCCGACACCCACCCCTGCGCGCCACCTAGCCCCCAACCCCACCCGGTGCTAATAGCTCACCCATGGCAGACGAAACGGGTTTTCAGCTCAGCGGCAGCGCGCCTGAGCGATACGAGCAGTACGCCGCGCCGATCATGGCGCCCTTCGTCGCGGCGATCCTCGACGCAGCGGACCTGACCCCGGGCGCCACGGTCCTCGACCTCGCCTGCGGCACCGGCTTCGTGGCCCGCGCCGCAGCCGCCCGGGTCGGCCCCGCCGGTCGCGTCTCGGGCGCGGACATCAACGAAGGCATGCTGAGGGTCGCGAAGGCAGGCGCACCCCGCATGTACCCGGACATCGAGTTCACGGAGGCCTCCGCGGACGAACTCCCCTACCAGGACGCCACCTTCGACGCCGTCGTCTGCCAGCAGGGAGTCCAGTTCTTCCCCGACCTGCGCGCGGCCCTCACAGAGGCGGCCCGGGTCACCCGCCCCGGAGGACACTTCGCGGCCACCGCCTGGGCGGACAGGAAGCTGATCCCGTACTTCGTGGCCCAGTACGAAGCGGTCAAGAAGTACGTGGCTCCACATCTGGTTCCGGAGGTCGCCGCGAGCTACGAAGCCGCCTTCTCCGGCACCCCCGACCGCCTCACCACCACCCTCCGCGAGGCCGGCTTCCACGACGTCACCGTCCACGAGGTCACCTTCGGCATCGCCCTCCCGCCCCTCGCCGACTACGCCGCGGGCCAGCTCTCCTCGGTGCCCTGGGGCCAGTCGATCGTCGACCACGGCGGGCACGAAGCCCTCGTACAGGCAGGCCGCGCGGTCCACACCCACCTCAAGGACCGCACCGCCCCGGACGGCAGTGCGACCCTCCCCTTCGCGGCCAACCTGGTGACCGGGATCCGCTGACGACAAGCGAAACGGCCGCCACCACTTCGAGAAGTGGTGGCGGCCTTCGTATGTCCGTCCGTCAGGCCGCGGCCCGCACCGGCTCCGCCGGAACTCCACCCTGCGCGACCACCCGGCTCCGCGCGAGCCACGGCTGATTCTGTACGGGCGTGAGCTGTCGGCCCAGCCGGATCGCGAGGTAGGTGATGCCCAGCGAGAACAGCAGAAACGTCACGACGTACGGCCCGTGCAGCGAGGCCCCCATCGGACCGCCCACCGCCGGACCGACCGCCAGCGCGAGCTGCTTCACCAGCGCGAAGGCCGAGTTGTACTGCCCCGCCATGCCCGCCGGCGCCAGATCGGCGACCAGCGGCGCGACGGTCGGCGACAGCATCGCCTCACCAAGACCGAAGAGGGCGTACGTCGAGACGAACGCTGCGGTCGCCGTGGTCTGGCTGCCGTGCCCGAGGCCCGCATAGCCGGCCGTCAGCCATGCGACCGCCCAGATGAGCCCCACCGCGGCGATCACCCGCGACCGCTTCCGGCGCTCCACGAACTTGAGGACCGCGAACTGCGCGACCACGATCATCGCGGTGTTCGCCGCCATCGCCGTACCGAGCGCGGAGGTGGAGATCCCGGCCGCCTCGACGCCGTACGCGGAGAGCCCCGACTCGAACTGTCCGTAGCAGGCGAAGAACAACACGAAGCCCAGCACGGACAGCTGCACCATGGCCCGGTTGCCGAGCAGCTGCTTCCAGCTGCCGACCCTGGCCTGCGGCGCACCCTCGACCTTCGGCGTGTGCGGCAACCGTACGGTCGACATGATCACGACCAGCAGCAGGAACATCGCCGCCTCGATCGAGAACAGCAGCGTGAACGAACTCGCGCGCGAGGTGTCGACGATATGGCCGCCGATGAGTCCTCCGACGCCGAGTCCCAGGTTCTGCAGGAAGAACTGCGTCGCGAATGCACGCGACCTGGTGTCCGCCGAGGAGCAGTCCACGATCATCGTCGCGAGCGCCGGCGACATCACGGCCTGGCCGGCACCGAGCGTGGCCGCCGACAGCACCACGGTCGTGGCACTGTCCGCGAGCCCGAGGCTCAGCGCTCCGAGGGACGCCGTGACCAGGGCAACGAGCAGGACCGGCAGCGGGCCGCGCCGGACGATGGCCCGCCCGGCGAACGGCAGTACGACGAGAGCGGCCACGGCGAAGACGGCGAGCACGACGCCCGCCGTCATGGAGCCGAGTCCCCGCACCTGCGCCACATAGACGTAGAGGAAGGGGACGGTAAAGCCGAGCCCGAACGCGCTGAGCGCGTTGCCCACATGGATCCGGCGCATCGCTGCGCCCATCGCCCTGGTCACTTTTCACCTGCCCTGGTCGTGAGGTCCTCAGAGCGCATGATCGTGCAAGGGTGCAGACCTGAAGACTTCAAAGCTAAAGTTAGGATCTAAACAATACACATCGAAGGACTTCAACGGCAAGCGAGCCCGTGCGATACTTCGCCCCATGGGCGACACCCCCGGCGTCAGCGAGCCGACACTCGACGAGCAGATCGCCGCTTACCAGCGAGAGTTCCGGGACCTCGACCCCCAGGTCGAGAAGATCGTCTCGGCCCTCTCCCGCCTCAACCGGCGGATGAACGTCGCCTACGGACGCCAGACCGCGGCACTCGGCATCAGCAACGCCGAGTGGGAGGTCCTCAAGGCGCTGGTCGTTTCCGGCGCCCCCTACCGCATGGGCCCGAGCGACCTCGCCAAGCAGCTGGGTCTGACCCCGGCCGCGATGACCCACCGCATCGACCGCATGGTCGGGGAGGGTCTGGTCACGCGGGAGCGCGACGAGTCGAACCGCGTGCGCGTCATCGTGGAGCTCACCGACGAGGGACGCGAGAAGTGGCTGGAGGTCATGCGCCTCGCCTCGGGCTTCGAGGAGGAGCTGCTCCAGGACCTCTCCGCCGACGAACGCGGTGTCCTCGGCGAGGTTCTGACCCGCCTCCTCCGCCGTGTGGAGCACGCCCAGCCGGATGCCGGCGGCCGCCTCACCGACCTGGATTAAAGATCTTGACAGGGGAGGTTGACACCCCCATGCCCGACGCGTAAGGTTCTTCGAGTTGCCACGGAGCCGTAACGGTTCTGCGGTAGCACCTTCGCCGCAAAAGCGGCAACCAAACCACCAGCACGATCTCCCACCAGGGTTCAATTCGGTGTGCCCGAATTCAATTCGATTTGGGCGCGACAGCTCGATTAGGAACTGCCGCGAGGATCCGCTAAAGTTTGAGACGTCGGAACGGCACAACAGCCGCGAAGACAGACCCCACTGACTGGGAATCAGGCCCGAAAGAGTCTGATAGAGTCGGAAACGCAAGATCGAAGGGAAGCGCCCGGAGGAAAGCCTGAGAGAGTCTCTCGGGTGAGTACGAAGGAAGTGTCCGT
>NZ_JBHXMF010000049.1:0-67285 GCF_042721055.1 Streptomyces sp. NPDC058470
ACAACCAGTACGAGGGCCTGGGCCCGGCACGCCGAGAGCACGCACCTGACGCCGCAGGGCCCGCCTCCGGCGGACGACGGGAGTCCGACGACAGGGCCCAGGCGAAATGGGCTACTTGCCCGTGAACTTCTCGTACTCCTTGAGGACCTCTTCGGTGGGGCCGTCCATCCGCAGCTCACCGCGCTCCAGCCAGAGAACTCGGTCGCAGGTATCCCGGATCGACTTGTTGTTGTGACTGACCAGAAACACCGTGCCGGCGCTCTTGCGCAGCTCCCGGATGCGCTCCTCGGAGCGCCTCTGGAACTTGCGGTCGCCGGTGGCCAGCGCCTCGTCGATCATCAGCACGTCGTGGTCCTTGGCGGCCGCGATGGAGAAGCGTAGGCGGGCCGCCATGCCGGACGAGTAGGTGCGCATGGGGAGGGTGATGAAGTCACCCTTCTCGTTGATACCCGAGAACTCGACGATCTCCTCGTAGCGCTCCTTGATCTGCTCGCGGGACATGCCCATCGCGAGCCCGCCCAGGATGACGTTCCGCTCGCCCGTCAGATCGTTCATGAGGGCGGCGTTGACGCCGAGCAGGGAGGGCTGGCCGTCGGTGTAGACCTTGCCCTTCTCCGCGGGCAGCAGTCCGGCGATGGCGCGCAGGAGGGTGGACTTGCCTGAGCCGTTCGAGCCGATCAGGCCGACGGCCTCACCCCGGTAGGCGGTGAAGGAGACGCCACGGACGGCGTGCACCTTGCGCACCCCGCGCTCCTCGCCGCGCCTGAGGATGCGGCTGAGCGCGGAGGTGGCGCTGCCCTTTCCGGTCTTGGTGCCGTTGACGCGGTAGACGATGTGCAGTTCGTCGGCGATGACGGTGGGGATGTGCGAGTCGGTGCGCTGCTCAGCCACGTCCGTACCTCTCTTCCGCCTTCCAGAAGTACACGAACCCGCCGACCGCGACGAGGACGGCCCAGCCGCCCGCGACGGTCCAGACGTGCGGGGGCAGGTTCTCGGAGCCGTAGGAGTCGATGAGCGCGAAGCGCATCAGGTCCATGTAGATCGCGGCGGGGTTCCACTGCAGGATGTCGGCGATCCACTTGGGCTTTTCGGCGAGCATCACAGGGATGGAGTACATGACGCCGGACGCGTACATCCACGTACGCATCACGAACGGCATGAGCTGCGCCAGGTCCGGGGTCTTGGAGCCCAGCCGCGCCATGATCAGCGCGAGGCCGATGTTGAAGAGGAACTGCAGTGCGAGGACCGGGACGATCAGCAGCCACGAGGGGCTCGGATAGCTGCTGAAGCCGATCGCCACGGCGAACAGCACGATCATCGAGAACAGCAGCTGCTGGAGCTGTTGCAGCGAGAAGGAGATGGGCAGGGCGGCGCGCGGGAAGTGCAGCGCCCGGACCAGTCCGAGGTTGCCGGAGATGGCCCGGACTCCCGACATCACCGAGCTCTGGGTGAAGGTGAAGGTGAAGACACCCGTCACCAGGAACGGGATGTACACCTCGACCGACATACCGCGGTCGGCCTGCAGGATCAGACCGAAGATCAGGAAGTACACGAACGCGTTGAGCAGTGGCGTCACGACCTGCCAGAGCTGGCCCAGCTTCGCCTGGCTGTACTGGGCGGTCAGTCTCGCCTGCGAGAAGGCGAGGATGAAGTGCCGTCTTCCCCACAGTTGACGCACGTACTCGGCGAGCCCCGGCCGGGCGCCGCTGACCGCGAGCCCGTACTTGGCGGCGACCTCGGCCGCGGAGAGCCCGTCATCGGGCGACGGTCGTTCGCTCACCGCGACTCCGCCGTCATGCGTTGTCTCACTCACAAGTGGAAACTTTCGTCTTCAAGATGCGCACAGCCTGGTCGGGCGTAGGCATGAGCCAGGGACCTGGGTACGGCCACGAATGGTCTCAGAAATGAGCTTGTCAGATGACAGGAGGTCGGCCCAGTCGGGTCAGCCGCCACACCGTACGCCACTTCATGGGACGCCTGGGGCCGCACGGACTGGTCCAGCCTTCCCGGAATCCGCCGAACCAGGCCCGCAGGGCGGGCTTCGAGGGGCGGCGGGCCAGGGTCAGGAGCATCCACACGCCCAGGTAGACCGGGACGAGGGGGGCGGGGAGGTTGCGGCGCGCGAGCCAGACGCGGTTGCGGGCCACCATGCGGTGGTAGACCGCGTGCCGCGAAGGCTCGGTCGTGGGGTGGTTCAGCACCATGTCGGACCGGTAGTCGATCATCCAGCCCGCGTCGAGAGCCCGCCATGCCAGGTCGGTCTCCTCGTGTGCGTAGAAGAACTCGTCCGGGAGTTCGCCGACTTCGGAGAAGACTTTCGTCCGGACGGCGTTGGCGCCGCCGAGGAAGGTGGTGACCCGGGAATTGCGCATCGGGTCGGAGGCCCGCAGCCGCGGGACGTGGCGGCGCTGGGTCACGCCCGTCTTCGGGTCGGCGATGCGGAAGCTGATGATGCCGAGCCGCGGATCGGCCGTGAAGGCCCGGCGGCACATTTCGGCGGTGTCGTGGCGGGCGAGGAGGCCGTCGTCGTCCAGGAAGAGGAGGACGTCGACCTCGCTGCCACCGGGGCCGAACGCCTCTATGCCGACGTTTCGGCCGCCGGGTATCCCGAGGTTCTCGGGCAGTTCGACCGTGCGTATGCCGTCGGGGACGACGGGCAGGGGCGAGCCGTTGCCGACCACGACCACCTGGACCGCGTCGCCGTCCTGCTTGGCGACCGAGTCGAGGAGGGCCCGGAGTTCCTCGGGGCGGTTGCCCATGGTGATGATGACCGCGCCGACCTTCATCGCCGCGCCCGCCTTCACCGCCGCGTCCACCTCCATCGCCGCGCTCACTTCAGCCTGCTGGAGGCGAGGATGGACACGAGGTGCAGCAGGGTCTGCAGGATCGCGATGCCTGCCAGCAGTGCGATGCCGAGGCGGGTCCAGAAGAGGTCGCCGCCGATCAGGTCGAGGACCGCGACGAAGAGGATGAAGAGGCTGGCCTCGACGCCGCCCACCAGCCGGTGGAACTTCAGGGCCGCGGCCGCCCGGCGGGCCAGGGCGAGACCCGAGGAGCGCGGCGTGGATGCCTCGTCCTTGACCGCCGCCAGGCCGCTGCGGGCCCGCGCCACGTCGACCAGGTCGGTCTCGGCCTTGATCAGGATCGCGCCGAGCGCGGCCAGGGTGCCCACGAAGGCCCACAGCCACTCAGGGCTCTCGGAGCCGTCCCACAGGTCCGCGCCGCGCAGGCCGAAGCCCACGAGGAGGGCCGCCTCGGACAGGTAGTGGCCGATGCGGTCCAGGTAGACGCCGGTGATCGAGGTCTGCCTGCGCCAGCGGGCTATCTCGCCGTCGACGCAGTCGAGCAGCAGGTACAGCTGGATCAGGACCGCGCCGAGCAGCGCCCCGGTCAGACCCGGCACGAGTAGCACCGCACCTGCAAGGACACCGGCGACGACCATCAGATAGGTGAGCTGGTTGGGCGTGATCCTGGAGTTGACCAGGAACGGGTCCACCCGCAGCGAGATCTCTCGCATGTACAGGCGTCCCGCCCAGTGCTCACCGCTGCGCCGGTCCTTCACCCCTTCGGGGTGAACGACGGGGCGGAGTTCAGCTACTGATGGCCTTGGCATAGTCGGCGTAGATGTCCTTGATCTGGTGGGTTTTCAGGTCTAGGTGTTCGAGGATCGTGTAGCGGCCCGGCCTGGTCTGCGGGGCGAACTCCACGACCTGGCAGAACTCGTCGACGGTGAAGCCGATCTCCTCCGGTGTCACCGGCAGCCCGTGCCGGTGGAGCACCTCGGCCATGTACGCCGACTCCTCGTGCGCCCCGCGCAGGTACATCGCGAAGGCCGCGCCCAGGCCGCACTGCTCGCCGTGGCTCGCCGCGCGCTTGGGGAAGAGGAGGTCGAAGGCGTGGTTGATCTCGTGGCAGGCGCCGGAGGAGGGGCGTGAGTCGCCCGACACCGACATGGCGACACCGCTGAGGACCAGGGCCTCGGCGAGCACCTGGAGGAAGCCGTTGTCGCCGATGCCGCCGGGGTGCCGCAGCACGGCCTCACCGGCCTGGCGCGCCATCGCGGCGGCGAGGCCGTCGATCCGCTCGCCGTTGACATGGTTCGCCAGTTCCCAGTCCGCGATCGCGGAGATGTTGGAAACGGCGTCGCCGATACCGGCGCGCACGAAGCGCGCGGGGGCCTCCCGGATCACGTCGAGATCGATGACCACCGCGATGGGGTTCGGCACACCGTACGAGCCGCGCCCGGCGTCGTTGTCGAGTGTCGCGACCGGCGAGCACAGGCCGTCGTGCGCCAGGTTCGTGGGCACCGCGACCAGCGGGAGGCCGATGCGTGCCGCGGCGAACTTCGCACAGTCGATGATCTTGCCGCCGCCCAGGCCCACGACCGCGTCGTAGTGCCCGGCCTTCATGGCCCCGGCCAGTTCGATCGCGTCGTCGAGGGTGCCGCCGCCGACCTCGTACCAGGTGGCGCCGGGCAGATCCGGGGCGATCCGTTCGCGCAGCCTGGCCCCGGAACCGCCGCTCACCGCGACGGCCAGCTTCCCCGAGTGCGAGATCCGCTGGTCGGAGAGCACCCCCGCCAGGTCGTCCAGGGCACCCGGACGGATGTCGACGACGACTGGCGAGGGGATGAGCCTCGTCAGTACCGGCACGCGATCTCACGTCCCTTGGCAAGGTCCTCGTGGTTGTCGATCTCGACCCACGGGACGTCCCCGATCGGTGCGGCGTCGATCTGGAAGCCGCGGTTCACGAGCTCCTGGTAGCCGTGCTCGTAGAACTGCTGCGGGTCGGTCTCCCACACCGTCTTCAGCGCGTCGGCCAGCTCGTCGGCGGCCGCACCCTCGATCAGGGTGACGCCTATGTACTCGCCGGTGGCCTCGCTGGGCTCCATGAGCTTGGTGATCTTCCGGACGCCCTTGTCGGGGTCCACGACGACCTTCATCTCCTCGTCGGCGAGCTTCTTCACCGTGTCGACGGCGAGGATGATCTTCTTGCCCTCGCCGCGGGCGGCGAGCAGTGTCCTCTCGACGGAGACCGGGTGCACGGTGTCGCCGTTGGCGAGGATCACGCCGCCCTTGAGGGCGTCACGGCCGCACCACAGGGAGTAGGCGTTGTTCCACTCCTCGGCCTTGTCGTTGTCGATGAGGGTGAGCTTGAGGCCGTACTTCTCCTCAAGGGCCGCCTGACGCTCGTACACGGCTTCCTTGCGGTAGCCGACGATGATGCCGACCTCGGTCAGACCGATCTCCGCGAAGTTGCCGAGGGTCAGGTCCAGAACCGTGATGCTGTCCTCCACACCCGCCGGGCCCACCGGCACGAGAGCCTTGGGGAGGCTGTCGGTGTAGGGGCGCAGACGCCGGCCTGCGCCGGCCGCCAGCACGAGGCCGATCATGCGGGTTCTCCTTCATCGTGTACGGCGGGTGCGCCGCCCAAATGAGCGGTCACCCAGAAGCGGATGCTCTCAGTGAGCACCAGCAGGGCGACGGCCACGGCGAGAGCCGTGAGCGCGACCTTGAACTGCACGACGGTGAGCAGCGCGGCCAGAACGACGACCAGCAGCGTCCTGCCTTCGTGCCCGCCGATCGCCCGCACCAGCCAGTGCGGCGGCGCGCCGGCGTTGCCGCGAATGCGGTACACCGTGTCGTAGTGATGGTAGGCGACAGCGGCCACCAGGCCGAAAGCTGCGGGAAGTGCTCCGTTCACCTCCGCTTTGGCCGCGAGCACCAGAACGGTGCCGTATTCGGCCGCGCGGTAGATCGGCGGGACCAGCCAGTCGAGGGCGCCTTTGAGGGGGCGGGCGAGGGCCACGGGTGACAGCAGTACGTAGATCACGGCAAGGAGGACGGGCCACCAACTGCCGTACGGGGCAAGCGCGGCGCCGAGCACGACGAGGACTCCGGCGAGGAGCGCGACGTACGCCGGACCACGGCTCAGGGCCCCGCGCGTGAAGCGGGTCAGCAGCTCCGCGAGCGGGCCCGAGTCGGTGAGGTCGGCGAGGGCCTTGGCCGCGCGGTCGGTGCGTTGGGCCCTACGGGTGAGGGAGCGGAGCACGCGGCCCGCCGTGGTGTACGTCGCCGCGAAGGCGCAGCCGATGAGCAGCGCGTAGAAGGTGATGCGCGGTGTCGTCAGCGCGGTGAGGACGGCGATCATGGCCCAGCGTTCGCCGATGGGCAGGACGATCATGCGGCGCAGCCAGACCGTCCAGCCGACGCTGTCGAGCCTGTCCGAGAGGGCCGCGGTGGGGCTGGTGTTGGCGGTGGCGTCGTGGTTCGCCTCGTTGAAGGAGAAGTCGACGACATGGCGGCAGGTCTGCAGGACCATCGCGCCCAGCGCGAGCGCCCATACGTCGTCACTGCCGCCGCCTCGGGCCGCTCCGAGGGCGAGGCCTGCGTAGTAGGCGTACTCCTTGGCACGGTCGAAGGTCGCGTCGAGCCAGGCGCCGAGGGTGGAGTACTGGAGGGAGTAGCGGGCGAGCTGTCCGTCCGTGCAGTCCAGGACGAAGGAGAAGAGGAGCAGCAGGCCGGCCGCGACGAAGCCGGCGCGGGTGCCGGTGGCTGCGCAGCCGGCGGCTATCAGGGCGGTGAGCAGTGAGGCGGTCGTCACCTGGTTGGGGGTGAGGCCGCGGCGGGCACACCAGCGGGCTATGTAGCGCGAGTACGGGCTGATGCAGTACGTCGTGAAGAAGCCGTCGCGGGCCTTGACGGCGCTGCGCAGTCGTACGGCCTCGTCGTCGACGGCGGAGACGGCCTGCCGTGCCTCGTTGCGTTCCTGCGGGTCGGTCGGGACGGCGGCGACGAGCGTGCCGAGCTCGGGGCGGTGAACGTCCACGCCGTCGGCGTCGAGAGCCGTGGTGATGCGGTCGGCGAGGTTCTCCGTGGCTATGGCGAGGCCGCCCGCGGTGGAGCTCTCGCGGGCGACCGCCCCGGTCAGCGCCCGGCGTGCGGCGGGCTGCACCGAGACGGCGCCGGGCAGTGCGGCGACGGGGAAGCGGGGGTCCGTGAGGCCCAGGCGCAGCGCGTGCACGTGTCCGACGAAGCGGGCGTCGACGACGGCGACCCGTTGGTCGGCCGGCACGGCGGCCAGGAGTGTCCCGGCGTCACCGGCGTCGTGGGCGAACCGCACGTCGAAGCCGAGCGACCGCAGATCGCCCTCGAGCGACGATCCGGGTACCGGCTGACCGGTGAGGATGGCGGTCGACAGCGAACTCACTCCCTGGGTGGCCGGCGCGGCCTGGCGCCGGGCGTGTACGTGACGTGGACGCCCGGAGGCTGGTCCGGGCGGCGTGTCGGCAGAGGCTATCGGATGAACAGAAGCGGCTGTTCACCGATCGTTCAGGCCCGATCAACCAGATCTGCCTAGTCGCCTCCGCCGCGATCATCATCAGGGATCCAGGGTCCGCGTCACAAACCGGACCGCCATATCATCTGATTTCCGGCATCCTGGTACGGACCTTCGGGCGCCCCTCTGCACCGACCGGCACCGGCGCAGGGCCGCCGGACTGGAGCACCGGCATAGGGTTGGCGCCCATGACATGGCTGATCACAGGCGGAGCCGGATACATCGGCGCTCACGTGGCGCGGGCGATGGCCGGGGCCGGGGAGCGTGTCGTCGCGCTGGACGACCTCTCGGCCGGCGTTGCGGACCGGCTCCCGGAGAACATCCCGCTCGTTCAGGGCTCGACGCGGGACGGGGACCTGGTGAAGAAGGTCCTCGCGGAGCACGCGGTGACGGGGGTGGTGCATCTCGCCGCACGCAAGCAGGTCGGCGAGTCCGTGGAGCGGCCGGCGTACTACTACCAGGAGAACGTGGGCGCTCTCGCGACGCTCCTGGAGGCGGTCGCCGAGGCGGGCGTGAAGCGCTTCCTCTTCTCTTCCTCGGCGGCCGTCTACGGCAACCCGGATGTGGATCTCATCACGGAGGACACTCCCCGCGCCCCGATGAGCCCGTACGGCGAGACCAAGCTCGCCGGGGAGTGGCTGGTCCGGGCGGCGGGCCGGGCGCACGGCATCGCGACCGTCTGCCTGCGCTACTTCAACGTGGCGGGCGCGGCCACACCCGAGCTGGCCGACACCGGCGTCTACAACGTCATCCCGATGGTCTTCGACCGCCTCACCCGCGGCGAGGCCCCGCGGATCTTCGGCGATGACTATCCGACGCCGGACGGCACCTGCATACGCGACTACATCCATGTCGCCGACCTCGCCGAGGCCCATCTGACGGCCGCCCGGCGCCTCACCGAGGGATCGACCGGCGACCTGACGGTCAACATCGGCCGCGGGGAAGGCGTTTCGGTGCGCGAACTGATCACGCTCATCGCGGAAGTGAGCGGCGACACCACATCCGCGGCCGTCGGGCCGCGGCGCCCCGGTGACGCGCCGCGTGCGGTCGCCTCGGCCGAGCGGGCCGCGCGGGAGCTGGGCTGGGCCGCGCGGCGCGGGACACGCGAGATGGTGGAGTCGGCGTGGCAGGGGTGGCAGGCGCAGCATTCCCGGACACCGGCCCAGTGATCTTGCCGACGCTCTGACCTGCGCATCGTTTCCGCAGGTCAGAGCATATGACAACGGTGTTCAGTGCCGCGTTGCCTGATGCCACCTGCCCGTAGTTCACTGTGATTCCGGGCAGCGGGATTCACTGCGATTCAGGGCAGCGAAAAGGGAGGCGGCTTCCATGGGAGTTGGGCACGATCACGGGCACGCGCATGCCGCTCCCACCACGGGTACGGCGGCAGCGGCGTACCGCGGAAGGCTGCGCATCGCGCTGTCGATCACGCTCACCGTCATGGTCGTCGAGATCGTGGGCGGTCTGCTCGCCGATTCGCTCGCGCTGATCGCGGACTCGGCCCACATGGCGACGGACGCCCTGGGCCTCGGCATGGCCCTGCTCGCCATCCACTTCGCCAACCTCCCGCCCACCGGAAACCGCACCTTCGGGTACGCGCGGGCCGAGATCCTCGCCGCCCTCGCGAACTGCCTGCTGCTGCTCGGCGTCGGCGGCTACGTCCTGTACGAGGCGATCCAGCGCTTCATGACGCCCGCCGACACCTCGGGCGGTCTGACCATCGTGTTCGGTCTGATCGGTCTGGTCGCGAACATGATCTCGCTCACGCTGCTGATGCGCGGGCAGAAGGACAGCCTGAACGTGCGCGGCGCGTTCCTGGAGGTGGCGGCGGACGCCCTGGGTTCGGTGGCGGTGCTGATCTCCGCCGTCGTCATCATGACCTCGGGCTGGCAGGCCGCCGACCCGATCGCCTCCATCGCCATCAGCCTCATGATCGTCCCGCGTACCTGGAAGCTGCTCCAGGAGACGCTCAACGTGCTCCTGGAGGCGGCTCCCAAGGACGTCGACATGGCGGAGGTGCGCGCGCACCTCCTGGCGCTGCCCGGCGTGGAGGACATCCACGACCTGCACGCCTGGACCATCACGTCCGGTATGCCGGTGCTCTCCGTCCACGTGGTCGTCAGCTCGGACGTCCTGAACGCCATCGGCCACGAGAAGATGCTCCACGAACTCCAGGTCTGCCTCGGCGACCACTTCGACGTCGAACACTGCACCTTCCAGCTGGAGCCGAGCGGACACGCGGAGCACGAGGCGAAGCTGTGCCACTGACCCCTCGCCTTTCGGCGTCACTGACCCCGTCACCTTTCGGCGTCGCCGACCCGTCACCGCACGACCGTGGTGAGCCGGACCGGCCGCCGTACGGGTGGTACACGCGGTACGCCGTCCGCCCGCTTCGGCGTAACGCATCCGGCCCGGATTCGACGTGCCGCCCGAACACCTGACGACACCCGCCCCGGACGGTTCCTGGTCCGTGACACCGGGCACGATCTGGTATCCGGCGCTTTCGGTGCGTGACATACGTCGGCCCGCGCGTCCTGTTCCGGGCTACCGGAGCGGGACATGCGGGGAGCCGCGAAGTGCCGGGAGTGCCGGTTTCGTACGGCAGACTTGAGGCTTGAAAACCGATGCGAAGGATGGGTATGCCGATCACACCTGCCACCGCGACGCACAGTTCGTCGAACGGCACCGTTGAAGCGATCCTGCTGGAACTGGTCGACGAGGACGGCAACACGATCGGTACGGCGGAGAAGCTCGCCGCCCACCAGGCGCCGGGCCAGTTGCACCGGGCGTTCTCGGTGTTCCTCTTCGACGAGCGCGGGCGGATGCTGCTCCAGCAGCGCGCCCTCGGCAAGTACCACTCCCCCGGCGTCTGGTCCAACACCTGCTGCGGCCACCCCTACCCCGGCGAGGCGCCCTTCGCGGCGGCCGCCCGGCGGACGTACGAGGAGCTGGGCGTCTCCCCGTCGCTGCTCGCCGAGGCCGGCACGGTCCGGTACAACCACCCGGACCCGGACTCGGGCCTGGTGGAGCAGGAGTACAACCACCTCTTCGTCGGAATGGTGCAGTCGCCGCTGCGCCCCGACCCGGAGGAGGTCGAGGCGACGGCATTCGTGAGCGCCGCCGAGCTGGCGGAGCGCCACGCCAAGGAGACCTTCTCCTCGTGGTTCATGACGGTCCTGGACGCGGCGCGTCCGGCGGTCAGGGAGCTGACAGGCCCGTCCGCCGACTGGTGAACGGTCCACCCAGGGCCTGCCCGACCATTCCCGGCGTCGCCCGCGGGGCGGGCGGGAAAGTCAGACAGGCCCTGGCTGAACCACGCTCGTAGTGAGCGGCAGGGCGGCCCAGATCACCTTGCCGCCGCTCGACGTGTGCTCGACGTCGCACACCCCGCCCGACTCCCGGGTGACCTCCCGTACGAGCAGCAGACCACGGCCACCGGTCTGCCCGTGGTCGGCCTCCAGCGCGGTCGGGCGGTAGGGGTGGTTGTCCTCCACGGAGACCCGCACCCACTCGGCGCCGACGGCGACCTCCACGGCCAGCACCGGCGAGAGGAGCGCCGCGTGCCGGACCGCGTTGGTGACCAGTTCGGAAACGATCAGCAGGAGCCCCTGGACGAGCTCGTCCGTGACGGGCACCCCTTGGCGGACCAGCAGATCACGCACGGCATGCCTCGCCTGCGGAACCGAGGCGTCGACAGCCGGGGCGGTGAACCGCCACACCCCCTCGTACGGAAGCGGGCCCGGAGGTCTCCCGTCGGGAGGCATCTCCCCGCCGCCCCCGGGGCTCGGGTCGGACCCCCGCCCGGGGTTGTCCATCGTCCGGTCGCCGCCCTTGCGCTCGATTGTCACCACGCAATGAGTGTTGATAGAGGGCAGGTCCGTACCGGATAACTGAACAGAAGTCAGCGACTATCGACGGCTTCTGATCGTCGGCGTATGACACGGTCAGTTGAAGGACTGTTCCTGTCCCTGTTGTGCCAACTTCGGGATCTGTTCGGGTTGTACGGGTTTGACACCGGGCTCGTCCGATTCGTTCCGCAGGGTGCGGTGACCCGGTGTGGATAGCATCCGGTTCATGGAGCCGCAGCTGCAGCACAGCGTCACCGACGGGGTCGCCACCGTTGTCATCCACCACCCGGCCAAGCGCAACGCCATGACGGCCGGCATGTGGCGGGCGTTGCCGTCTCTGCTCGACGAGTTGGCCCATGACGCCGATGTGCACGCGCTGGTGCTCACCGGTGAGGGTGACACGTTCTGTGCCGGGGCCGACATCTCGACGCTGCGGAGCTCGCCGGACGAGGCACAGGGGCTGACCGTGCTCGCCGAGGAGGCGCTCGCGGCGTTCCCGAAGCCGACGCTCGCGGCGGTCCGCGGATACTGCGTGGGCGGCGGGTCCCAGCTCGCGGCGGCCTGCGATCTGCGGTTCGCGGAGGAAGGGGCGCGGTTCGGGGTGACTCCGGCGAAGCTCGGGATCGTCTATCCGTCGTCCTCCACTCGGCGGTTGGTGTCACTGGTGGGTCCGGCGACTGCCAAGTACCTGCTGTTCTCAGGCGAGTTGATCGACGCGGTGCGGGCCCTGCGCACGGGTTTCGTGGACGAGGTGCTGCCCGGGGGCGAACTCGACAAGCGCGTCGGGGAGTTCACCCGTCTGCTGGCCACCCGGTCACTGCTGACGCAGGCGGCGGCCAAGGAGTTCGCCAACGGGCACCTGGACCGGGACGCGTACTGGACGGAGCGGGCGCGGGGCAGCGGCGACACCGCGGAGGGGGTCGCCGCCTTCCTTGAGCGCCGCGCGCCGCACTTCTCCTGGACCGTGTCTACCTCAGGATGAAGCGGCTTCTGGAGCGGAGCTTCTCGACGAGGTGCACGGGCGCCTTCTGCGGGGCCCCGGCGTCATAGGGCGGCTGCGGGTCGTACTCCGACGCGAGCTGTACGGTCCTGGCGTGATCGTCTCCCGCGATCCGACCGACCAGGGTGAGGGCCATGTCGATCCCGGCGGAGACGCCGGCGGCGGTGACGTACTTGCCGTCGAAGACGACTCGTTCACCGGTGGGCTCGGCGTCGAAGCGCGCGAGCTGGTCGAGGGCCAGCCAGTGCGAACTCGCGCGGCGCCCCTTGAGCAGTCCGGCGGCGGCGAGCAGCAGGGAGCCGGTGCACACGGACGTCGTCCAGGTGCTGGTCGCGTCGGCAGTGCGCAGCCAGTCCAGGAGGGGCTCGTTCTCCATCTGCCCGTGCTGGCCCGGACCGCCGGGGACGACCACGATGTCGGGGCGGGGCACGTCTGCGAGGGTCCTGTCCGCGGTGATCGCGAGGAATCCGGTGTCCGCGCGGACGGGGCCGGTCCGCTCGGCGACGAAGACGGTCCGCGCATCCGGAAGGCCGCTGAGCATCTCGTACGGACCGACAGCGTCGAGGGCGGTGAAGCGTTCGAAGAGCACGATGGCGATCTGCATGGAGATTCCCTTCAGTGGGCGGTCGCCGGGCGGAAGCGGCGGCGGTACTCGGCCGGTGCCGCACCGAGGGTTCTGAGGAAGGCGCGGCGCATCCCCTCCGGGGTGCCGTAGCCGCAGGTGCGGGAGATCTCCTCGATGCCGTCGCTGGTGTCCTCCAGGAGGCGTCTGGCGTGTTCGAGGCGGACCCGTTCCACGTACCGGCCAGGCGTCATGCCGGTTTCGGTCTGGAAGGCGCGGGCGAAGTGGCGGGGCGAGAGCCGGGCTCGAGCGGCAAGGGATTCGACGCTCAGATCGGCGCCGGGGTGCTCGGTGACCCACTGCTGGACCTCGCGCAGGGGTTCACGCTGGGCGGTCTGGGCGGCCAGTTGGGCGCTGAACTGGGCCTGGTTGCCCGGGCGCCGGAGGAAGACGACCAGGTGGCGCGCGACGGTGAGCGCGACCTCGCGGTCGAGGTCCTCCTCGACGAGCGCGAGGGCCAGGTCGATACCGGAGGTGACACCGGCCGAGGTGGCGACATGGCCGTCGCGTACGTAGATGGGTTCCGGGTCGACATCGACGGCCGGGTGATCGCGGGCGAGCTTGTCGCAGTAGGCCCAGTGGGTGGTGGCGCGGCGGCCGTCCAGGAGCCCCGCCGCGGCGAGCAGGATGGCTCCGGTGCAGACGGAGACCAGGCGCTCGGCCTGCGGCCCGTACTCGCGCAGCCAGTCGGTCAGGCGCGGGTCGGGGTGTCGGCTGCCCGCGCCACCGGGGACGAGCAGGGTGTGCGGGGAAGGCGCGTCGGCGAGTGCGTGGTCCGGGACGAGGGTGAGGCCGCTGGAGGTGCGCACGGGGGCGCCGTCCAGGGAGGCGGTGCGGATGCGGTAGGAGCCGGGCCGCTGGGTCTCCGCGCCCGCGAAGACCTCCACGGGGCCCGTGACGTCAAGGCTCTGCACAGCGTCGAAGAGAACGACCAGGACAGTTCGCATGTCCTCGATTGTTGGCGTGCCGGGCGATGTCCGCAATGACGAACAGCCCACCTTTCCTGCCATACGAGATCCCACCATTCCCGCCGTACCAACCAGTCGGTAATGTGCCGGGTATGACCACTCCCCTGCCGGAACGCGCCGGGCGGCGCTGCCACAACGTCCTCAATTCGATCGCGGCGACGCTGTACTTCTCGCCCGATCTGGGCCGGGAACTGGGCTCGGTCGGGATCGAGGACAGCGACGGCGCGTACTTCGCGACGCGGGCGGCGGCCATGGGCGCGGTGGGCCCCGGCACCGTGACGGCGACGTTCTACAACTTCAGCCACGACCTGGTGGCCAAGCACGTGCCCGCGGTGTGGCAGACGGCCTCTCCGCAGACCGTGCTCGCGGCGCGCGAGCGTGCCATCGACGCGACGCTGCGTCGGCTGCTCGGCGACGAGGCCGTCGCGTCCAAGGAGCTGGCCGAGGCGGCGGAGCTCGGCCTGAGGGCGGCCGAGGCCTGCACCAGGAGCGCGCGCCCGCTGTACGCCGCCCACGCGGACCTGCCGGTCCCCGAGGAGCCGCACCTCGCCCTCTACCACGCGGCCACACTGCTGCGTGAGCACCGCGGCGACGGCCACCTCGCGGCGCTGCTCGAAGCCGAACTCGGTCCGGTCGAGGCCCTGGTGAGCCACACCGCGACCGGCAGGGGCATGACCCCGAAGTGGGCGCTGGGCACGCGCGGCTGGTCGCGTACGGACTGGGAGGCGGCGGTCCTGCGGCTGCGGGAGCGCGGGCTGCTCGACGCCGAGGGTGAGTTGACCGAGGCGGGAGAGGCCTTCCGCAAGGAGATCGAGGCGCGGACGGACCGGCTGGACCGTGCGCCGTACGAGCATCTCGGCGCGGCGGGCGTGGAACGGCTCACGGAGCTGGCCAAGAAGCCGCTGCTGACAGCCTTCGCCGCCGGTGCGTTCCCGGAAGGCATGATCGGCAAGGCATGAGGTACCCGTAAGTCTCCTGGCCATACGGGTCGGGAGACGAAAGGGGAGTCACATGTTCCGCGCGATCGCAGACGTCCTGCGGCAGATCGGCTCGGCCATCGCCACGGTCGTCACGCTGCCGTTCCGTGCACTGGCACGGCTGTTCGGGGGCGCGTCCCACTCCGGGCGGACCCGCAGGACCTGAGGATCCCGTTCGGGGGTTGGTCTCGGGCCCCGATCCCGGTTCCGGTGCCGCCCTGATCCACCGTTGTCGGTGTCACCTGCCACAATTGCCGCGCAACCCAGTGGAGAAGGCGGTACGGGATCGTGACGACACCCCTCGTAGGGTCCATCGAAGGCAGGATCGCCGAGGAGCTCGGCGTACGGGAGCGGCAGGTCAAGGCCGCCGTCGACTTGCTCGACGGCGGATCGACGGTGCCCTTCATCGCCCGCTACCGCAAGGAAGCGACCGAGATGCTCGACGATGCGCAGCTGCGCACCCTCGAGGAGCGGCTGCGCTATCTGCGGGAGCTGGAGGAGCGGCGCACCGCGATCCTCGAATCGGTCCGCGAGCAGGACAAGCTCACCGCGGAGATCGAGGCACAGATCCGGGGCGCCGAGACGAAGGCGCGTCTTGAGGACATCTACCTGCCGTTCAAGCCGAAGCGCCGCACGAAGGCGCAGATCGCGCGTGAGGCGGGCCTGGAGCCGCTGGCCGAGGGGCTGCTCAGCGACGCGTCGGTCGATCCGCTCGCCGCCGCGGCGGCCTTCGTCGACGCCGACAAGGGCGTCGCCGATCCGCAGGCCGCCCTGGACGGCGCCCGGTCGATCCTCACCGAGCGGTTCTCCGAGGACGCCGACCTGGTCGGCGAGCTGCGCGAGCGCATGTGGGTGCGCGGACGGCTCATCGCCAAGGTGCGGGACGGCAAGGAGGAGGCCGGCGCGAAGTTCGCCGACTACTTCGACTTCGCCGAGCCCTTCAAGGCACTGCCCTCGCACCGCGTCCTCGCCATGCTGCGCGGCGAGAAGGAGGACGTCCTCGAGCTCGTCCTGGAGCCCGAGGAGCCGTCCGAGCAGCCCGGTCCTTCCTCGTACGAGGGGATCGTCGCCCACCGTTTCCAGATCGCCGACCGCGGCCGCCCCGCCGACAAGTGGCTCACGGACACCGTCCGTTGGGCCTGGCGGACCCGCCTTCTCGTGCACCTCGGCATCGACCTCCGGCTGCGGCTGCGGACGGCCGCGGAGGACGAGGCGGTCAACGTGTTCGCGTCGAACCTGCGGGACCTGCTGCTGGCCGCTCCGGCGGGCACGCGCGCGACGCTGGGTCTCGACCCCGGATTCCGTACCGGAGTGAAGGTCGCCGTGGTCGACGCGACCGGCAAGGTCGTCGCCACGGATGTCATCCACCCGCACGTCCCGGCCAACAAATGGGACGAGGCCATCGCCAAGATCGCGCGGCTCGCCAAGGAGCACGCGGTCGAGCTGATCGCGATCGGCAACGGCACGGCGTCCCGCGAGACGGACAAGCTCGCCGGTGAACTCATCACCAAGCACCCGGAGTTGAACCTCACCAAGGTGATGGTCTCCGAGGCCGGGGCGTCGGTGTACTCGGCGTCCGCGTTCGCCTCGCAGGAGCTGCCCGACATGGACGTGACGCTGCGCGGCGCCGTGTCCATCGCGCGCCGGCTCCAGGACCCGCTGGCCGAGCTGGTGAAGATCGACCCGAAGTCCATCGGGGTCGGGCAGTACCAGCACGACCTGTCCGAGGTGAAGCTGTCCCGGTCGCTGGACACGGTGGTCGAGGACTGTGTGAACGGCGTGGGTGTGGACGTGAACACCGCGTCGGCGCCGCTGCTCTCCCGTGTCTCCGGCATCACCTCCGGGCTCGCCGAGAACATCGTGTCCCACCGCGACGCGAACGGGCCCTTCCGGTCCCGTACCGCCCTCAAGAAGGTGGCCCGGCTCGGCCCCAAGGCGTACGAGCAGTGCGCGGGCTTCCTGCGGATCCGGGGCGGGGACGATCCGCTGGACGCGTCCAGCGTGCACCCCGAGGCCTACCCCGTGGTGCGGCGCATGGTGAAGACGGCGGGCAACGAAGTCGCTTCGCTGATCGGCAACACCGGTGTGCTGCGCTCGCTCAAGCCGGTCGACTTCGTGGACGAGACGTTCGGTCTGCCGACCGTGACCGACATCCTGAAGGAGCTGGAGAAGCCCGGGCGTGACCCCCGGCCCGCGTTCAAGACGGCGACCTTCAAGGACGGTGTCGAGAAGCTCTCCGACCTGGTGTCCGGGATGGTGCTCGAAGGGGTCGTCACGAATGTCGCCGCCTTCGGGGCGTTCGTGGATGTGGGTGTCCACCAGGACGGGCTTGTGCATGTGTCCGCGATGTCCAAGACCTTCGTCAAGGACCCTCGGGATGTGGTGAAGCCCGGGGACATCGTCAAGGTGAAGGTGCTTGAGGTCGACATTCCGCGGAAGCGGGTTTCGCTGTCGCTCCGGTTGGATGACGAGGCGGTGCCCCAAGGGGAGCAGCAGGGGGGCGGGAGGCCCCAGCGTGGGGGGCGGCCGCCTCAGCAGCGGCAGCAGCGTGAGCAGCAGCCGCGTCAGGGGCGTGCCGGTCAGGGTGGTGGGACGCGGCAGGCGGCGGCGCCTGCCAACAGTGCGATGGCGGATGCGTTGCGGCGGGCCGGGTTGACGGATCCCAAGCGGGGGCGGGGCTGACCTTGTGGCGTCCGGTGCCGGGTCCCCTACCGACAGGGAACCCGGCACCGGGGCTGTGCTTGGGAGTTCTCGCCCCCTCCGCCCCTTGTCCCTGGGGGCTCCGCCCCCAGGCCGCCGTATCGCGCTGAACGCGCTCGTCCTCAAACGCCGGATGGGCTGAAAGCTATCGCTCCGTCACCTTGCCCCCCGCCACCTCCAAGCGTCGCGTCGTATGGACCGCGTCC
Source organism: Streptomyces sp. NPDC058470 (assembly GCF_042721055.1). NCBI lineage: Bacteria > Bacillati > Actinomycetota > Actinomycetes > Kitasatosporales > Streptomycetaceae > Streptomyces > Streptomyces sp. NPDC058470. The sequence goes on from NZ_JBHXMF010000049.1 coordinate 17,660, forward strand.
AGCATCCGGCGGTCGTGCGTGACCAGGAGCAGCGTGCCTTCGTAGGAGTCGAGGGCCGACTCCAGTTGCTCGATCGCGGGGAGGTCGAGGTGGTTCGTCGGCTCGTCCAGGACCAGGAGGTTGACGCCTCGGCCCTGGAGGAGGGCCAGGGCGGAGCGGGTGCGTTCGCCCGGGGAGAGGGTGGCCGCGGGGCGCAGCACATGGTGGGACTTGAGGCCGAACTTGGCGAGAAGGGTGCGGACTTCGGCGGGCTCGGTGTCGGGGACGGCCGCGCAGAACGCGTCGAGAAGGGACTCGCCGCCGAGGAAGAGCTTTCGGGCCTGATCGACCTCGCCGACGACGACCCCGGGGCCAAGGGCGGCCTGGCCGGCGTCCAGCGGGACCCGGCCGAGCAGAGCGCCCAGGAGCGTCGACTTGCCCGCGCCGTTCGCACCGGTGACCGCGACGCGGTCCGCCCAGTCGATCTGCAGCGTCGCCGGACCGAAGGTGAAGTCACCACGGCGCACCTGAGCGTCACGCATCGTGGCGACGACCGCGCCGGACCGCGGGGCCGACGCGATCTCCATCCGCAGTTCCCATTCCTTGCGCGGCTCGTCGACGACATCGAGCCGTTCGATCATGCGCTGGGTCTGCCGCGCCTTCGAGGCCTGCTTCTCGCTGGCCTCGCTGCGGAACTTACGGCCGATCTTGTCATTGTCGTTGGCCGCCTTGCGCCGGGCGTTCTTCACGCCCTTGTCCATCCAGCCGCGCTGCATCTGGGCGCGCCCCTCCAGCGCCGACCGCTTGTCGGCGTACTCGTCGAAGTCCTCGCGGGCGTGTCGACGGGCGGTGTCGCGCTCCTCCAGATAGGCCTCGTAGCCGCCGCCGTACAACGTGATCTCCTGTTGCACCAGGTCGAGTTCGAGCACCTTGGTGACCGTGCGGGTCAGGAACTCGCGGTCGTGGCTGACGACGACGGTGCCCGCGCGCAGGCCGCTCACGAAGCGCTCAAGCCTCTCCAGGCCGTCCAGGTCCAGGTCGTTCGTCGGCTCGTCGAGGAGGAACACGTCGTAGCGGGAGAGCAGGAGGGAGGCGAGTCCGGCGCGGGCCGCCTGGCCACCGGACAGGGAGGTCATCAGCTGGTCGAGGCCGACGCCGAGCCCGAGGGAGTCGGTGACCTCCTCGGCGCGCTCGTCGAGGTCGGCGCCGCCGAGGTCGAGCCAGCGCTCCAGGCTGGTGGAGTACGCGTCGTCCGCACCGGGCGCGCCGTCGACGAGCGCCTGGGTTGCCTCGTCCATCACGCGCTGGGCCTCGGCCACGCCCGTGCGGCGCGCGAGGAAGTCGCGTACGGACTCGCCCTCCCGGCGCTCCGGTTCCTGCGGCAGATGTCCGACGGTCGCGGACGGCGGGGAGAGCCGCAGCTCGCCCTGTTCCGGCGCGAGGAGCCCGGCGAGCAGGCGGAGCAGGGTGGACTTGCCCGCGCCGTTGGCACCGACCAGCCCGATCACGTCGCCGGGCGCGACGACGAGGTCGAGCCCGGCGAAGAGGGAGCGGTCGCCGTGTCCGGCGGCGAGATTCTTGGCGACGAGGGTGGCAGTCATCAGATGGCCGATCCTAACGGCCCGGCCGCCGTCCCACCGCCCCGGTTTCGGTGGGCCGTCGCCCCCGGTTTTCAGTGAGTCACCGTCAGTGGACCATCGCCTCCACCAGCACACTCCCCGACGTACGCGCGACGATGAAGGACTCCCCCCGCACGGCCTTGGCGTCCAGCGCGAGCCGGTGCCGGCCCGCCTCCAGGACGCCGTCGAAGACCTCCTGCTCGTGGGTGCGGTAGAGGCGGTCGAGGCGGTACGCCGTCAGCTGGACGCGGCAGGTCGAGGTGATCTCGATGCCCGCCTCGCCGTCGGCCGCGACCAGGCGCGTGAGCCGGCGCAGCTCACGCGGACTGCGATCCAGGGCGTGTTCCATCTGGGCGACGAGGAGCGGAATGATCGGGGCGAGGCCTTCGACGTACGCCACCTCGACGCTCGCGCGTTCGAAGGAGCGGCGTACGGCGGCACGTTCCTCCTCGCCGACGGCCCGGCCGAAGGCCACCGCGCCATAGTTGCGGAGTTCGTCGGGCAGGACGTCCGTGGCGTCCCGGGTGATGTCGGCGCCGATGCCGATGGTGCGCAGGGCCGCGGCGAGCTTGGCGAGGACGGCGACGCGGGCGCCGATGAGGAGGACCCGGCGGCGAGGTCCGGAGTCTCCGTCCAGGAGGGAGTTCAGGGCGCTGCGGTACTCGGCGCCGTGGAAGCGGAACGGGCCTATCCCGTGGTAGCCGTTGAGCTCCAGGTCGGGCCGCTCGTCGGTCTGCCAGGCGAAGTCGCGCCACACATAGTCGTCGCCGGCCTTCTCGATGACGGCCGTGACGGCGCCGCATTCGAGGCCCTCGCATTCTGGGCAGCCGTAGATGACGTACCGGCCGCCCACGAGCGGAGCGTCGGCCTCCAGCAGGAGGCTGCGCACCTGGGCGGTGAAGATCGCGGGTGGTACGTCGGAGGCGAGCGGTGAGACGGCGTCGAGGTCGGAGAGCTGGAAAAGCAGCGGGCGGCCGTCGACGATGAAGTCGACGAAATCCCGGTGCACTTGGTAGTCACCGTTGGCGAGGACTCCACCGGCACGCATCGCCGGTGCCAGGCCAAAGGTCGCGTACTCGGCAGACATGCTGTGAGTATCCCCAGAGTGGGAGTGATCTGAGCACGGCATGACATATTCCGCTACCGTCGCCGCGTGAAGACCGAGCGAGGCGACGATGTGATCGTGGTCGGCAGCGGCGTCATCGGGCTGACGACGGCCGTTGTCCTGGCCGAGAGCGGCAGACGCGTACGGGTGTGGACGCGGGAGCCCGCCGAGCGGACCACCTCGGCGGTTGCGGGCGCGCTGTGGTGGCCGTACCGCGTCGAACCGGAGGCGCGCGCCCGCGACTGGGCCCTCCAATCACTCTCCGTGTACGAGGAGTTGGCGGCGTGGCCCGAGGAGTCGGGCGTACGCACGGTCGAGGGTGTAATGGGCGAGTCCCGGCTGGACGAGGCCACGTGGGTGGCCGCCCGGCTACCGGGACTGCGCGTCTCGACGGCCGAGGAATACGCGGGGACGGGCATGTGGGCCCGGCTGCCGCTCCTTGACATGCCGGTGCATCTGCGGTGGCTGCGTGAGCGGTTCCTGCGGGCCGGCGGGGTGTTCGAGGTGCGCACGGTGACCGACCTCGCGGAGACGGCGGCACCGGTCGTCGTCAACTGCACGGGGCTCGGCGCCCGCGAACTCGTACCGGATCCGGCCGTACGGCCCGTGCGCGGGCAGCTCGTGATCGTGGAGAACCCCGGCGTCACCACCTGGCTGGTGTCGACCGACGCGGACGCCGGGACGACGACGTACCTCTTCCCGCTGCCCGATCGGCTGATCCTCGGCGGCACGACCGACGAGGACGACTGGTCGCTGACGCCCGACCCGGCCGCGGCTGCCGAGATCGTCGAGCGGTGTGCGGCACTGCGCCCCGAGGTCGCCGGGGCGCGGGTGCTCGGCCACCGGGTGGGTCTGCGGCCGGTGCGCGGTGCGGTCCGTCTGGAGCGTGAACCGCTGCCGGACGGGCGGGTGTTGGTGCACAACTATGGTCACGGCGGTGCGGGTGTCACGGTGGCGTGGGGATGCGCGCGGGAGGCGGCGGCGCTCGCCTCCCGCTGACGCTCATCAGTCCCCGCGGAGGGTCCTCCGTGGTCGGGCCGGACCGGGTCCCCGGCCCACGGCCCACGGCCCACGGAGGATCATCCGTTTCCGCTGACGGTCACCCGTGGTCGTGCCCGAGCGGGTCCCCCTCCGTGTCCGTACCGGGCCCCGGACCGATGGTGATCTCGAACTCGCCGTCGTACTGCTTGTGCCCCTCGATCACGGCGAGTTCGACGGCCTCGGAGGCCATCTCCCCCCGCACGATGAGCGGGTCCTTGCGCAGGTCGCGCAGGAGCGCGACACACATGCCGATCATGACGATGACGAAAGGTGCGGCGGCGAGGATCGTGAGGTTCTGCAGGCCGGTGAGGGCGTCGCCCTGGCCGCTGCCGACGAGCAGCATGATGGCGGCGACCGCGCCGGTCAGGACACCCCAGAACACCACGACGAAGCGGCCCGGTTCGAGCGCGCCCTTCTGGGAGAGCGTGCCCATCACGATGGACGCCGCGTCCGCTCCCGAGACGAAGAAGATGCCGACCAGGATCATCACGAGGAGGCTGGTGGCGGTGGCGATGGGGAACTCGGCCAGCACACCGAAGAGTTGACCCTCGGGTGTCGAGTCGCCCCCGAGGTGCCCGGTCTCCTTGAGCTTCATCGCCGTACCGCCGAAGATCGCGAACCAGACCAGGCTGACACTGCTGGGGACGAGGATCACGCCGCCGACGAACTGGCGGATGGTGCGGCCGCGGCTGATGCGGGCGATGAACATGCCGACGAACGGTGTCCAGGAGATCCACCACGCCCAGTAGAAGACGGTCCAGCTGCCCAGCCACTCCGCGACGCCCTCGCCACCGCTGGCCTCGGTGCGGCCGGCGAGCTGGGGCAGGTCACCGAGGTAGGCGAAGATCGAGGTGGGCAGCAGGTCGAGGACGATGATGGTCGGTCCCGCGATGAACACGAAGACGGCGAGGACCAGCGCAAGGACCATGTTGATGTTGGACAGCCACTGGATGCCCTTGTCGACGCCGGAGACCGCCGAGGCCACGAACGCCACCGTCAGCACGGCGATGATCGTCACGAGCAGGCCGTTGCTCACCTTGTCCATCCAGTCCAGCTCCTTGAACCCGGAGCCGATCTGCAGCGCGCCCAGGCCCAGTGAGGCGGCGGAGCCGAAGACGGTGGCGACGATCGCGAGGATGTCGATCACCCGGCCCCAGGCGCCGTTCGCGTGCCGCTCGCCGATGAGCGGTGTGAAGACCGCGCTGATCGTCTGGCGCCGGCGCTTGCGGAAGGTGCTGTAGGCGATGCCGAGGCCGACCACCGCGTAGATCGCCCAGGGGTGCAGCGTCCAGTGGAAGAGGGTCGTGGCCATCGCCGTCTCCATGCGTTCACCGGAGTCGGCGGGGGTGGTGCCCGGCGGGGGCGTGATGTAGTGCGCCAGCGGCTCGCTCACGCCGTAGAACATCAGGCCGATTCCCATTCCGGCGCTGAACATCATCGCGACCCAGGACACCGTGTGGAACTCGGGCTCCTCGCCCTCGGCTCCCAGGTGGATCCTGCCATAGCGGCTGATCGCCAACCAGAGCGCGAAGACCACGAAGCAGGAGGCGGCCAGCATGAAGGCCCAACCGCCGTTATGGATCAGGCCGTTGAGCATCGTGGTGGAAGCGCTCTCCAGGGAGTCGGTCGCGACCGAGCCCCAGATCACGAACGCCACGGTGAGCACGGCGGTGACGCCGAACACCACGCGATCGGTTCGCCCGCCGTGAGCCGTCTCTTCTTCTTGCCCCGTCATGGGCGGCACCTTTCGCGTGAGGGCGTATGGGAGTTTTTGCCCCCATACGCCCTATCACAGGTGCGCTCCCGCTCAGCGTCTCAGCAGTCGGTGTCGGGCTCCCCGGCCGTGAGGTGGTACGGCGCGCGCTCGTCGAGGAGCAGCGGGACGAGAGCGCGCAGGGACTGCCGCAGCGGTACGAGTACGCCGTCGCCCTCGCGTTGTACGCGGACGCCGTGCAGGCTCAACTCGTCGCGCAGTTCCGTGTACTGGTCCGCCGTGAGCCGGTAGCCGCAGGGCGGGTCCTGGATCACCTCGGACGGTTCGGCCGGGTCGTTGTCGGCGCCGCCGAGGTAGACCGGGCCGGTGTCCAGGTAGCCCGTGAGCCGGGCCGCCGAGGTAGCCCTCTCGACCTGCTCACGGCGCTCACCGGTGAAGGTGAACAGGCCCCCGAGCGCGGCCAGTTGGGAGTCGACGCGGCGGCGGTGACTCAGGGCCGGGTCCGCCTGTTCGGCGTCCGTGAGGGGGTCGACCCGGCTCTCGATGAGGAGTCCCGCGGAGTGCTTGACGCCCGACATGTTCCGCAGGATGCGTTCCTGCCCGTCCCCCGCCACCTGCTGGATCGGATCGCCGGTCACGGGGTCGGTCCAGATGCCGTACGTGCCCGTCGAGTACCCCTCGTCCTGGGCGGCGGGCCGTACGTAGTCCAGCGACAGGGTCTGCGCCTCGTCGTGCACGGCCGTGGCCGTGTTGAGGTTGCGCGGCCAGAGGTCGAAGAGGTCCTTGTCGTAGTACGGGGGTGTGGCGCCGTACTCGTGCAGGTCGTAGACGATGTCGGGTGTGCGGTCGCGCAGGACCGCGGCCGTCGCGCGGGCCTCGGCGGTCTGCAGGGCGAGGTGGTCGCGGTTGATGTCGACGCCGTCGCTGTTGCCTCGGGTGTCGGCGGCGCGGCCGTCCGGGTTGGCGGTGGGCACGACGAGCAGGGTGGTGGTCTTCAGGAAGCGCAGCGTGCGCTGGTCCTTCGTGTACGCCAGGTCGCGGATCGTGGTGAGGCAGGCCTCGCGCCCGGATGGCTCGTCGCCGTGCTGGCTGCACATGAGGAGCACGGTGGTGGCGGCGCGGGGTGCGCCGACGCGGACGAGCTGGAGCGGGCGGCCCTGCTTGGTCGTGCCGATCCCCGTCACCGAGACGCGGTCGCTCGCCTTGTCGAGGGCTGCCAGGAAGTCCTGTTCCTCGCTCTGGCTGGTCCAGCGGGCGCCGTTGGTCTGCTCGAAGCCGGTGCGCGGCGGGTTCTCCGCCGCGTACGCGGGTGCGGTCAGCAGCGGCGCGGCCAGGGCCGTGGCGGTGACCGCCACGGCCAGGGCACGGATGAGTAAGCCGGTCAACTGCTCTCTCCCGGGACTCGGAGGGCGGTGCGCGGGTCGCGTACGCCGTCGAGGACGGCAGCGCTCGGAGCCGCGGCGGACCCGGTCGTCGCCGTGGTGAAGGCCTTGGCACCGCCGACCAGCGGGACCTTGGCCGAGGTGCGGGCCAGGTCGAGCGTCAGGGTCGGGGTGGTGGACGGCGGGTCGATGAGGTCCTTGTCGGTGCCCGCGACGATGAGGGCGAGCCGGTGGCCCTTGGGGACGACGTGGTCGGTGGCGGCGAGGTCGAGGGTGATCGTGTACGCCTTGCCGGGGGTGAGCGGGACGCCCTTCGTCGCCGAGGCGTAGGTGCCGAGGTCGGCCCAGCCGCGGCTGAAGACCGTGTAGTCGACGTCCGCGTTCTTCGACTGGGTCACCTTGAAGCAGGAGCTGTCGCCGGTCGTGCTCGGACCCCAGCAGGTGCGGTCGGTGAGCGTGCTGATGCCCTCACCGGAGGCGGCGTAGTCCCGGATGGTGTCCGGGCCGAGATCGACAAGTACCGCGGTGAGATGGGCCGTCGACGTGGTCGGGGTGGCGGTGACCGTCACTTTCGACGAGCCGGACAGGCGCAGATCCTTGGTCAGCGGCTGCGTGACGAAGCCGGCCTTCTCAGGGGTCGACTGATCGATGTACGCCGCCCAGTCGGTCTCGCTCAGCTGTGGGTTGTCGGTGAAGGACTCGGTGCCGGAGCCCTTGGCCAGTCCGAGGGTGCCGACGCCCGCCGTGTCACCTGTGGCCGGGCGGAGGGTCGTCGTGTCGGTGGCGCGGGGCGGCCAGACGCTGGAGGTCACCCACTGGTCGGGCTGGCGCTCGATGTCGGCCATCGGCTCGTCGTCGATGCCGTTGTCGTAGCCGAGGAGTTCGTGGTCGAACCAGCGGTGCAGGGTGTCGACCCACTCGGCGCGGCGGAAGTCGAAGGGGTCGACATGGCCGGTCTGCGAGATCCAGATCTTGCGGTCGACGCCGTTCTCGGCGAGCGCGTCCCACCACGGACCGACGTGCTGGGTACGGACGTTGAGGTCCTGGGCGCCATGGATCAGGAAGACGCTCGCCTTGACCTTGCTCGCGTCCTTCACATAGTCACGCTCGGTCCAGAACGAGGTCCAGTCGCCGGTGCGCGGTGCGCCGTCGACGATCTTCTGCTGGACCGCGGCGCACTTGGCTCGGGCGTCGGGGCTGTCGACGTAGTCGGACAGCCAGTCCGGGCCGGAGTCGTACAGCGGGGCGCCCTCGCTGAAGTAGTAGTCGTACCAGGAGGAGATCGCGCTGATCGGCACGATGGTCTCAAGGCCCTTGACGCCGGTTGCGGCGACGCCGTTGGCGATGGTGCCGTCCCAGCTCTTGCCGATCATGCCGGTCTTGCCGTTGGTCCAGGTGGCCTTGGACGTGGCGGTGCCCGTACGGGTCGTGTACGCCTTGGCCCGGCCGTTCAGCCAGTCGACGACCGCCTTCGCGGACTGGATGTCGGAGCGGCCTCCCACGTCCACGCAGCCGTCGGAGCGGTTGGTCCCGGCCAGATCGACGCCGACGAAGGCGTAGCCGCGGGGCACGAAGTAGTTGTCGTAGAACAGCGGCATCTGGACGACGTTGCCGTTCGCGTCGTACGTCTTCTTCTGGCTCTCGTTGCCGCGTCCGCAGCAGGAGTAGTACGGGCTGGCGTCCATGATCACGGGTATCTTGCGGCCCGACGCGGCGAGTTCGCGGGGGCGGACGATGTCGACGGCGACGCGGTCGGTCTTCCCGTCGCTGTCGCCGTCGAGGCCGGTGTCCACCCACACGGATTCGCGGATCGCGTTGTCGTACGAGTAGATCGGGGTGCTCTCCCGTGGGGCGCTGTGTGCAACGACAGGGGTGAGCAGGGTTGCCATCAGGGCGGCCGTGGCCGCCGTCGCGAGCGATCTCCAGGTCGTGAAGCGCATACGGCGCGCACGTATCGGCATGGGCGGAAGGTACCCCGGGTCAACTCCCGTGCAAAAGAGGGTTCGTGAAAGGTCTCTGGGACGGGATTGCTCATGACGGCCGAATGGCGATCGTGTGACAGGAGTGGCCGTGGACATGACCGGGGCCATAGCGACTGAATAGGCTCCGAACAGACTTCACGGCCCTACGACTTGGAGCTTGACGTGCACCGCAGACTCATCGCCCCGGGCGCTCTCGCGGCCTCCTTCCTGCTGGCGATCCCGGCATCGGCGGCCAGCTACTCCCCCGGAGCGCCGGGCATCGGCGACCCCTACTACCCGGACTACGGCAACGGCGGCTATGACGTCTCGCACTACGATCTGCGCCTCCAGTACCAGCCGCAGACCGATGAACTGGAGGGCACGGCAACCCTCCTGGCGACCACCACGCAGGATCTCTCGCGCTTCGATCTGGACTTTCTGCTCGACGTGAGCGAGGTGCGGGTCAACGGCGTGAAGGCGTCGTTCGCCACCTCAGGCGAGGAGGAGCTGGAGGTCACCCCGAAGACCCCGCTGGCCAAGGGCAAGTCCGTCACCATCGTGGTGCGCTACAGCGGTGTGCCGTCGTCGAAGACCGCGTACGGCTTCACCAGCTGGCACCGCACTCCGGACGGCGGCGTCGGCGCGAACGAGCCCGAGTCGGCGGCGTGGTGGTTCCCCAGCAACGACCACCCGCTCGACAAGGCGACGTACGACGTGTCGGTCAACGTCCCCGACGGCACGCAGGCGATCTCCAACGGCACGCTCCAGTCGACCAGTTCGAAGCTCGGCTGGACGCGCTACAACTGGCGGTCCAACAAGCCGCAGGCCACGTATCTCGCGACGCTCGCGATCGGCAGGTTCGACATCACGACCGGGACGACCGAGAGCGGCATCCCGATCATCAACGCGTACAGCAAGGACCTGGGCGACAACGACGGGGCGGTCCGGGCGAGCGTCGAGCGCACCGGTGAGGTCGCCGACTTCCTCACCGAGTACTTCGGTCCGTACCCCTTCAACGCGCTCGGTGGGTACGTCCCGAACACCAACACCGGGTACGCGCTGGAGACGCAGACGCGGCCGTTCTACAGCCCGCGCCAGTTCGCGAACGGCTCGAACGTGTCCGTCGTCGTCCACGAGCTGGCCCACCAGTGGTACGGGGACGAGGTGTCCGTCGCCGGGTGGAAGGACATCTGGATCAACGAGGGCTTCGCCCGCTACGCGCAGTGGCTGTGGTCGGAGCACGAGGGTGAGGGGACGGCGCAGGAGCTCGCGGACTACGTGTACGCGCTGCACCCGGCGGACGACGCCTTCTGGACGGTCGCGCCCGGCGATCCGGGACCGGAGAACCAGTTCGACATCGCGGTCTACGACCGAGGGGCGCTGGCCATTCAGGCGCTGCGCAACGAGATCGGGGACGACGCGTTCTTCGCCATCCTGAAGGGGTGGCCGAGCGAGCACGCGTACGGGAACGCATCGGTCGCCGACTTCCAGAAGTACGCGGAGGAGGTGTCGGGCCAGTCGCTCGGCTCGTTCTTCGACACGTGGCTGTTCGAGCCCTCGAAGCCGGGGGTGCCTGCGGCGCAGGGCGCGTCGATCGCCCGGGCCGCGGGGACGGACGGGACTTCTTCCGGGGTTTCTGCCCAGCCGAAGTCGTGGAAGAAGATCGCCGCGACCGATTCGGTTCACGATCACTGAGGTGTGCCGTACGGCGGGCGGGCGCCGTCGCGTTCCCACTCCTTGACCCTAGTCAGGAGTTCGTCGCGGCTGATGGCGTCCGCCCGCGTCGCCGGCACCGTGCAGGCATGGGCGCCGGCGACCGCACCGTACAGGGCGCAACGGTGTGGCGGTTCACCGGCCAGCCATCCGAGGAGGAAGCCAGCGGCGAAGGCGTCGCCGGCGCCATTCGAGTCCACGATCGCCGCCGGAGGTGTGACCGCCGGGATGTGGGTCACCTCGTCGTCCGCCAGCAGATACGCGCCGTCGGCTCCGGCGGTGGCGACGACCGCCTCCGCCCGGCCCCGCTCGACGATCTGCCGCATCGTCCGCTCCGGGTCGGGAAGCGCGGTGGTGGACAGGAACACGAGGTCGGCGGCGTGGGCGAACGGCTCGTGGTAGGGATTCTCGCCGTCCCAGTCGTGCAGGTCTGTCGAGAGGGTCACCCCGGCCTCCCGCAGCGTGGGCAGGGTGTGGGCGCACGGGTGGGTGATGACGACGTGCGCGTGGCGGCTCGCTCCGGCCAGCGCCCGGACGCTCTCCTCCGGCAGCCGGTCGTCCTCCCGCGAGCGGCTCGCGTCGTACAGCGACAACCGCCGCCCTTCCGGGTCGACGAGGTTGACCGCGCGCTTGGTGCCACCGGACTGGCGGACATCCGTGAACGGGATACCCCGGTCCCGGTGCAGGGCGCGGACCAGCTCACCCTCGTGGTCGTCGCCGATCATGTCGAGGTGGTGCGTGCGCAGACCCAGCGCGTGCACGCCAAGAGCGACGAAGTCCCCGCTCTGGCCTGCCCGCGTCTCGATACCGGGCCGGATCAGGTAGCTGTCGGCGAACGGGAGCGGCAGCCCGGGGACGTACACGATCGTGTCCACACCCGCGCCGCCAAGGACGAGGACGTCGATCTCGCTGGTCATGGGGGTTCCTCTCGCCTCCGGCCAACTCCCGAGAGCGGTCGCCGAGCGCCTTTGTACGGGAGCGCCGCGATCGCATCTTCGCGACTGCGCCTGTCGGCAGGTGAGTCAAGCAAGGTCTTGGAGGCATCGGCAATGACTTGCGGAGCCTTTCCGCAAGTTGTTGCTGCTGCGCTCGTCGACCGTGGGCGATGGTCAGCCCCCGTGGTCGTAAACCGTCACGGCTATCCCCGGCTTCACCAGGCGCTCCGCGATGAGCGGCTCCACACGCGGCCGCCACTTGCCGCCCGCGAGACCGCAGCCGATGCGGGGCATGTGAACGGAGGCGCCAAGCTCGGCGGCTTTGCCGGCCAGCAGCCCGAGGGCCTCGTCAATGGCCTCGTAGCGCACGGGCACCTCTTTGCTGCCCGTGCGTATCCCCCGCCGGCCGACCAGATTCGCCACCCACACCTACCGCGCCACCTGGACGAACTGGGCCGCGCCCAGGCCGAAGTCGTTGTGCGCGCGGCCCCGGTGCCAGGCGCGATACGAAGCTTCCGACTCCGGCCGGCGGCGCGAGACGGCGAGTACGAAGCCCTTCCCCCATCCCCCGATGTCGTTGCAGACATGGGCGATCACCTTGACGCCCTTCCCCAACGGAGCGGTGGCGTCGCCTCTGACGTACGCGATCTCGGACATGACGCCACCGTAGGCGCCGGCACTGACAGTGGCGGCAGGCGCAGTACGTAGCCCGTCGGGCGGCGCTTTCGCAACACCGGTGAGACAGCAATACTGGTGCACCAGATCGCTGCACAACCCGGAGAGGCGGGTTCCGCCATGACGACCGACACCGAGGAGCCGGTGCTCACGGTCGACGAGTTGGCCGCGCGGGCCGGCGTCACGGTCCGTACGGTGCGCTTCTACAGCACCAAGGGTCTGCTGCCACCGCCGGTGATCGGTCCCCGGCGGGTGGGCCACTACAGCCAGGAGCATCTTGCCCGGCTCGCCCTCATCGAGGAGTTGCAGCACCAGGGCATGACGTTGGCGGCGATCGAGCGGCATCTTCGGCAGTTGCCGCCCGATCTGAGCGCCCACGATCTCGCCATCCACCGTGCGGTGGTGGCTTCCTGGGCGCCCGATGCGGCGGAGTACGTGGCGCGCGAGGAGCTGGATCGGCGGGCGGGGCGCTCGCTGGGCGAGGAGGAGCTGGACCGGCTCACCGCGATGGGCGTCATCACGCGGACCACGGACTCCTTCCGCGTGGACCCGGGGCTGCTGCGGCTCGGCGTACAGCTTCTCGACGTGCCCATCGCGCACGAGACGATCCTCGCGGCGCGGACCGTCCTGCTGGAGCACTCGCGCGCGGCGGCCCACGAGTTGTCCACGCTGCTGCGTGACGCGGTGGGCGAGCGCGAGTCCGTGGCGGCCGTGAAGTCGCTGTCGGCGCATATGCAGCCGCTGGTGGTGCAGGCGCTGCTGACGACGTTCCAGCGCTCGCTGAAGGAGGAACTCCGGGAGTGGCTCAAGGAGTGAGCCCTGAGCCGACCGGCTCCACAAGCGGCTTTCGACCTCGGTGGTCCTCGGTGAGCGGGTCCATGGGTACGGCGAGGAACACCGGTCCCGCGGACGGTCGTACGGCGAGGGCGAAGGCACCGCGAGTGGCAGGTCCGGGCGTGCCCTCGCCGCGCAGGAACTCCAGCAGGGCGAGGGCGGGACGCCGGTCCAGGAGAACTCCGTCGGCGGGGGGCGGGGACCGGTTCGCGGTCAGCGTCGGGTCCCCGTACCACCGCGAGCGTGGACGGCGTGTCGCTCAGCGATACGCCGTCGTCATCGGGCGTCGGTGAACCGCTCCCCCTTCTCCGCCTTCTCGACCAGCAGCGCCGGAGGCGTGAACCGCTCCCCGTAGCGCTCGGCGAGTTCACGCGCGCGTGCCACGAACGCGGGCAGACCCCCGGCTTCGCCGGTGCCGGAACCCGCCCCGGCACCGCCGCCGTACCCGTTGATGTACTGCAGGACACCGCCGGTCCAGCCCGGGAAGCCGATCCCGAAGATGGAGCCGATGTTGGCGTCCGCGACGGACGTCAGTACGCCCTCCTCAAGGAGGCGGACGGTGTCCAGCGCCTCGGAGAAGAGCATGCGCTCCTGCATGTCTTTAAACGGCACAGTGGCGAACGGGATCCCGGATCCGGGCTTGGTGAAGTGCTCGCGCAGGCCGGGCCACAGCTTGCCGCGCTTGCCGTCCGCGCCGTACTCGTAGAAGCCCGCGCCACCGCTGCGGCCCGTCCGGCCGAACTCGTCGACCATACGGTCGATGACCGCCTCGGCGGGGTGCGTCACCCAGGTGCCGCCCGCCTCCTCGACGGCCTGCTTGGACTCCTTGCGGATCTTGCGCGGCAGGGTGAGTGTCAGCTCGTCCATGAGGGACAGGACCTTGGCCGGGTAGCCCGCCTGGGCGGCCGCCTGCTCGACGGACGCGGGCTCGATGCCCTCGCCGACCATCGCGACACCCTCGTTGATGAACTGCCCGATGACGCGGGAGGTGAAGAACCCTCGCGAGTCGTTGACGACGATCGGGGTCTTGTTGATCTGGCGTACGAGATCGAAGGCGCGGGCCAGGGCCTCGTCGCCGCTCCGCTCGCCCTTGATGATCTCGACGAGCGGCATCTTGTCGACCGGCGAGAAGAAGTGCAGCCCGATGAAGTCGCGCTGCCGCTCGACGCCCTCGGCGAGCACGGTGATCGGCAGGGTCGAGGTGTTGGAGCAGAGCAGCGCGTCGGGCTCGACGAGGTGTTGGATCTCCTGGAACACCTTGTGTTTGAGCGCGGTGTCCTCGAAGACGGCCTCGATCACGGCGTCGCAGCCGGCCAGGTCCTGAGGGTCCGCCGTGGGGGTGATGCGGGCGAGCAGCGCGTCGGCCTTCTGCTGCGTCGTACGTCCCCTGGAGACGGCCTTCGCGCAGAGCTTCTCGGAGTACGCCCTGCCCTTGGCCGCCGCCTCGGCGGTCACGTCCTTGAGGACGACGTCGATGCCCGCGCGAGCACACGAGTACGCGATGCCCGCGCCCATCATCCCGGCGCCGAGGACGGCGACCTTGCGGACCTGGCGCGGTGCGATGTCCTTGGGCCGGTTGGCACCGGAGTTGACCGCCTGGAGGTCGAAGAAGAACGCCTGGATCATGTTCTTGGCGGTCTGCCCGGTGACCAGCTCGGTGAAGTAGCGCGCCTCAATGACCAGCGCGGTCTCGAAGTCGACCTGTGAGCCCTCCACGGCGGCCGCGAGGATGTTGCGCGGGGCCGGGTAGGGGGCGCCGTTCAGCTGCTTCTTCAGGTTGGCCGGGAACGCGGGCAGGTTGGCGGCGAACTTCGGGTTGGACGGCGTACCGCCCGGGATCCGGTAGCCCGGCTTGTCCCACGGCTGTTGCGACTGGGGGTTGGCGTCGATGAAGGCGCGCGCCTTGGCGAGCAACTCCTCGGGCGTGGCCGCCACTTCGTGGACGAGACCGTGCTCCAGCGCCCGCTGCGCGGAGTACTGGGTGCCCTGGAGCAGGACCTTCAGCAGCGCGTCCGCGATGCCCATCAGCCGGACCGTGCGGGTGACGCCGCCGCCCGCCGGGAGCAGTCCGAGGGTGACCTCGGGCAGGCCGATCTTCGTGCCGGGGGCGTCGAGGGCGACGCGGTGGTGGGAGGCGAGGGCGATCTCGTAACCGCCGCCGAGTGCCGCGCCGTTGATGGCGGCGACGACCGGCTTGCCGAGGGTCTCGATGCGGCGCAGGGAGGACTTGATGGCTGTACCGGTCTCGAACGCCTGCTGGGCGTTCTCCGGACCGACCCCCATCATCTCCTTGAGGTCGCCGCCCGCGAAGAAGGTCTTCTTGGCGGAGGCGTAGATGATTCCGCGGATGGAGTCCTTTTCGGCCTCGGCGCGTTCCGCGATCGCCGCGATCGAGGCCTGGAAGGCCTGGTTCATGGTGTTGGCGGACTGGTTGGGGTCGTCGAGGACGAGGGTGACGACGCCGGTCTCGTCCTGTTCCCAGCGGATGGTGGTGGGCTCAGTGCTCATCAGGAGTTGCTCCGTTGATCCGTGGATCCGTTGTCCCTGGATCCGTTGTCCGTAGATCTGTAGACCGTGGATCCGATGTCCCTGGATCCGATGTCCGTTGATCCGCTGGGAAAGGTCAGACGCGCTCGACGATCGTGGCGATACCCATGCCGCCGCCCACGCACAGCGTGGCGAGGCCGTAGCGCTTGTCCTGGCGCTCCAGTTCGTCGACGAGGGTGCCGAGGATCATGGCGCCGGTGGCGCCGAGCGGGTGGCCCAGCGCGATCGCGCCGCCGTTGACGTTGACCTTGTCCAGGGACAGGCCCATGTCCTTGGCGAAGCGCAGGACGACCGCCGCGAAGGCCTCGTTGATCTCGACGAGGTCGATGTCGTCGATGGTCAGACCGGCCTTGGCGAGCGCCTTGCGGGTCGCCGGAGCAGGTCCGGTGAGCATGATGGTGGGCTCGGAGCCGGAGACGGCCGCGGAGACGATCCGCGCGCGCGGGGTGAGCCCGTAGCGCTCGCCGACCTCCTTGGAGCCGACGGCAACGAGCGAGGCGCCGTCCACGATGCCGGAGGAGTTGCCCGCGTGGTGGACGTGGTCGATCGCCTCCACCCAGTGGTACTTCTGCAGCGCCACGGCGTCGAAGCCGCCCAGGTCGCCGATGTCGGCGAACGACGGCTTCAGCCTGGCGAGCGAGTCGGCGGTGGTGCCGGGGCGCAGGTGCTCGTCGTGGTCGAGGACGACGAGGCCGTTGCGGTCCTTCACCGGGACGACCGACTTCTCGAAGCGCCCGTCCTTCCACGCTGCGGCGGCCCGCTCCTGGGACAGCGCGGCGTACTCGTCGACATCGCGCCGCGTGAAGCCCTCGATGGTGGCGATGAGGTCCGCGCCGATGCCCTGCGGCGCGAAGTTCGTCGCCATGTTGGTCATCGGGTCGGCGAACCAGGCGCCACCGTCCGAGCCCATCGGCACCCGCGACATCGACTCGACGCCGCCCGCGAGCACCAGGTCCTCCCAGCCCGAACGGACCTTCATCGCGGCCAGGTTGACGGCCTCCAGGCCCGAGGCACAGAAGCGGTTCTCCTGGACTCCGGCGACCGTGTCGGGGAGTCCGGCGGCGATCGCGGCGATCCGGGCGATGTCGGAGCCCTGGTCGCCGACCGGGCCCACCACACCGAGCACGATGTCGTCGATCGCGGCCGGGTCGAGGCCCGGGAAGCGGCGCTGTACCTCGTGGATGAGCCCGACGACGAGGTCGATGGGCTTGGTGCCGTGCAGGGCGCCGTTCGCCTTGCCGCGGCCGCGCGGGGTGCGGATCGCGTCGTACACATACGCTTCGGTGCTCACTGATCAAGCCTTTCAGGAGGGTTAACCAAGGAGGGAACGGCCGATGATCTCCTTCATGATCTCGGTGGTCCCGCCGTAGATGGTCTGGATGCGGCCGTCGGTGAAGGCCCTGGCGACGCGGTACTCGGTCATGTAGCCGTAGCCGCCGTGCAGTTGGAGGCAGCGGTCCGCGACCCGCTTCTGCAGCTCGGTGGCCCACCACTTGGCCATCGAGGCGTGTACGGCGTCGAGTTCCCCGTTCGAGTGATCGACGATGCAGCGGTCGAGGAAGGTCCGGGTGACGGCGCACTCGGTGGCCATCTCTGCTATCTCGAAGCGGATGTGCTGGAGCTTGGACAGCGGCCGCCCGAAGGCCTCGCGCTCCTTGACGTACTCCGTGGTGATTTCGAGCAGGTATTCGGCGGCGGCGATCCCGGCGACGGCGATACCCATGCGCTCCTGCGCGAGGTTGGTCATCAGATGGACGAAGGCGCCGTTCAGCTCGCCGAGCAGGTTCTCCTTGGGCACGGCGACGTCGTTGAAGAACAACTCGGCCGTGTCCTGGGCCTTCTGGCCGATCTTGTCGAGGTTGCGCCCGCGCTCGAAGCCCGCCATGCCTCGCTCGACGACGAGCAGGGACAGCCCCTTGGCACCGCCTTCGGGGGTGGTCCTCGCCACCACGATCACCAGATCGGCGAGGATCCCGTTCGAGATGAAGGTCTTGGAGCCGTTGAGCAGCCAGTGGTCGCCCCGGTCCTCGGCGTGGGTCGTGATGCCCTGGAGGTCGGATCCGGCGCCGGGTTCGGTCATGGCGATCGCCGTGATCAGCGAGCCGTCGCAGAACCCGGGCAGCCAGCGCCGCTTCTGCTGCTCGGTGGCGAGGCCCGTCAGATACGGCCCGATGATGTCGTTGTGCAGTCCGAGCGCGATTCCGGGGGCCCCCGCGCGCGTGAACTCCTCGGCCAGTACGGCGCTGTAGCGGAAGTCGGCGTTGCCGCCGCCCCCGTGCTCCTCGGGCACCGCCAACCCGAGGAGCCCCTGCTTTCCGGCCGCCCGCCAGGCGTCGCGCGAGACGATGCCGTCCCTCTCCCACTGTTCGTAGTACGGCAGCACCTCCTTGGCGAGGAAGGTGCGCACCGTCTCGCGGAAGGCGTCGTGCTCGGGCGCGAAGATCTGCCGCTTCATTCGGGGTCACCCTTCAGGAGGTCGGGTACATCCCAGTCGCGGGCCACCTCCGCCGTGTCGGCGCCCGGCTGGGCGGGCCCGCTGCGGACGGAGGTCGGGGTGGCGGAGAAACGGGGTGCGGGGGCGGGCTGGGTGATGCCTCCGTGGTCGGTGAAGGTGCCGCGGGCGGCAAGGTGCGGGTGAGCGGGGGCCTCGCGCAGCGAGAGGACCGGCGCCACGCACGCGTCGGAGCCCTCGAAGACGGCCGTCCACTCGTCCCTCGTACGGGTCCTGAAGCGGGCCGCGACCGTCTCGCGCAGCTCGCCCCAGCGCGACAGGTCCTTGCGGGCCGGTGCCTGGTCCTCGACGCCGAGAAGTTGCACGAACTCGTCGTAGAACTGCTGCTCAAGGGGGCCCACGGCCATGTACTGCCCGTCCGACGTCTCGTACGTCCCGTAGTACGGGCAGCCGCCGTCCAGCAGGTTGGCGCCGCGCCGGTCCTGCCAGCCGCCGGCGGCGAGCATGCCGTGGATCATCGCGGACAGGTGCGCCGCGCCGTCGACGATGGCCGCGTCCACGACCTGTCCGGCGCCGGTAGCGCGCGCGTGGTGGAGCGCCGCGAGGACGCCGACGACGAGGTAGAGCGAGCCGCCCGCGTAGTCGCCGAGGAGGTTCGCGGGGGCCACCGGCGGCTCGTCCGGCTTGCCGATCATCCCGAGTGTGCCGGTCAGGGCGATGTACGCGATGTCGTGCCCTGCGCGCGGGGCCAGCGGGCCCTCCTGTCCCCAGCCGGTCATCCGGCCGTAGACGAGCCCCGGGTTGCGGGCGTGACAGGTCACCGGGCCCACGCCGAGGCGCTCGGCGACGCCCGGGCGATAGCCCTCGATGAGGATGTCCGCGCGGTCGACCAGGTCGAGGACGCGGGCGGGCCCGTCCTCGGCCTTGAGGTCGATCACCACCGACCGCTTGTTGCGGTTGGTGACGTCGTACTCGGGATTGATCGCGAGCCCGGCGCCACCGGGGCGGTCCACGCGGACCACGTCAGCACCGAGGTCGGCAAGGAGCATCGCAGCGAACGGGCCGGGGCCGATCCCTGCCAGTTCGACGACGCGCACTCCGGCGAGCGGGCCATGCCCTGCCGTACCCGTCACTGCCATCAAGCCCCCAGCGCTGTGACACCACTGATGTGACATCAGCGATGTTAAGAACGTGTTCCACATCGGGCAAGCCCTCAACGAGCAAGCGCTTAGTTAAATTCCGGGGCGTCGACGGGCGAGCGGGACTTCTCGGCGGGCCGGGGAACTCCTCGGTGGCGCCGGGCAGCACATGGGAGGACCGGCGCGCCTTCTCCCACTTTTTCAGGGCGTCCTTCGGCACGGCCACGGCCACCTCCGACCTCTTCGTCCGACCTCGTTGTCCGGCTGCTCGTACCTCACGCTAGCCTCAGCCACCGACAACGGCGCTTCGCGCACGGCTGCGCGGTTCAGGAGCAGGAGTGTCATGAGCAGGCCGAACGGGACGGATCGCGCGGATCGCGCGTACGACATCGTGCTCTTCGGAGCCACGGGGTTCGTCGGGGAACTCACCGCGGAGTACCTCGCCTCGCACGCGCCCAAGGGGCTGCGGTGGGCGATCGCGGGGCGGAGCCAGGAGAAACTGGACCGGCTGCGGGAGCGGCTGGCCGGCACTGCCGAGGTACACGACGCGCCCGGTGCCTCCGATGCGCCCGGTGCTTCAGGAGTCCCCGACGCCCCGGACGTCCTTCGCGCGGACGTGTCCGATCCGGAGTCGCTGCGTGAACTCGCCCGCCACGCGCGCGTGGTCGCCACGACGGTCGGACCGTACGTCACCTACGGCGAGGAACTGGTGGCCGCCTGCGCCGACGCCGGTACGGACTACGTAGACCTCTCCGGTGAGCCCGAGTTCGTCGACCTGACGTACGTCCGGCACGACACGCGCGCGCGGGAGACCGGCGCGCGGCTCGTGCACGCCTGCGGTTTCGACTCGATTCCGCACGACCTGGGCGTGTACTTCACCGTGCAACAGCTTCCGGAGGGCGTTCCGTTGCGGGTGGACGGGTTCGTGCGCGCCCAGGCGATGTTCTCGGGCGGCACGTTCGCCTCGGCGCTCGGCCAGTTCTCGCGCGGACGACAGCTGCGGGCCGCGGCCCGCGACCGCGGGCGGCACGAGCCTCGGCTGGTGGGACGGCGGGCGGAGGCACCCCAGAGCGCTCCGCGGTTCGCCAAGGAGATCGGTGCGTGGGCCCTCCCGCTCCCCACGATCGACCCTCAGGTGGTGCGGCGGTCCGCACGGGCCCTGGAGCGGTACGGGCCCGACTTCCGCTACCGCCACTACGCGGCCGTCGAACGGCTGCCCATCGCACTGGGCGGCGTCGCCGCGACGGGTGCGCTTTTCGCGGCAGCCCAGCTGCCGCCCGCCCGCCGCTGGCTGTCCGACCGGTTCAAGCCCGGGGAGGGACCGAGCGCGGCGGTGCGCGCGAAGAGCTGGTTCTCGGTGCGGTTCGTGGGCGAGGGCGGCGGGCGCCGCGTCTTCACGGAGGTCGCGGGTGGCGACCCCGGCTACGGCGAGACCGCCAAGATGTTCGCGGAGTCCGCGTTGTCGCTGGCCTTCGACGAGCTGCCGGAGACGGCTGGGCAGGTCACGACGGCGGTGGCGATGGGGGACGCACTGACGGCGCGGCTCCGTGGGGCGGGGATCACGTTCCGGGTGGCGGCCGCCCTTTAGCGGACCTTCCAGGGACTCAGAACGTCCACCCGGTGACCGTGTAGACCATCCCGCCTATCCAGGCGACTCCGGCGATCACGGCGAGGAACAGCGCGGCCATCACGGCACGCTCGACGGGCTGGGTGGGCGTGGCTTCGGCCTTCGGGGCGCGGTGCGTCGTCATGCTGCACAGCCTGCCGATCACGACGGTGCGCCCACATCCGTACTCGTACTCAGAAGACGTACTCAGTCATCGTGGGGCAGCTCTCAGGGAGTTGCCTCCTGGAGCGCCCGCCTGCAGAGGGAGTCCGCGCGTCGAGTGGACTCCGGGAGGCGGTACTTCGGAGTGAGCACGAGCGTGTGCGCGCACGCGTTGTCAAGGCTCACCCGGTGGCCGACGGACACGAACACCGGCTTCACGCCGTCCTGGGTGCGCAGCGCACGGCCCACCTCGTCCCGGCCCGTGACAAGCGGGGACGCGCTGCCGCGCCGGGCGCCGGGCTCCTCGTAACCGAAGGTGAAGGGGTTCTTGGCGACGCCGATCGTGGGCAGCCCGGTCAGCACGCCGAGGTGGCTGGCGAGCCCGAAGCGGCGCGGATGGGCCAGGCCGTAGCCGTCGCAGACGACCAGACCCGGTGCGCAGGGCAGGGCGTCGAGTGCGGCCAGGACGGTCGGGATCTCGCGGAAGGCGAGGAGCCCGGGAACGTACGGGAAGGAGACCTGGCCGACGGCGGTGGCCTCGGCGACGACGTCCAGCGTCGCCGCGTCGAGCACGACGGCCGCGGCCACGACGACGTCCCGCGCGTCGTCGTACGCCACGTCGACGCCTGTCACCCGGCCCGTGCCGGGTGGCGGTCCCGCGTCTCCGAGGACCACCCGCCCCCGCAACTCGTCCTGCACGGCGCGTGCTTGCTCTTCGGTGGCGGGCCAGCCCGCGGGGATCCTCACGGTCGTCATGGTGGGCACGAGCGTACGACGAGCGAGCGGGTCGGCAGGCCGGGGGTGGGTACGTCCGGTCGGGCCGCCGTCAGTCCTCCTGGAAACGACCCGACCGGGCAGGCGTCGACACGTCCGGTTCGACCGCCGTCAGTCCTTGTCGCCCAGCGCGCGGCGCAGTTGCTGCTTGTTCATGTCCGAGCGGCCGTGGACGCCGCGCCGCCTGGCCTCCTCGTACAGCTGGTCGTACGTGGGCCCCTGGGCGCCCTTGTGCGAGCGCTGACCGCCGCGCTTGGCGGACGACATGTCCTCGACAGAGGTCCGGCTCGCGGTCTTCGACTCGCCGACGCGGGCGCGTTCCTTGTTGACGGTCCGGGCGGCGATCTCCTCTGCGCGCTTCTCGCTGTCGCCCCGGTCGCGGGCGCTCTCCTTGATGTGTTCGTACTGGCGTTCCCGCTTGGGGCTCGAACCGCGTGGCATCTCTGATCACTCGCTTTCGGGCTTCGAGGCAGTTCCGTGTCACTTCCGTTCGTGACACGGGTACCCCGCTTCCCGACGGACACCGCACAGGTCAACGCTCCAGGCGTGCCACCCGGCCCTTCTCGCCGGACGCCCAGCAACCGAGGTCGGGGGCGCAGTCCACGGTGTCGTACGAGCCGGTGTCCAGCGTGTGCCAGGTGCGGCCGCCGTCGGTCGTCAGGTCGGTGCCGGTCGGCCCCACCGCGAGCGCGGACGTACGGCTGTGCGGGAACCAGGTGACGCCGGAGCGGTACGCGGGCGGCGGCTGTGCCGCAGGCGTCCAGGTGCGGCCGCCGTCAGGGGTGACCGCCGCCGCCTTCGGGGAGGGCTGGTCGGGGTTGTAGTCACCGCCGACCGCGAGGCCGTGGATACGGTCCCGGAAGGCGAGGGCGAAGACACCGCGTGCCGAGTCGCCCGCCGGTATGGGTGTGTCGGTGGCCGTCCAGGTCAGGCCCCGGTCGGCGGAGTGCAGCACACGCGCGCGTGCGCCCCCACCGGTGGCCAGCCACACGTCACGCGGCCCCGAGCTCACCAGACACTGCCCGCCCGCCGCGAAGCCCGCCTCGCCGGCCAGGGCCGCGGGCATGCCCTCGTCGGGCAGTACCGTCCAGGAGCGGCCGCCGTCTCCGGTGGACAGGATGCGGAACCTGCCGTCCACCGGGTCGCTCATCGCCAGGCCGTGGCTACTGTCGAAGAAGGTGATGCAGTCGTAGAAAGCCCTGGCGTCGGTGTTGCGGAACGACTCGGTCCAGGTCGCGCCGCCGTCCTCGGTCCTGAACACGCGGGAGGCCTCGCCCTCACCGATGGCCAGGACCACGGCACGCCTGGCGTCGAAGGCCTCGATGTCGCGGAACTGCAGGTCCTGGGCGCCGGGTGGCGAGACGTTCCGCCAGCTCGCGCCGCCGTCGCCGGTACGCAGCACGGTGCCGCCGGAACCGGCCACCCAGGCGGTGTTCCTGCTGACGGCCGACAGTCCGCGGAAGCGTACGTCCGTGCCGCTGTCCTTCAGCTCCCAATGGGGCGCCCTGGCCGCCACCTGTGCCGTCCCTTGCGCCTGTGCCGCCCCCTGCGCCTGTGCGGGTGCTGTCAGCGCGGCGGCGAGCGCTCCCGCGCACAGCCCCACGGTGACCATCCGGCTCGTACGTCTCGTGCGTCGCGTCTTTCCCAAGCCCCTCATGGCGGGCGAAGCTAGCCCACTCCCCCAGTGGCGTCCAGATGGCCTCTTCCGGGAACCCCGGGACCCCCACCGAGTGTCCTCTCGGTTGTCCGGGGAACAGCAGGACGAGAAAGAGGATCACCACAGCGAATGAAAGCGGTGACACAGGTCACTCAGGTTTCATGTGCACGGATTGGCCTGTTCCTTCGTCTCTTCTATTGACCGGCCTCATCCGACCCGAGTTCGTTCAGCTGTCACAAGGGAGCAAGGCGTTGTCCATCGTCATCGAGCAGCCCGTAGAGGCCCGCCTCGTCGCCGCCGCGCCGAGGATGCCGAGTATTCCCGCAACCCTCCACTACGACCGAAGCGATCCCTTCGCCGTCCGCATGACCTTCCCCGCCCCCGCCACGCTCGAAGGCGTGGAGGTGTGCTGGACCTTCGCCCGCGAGCTGCTCGTGTCCGGGCTGGAGGACGAGGTGGGCCATGGGGACGTACGAGTGCGGCCGTACGGTTACGACCGCACCGTTCTGGAGTTCCACGCCCCCGAGGGCACCGCGGTGGTGCATGTGCGCTCGGGTGAGGTGCGGAGCTTCCTGTCGCGGACGACGGAGCTCGTGCCCACCGGGCTTGAGCACCTCCAGGTGGACCTGGACCACGACCTCGCGGAGCTCATGCGCGGCCCCTGCTGAGCGGCTCCCCGCCCCTCCTCGGCGACCACCACTCTTCAGCGCGTTGAACTCGGCGTGGTCGCGCCTTCGGCCGCCCGGTCGTGGGTTCCCGTGCCCTGCGGCTCCCGCGCGGCGCGAGAGACCGCGGCGTGCGCGACCTGCGCGATGCCCATCCCGCGCCGGTACGGGCTCCTCCACGCGATGGACTGCGCCCCTGGTGTCCCGCCCTCACGTTGAGCGCGGGCCCGTTCCGCGGCCCCCTCCGTCTTCCCCGCGCCCCTCAGCCGCCCGCGGCCGCCCCCGTCGCCGCCCCGGTGGTCACCGCCACGATGACCGCGGTACGTACCTCCTGGATGACCTTCTTCAGAGCCGGAGCCGCCGCGCCGCCGCGGTCGGTCAACTCCTCGATGCGGTCCTTGTGGAGTTTGCGGTCCTTGCCCGGCAGGAGCGTACGCAGTTCGGCCGCGGCCGCGAGGGCGACGAGAGCCGCGTCGCGGTCGGATACGTCGGCGACGGGCACGGGCCCGAGCAGCACCCGCCGCGCGTCCTCACGCAGTGCGTCCACGGCGGCCAGCCGCTCCAGCTCGTACTCCACGGACGGGAACAGCCCGAGCACCCGCTTCTTCTCCGCCCTCAGGTATCCGTCGGCCGCAAGCTGCGCGCGTACGGCGTCCAGGGTGACGCGGGCCCGCAGCGTCACCCAGGCCTTCCACTTCCGCGGCCGGGACTCCTCGACAAGCTCCAGGAGCCCGTCCAGGACCAGGTCCCCCGTATGGGCGTCGGGGTCGACAGGGGTCGCGATGCCCTCCACGTCCGCGAGCAGTCCGCGCTGCGCGAGTTCCGTGAGTGCTCCGGCGCGCACCAGGTGGTGGAGATGGGTCGCGCCGGTGACCTTGAGCCTCGTGGTGTCCCAGGAGAGCAGGTAGAGCCGGGCGGGCAGCGAGAGCGAGCCGTCGGGCACGGGGTCTCCTTTGCGTCGTCTGAGGGCCACGCTAATTCCTTTGACATGGGTCAGGCCCGCTCCTACGGTGTGAAGCGGTCCTGTTGCCGTCGAATGGAGAAGGACGTTGCTCGTCTGAGGTCGGAGACACCGCGTCACACACAGCCAGTACTTTCTGGCGTCCGTGTGCGCAGCGTGCGACCTCGGCGTACGAGCCGTCCCTCCGGTACAGGGCCTTTTCGCTGCCCTCGGAATCGGATCCGCCTTCGGAACCGGATCCGTCCTCGGACCTGATCTGCCTCGTACCTTGATCGTCGCCATCTCGCGGTGTCCCCCACACGTGCCCCCGACCGCACCCGGCAAACCGCGAGGCCATTTTGTCTACCTTCCCCACCTCCATCACCTGCACCTCCCTCTCCTTCGCCTGGCCGGACGGCACCGCCGTCTTCGACGACCTCCAGGTCGCCTTCGGACCCGGCAGGACCGGGCTCGTCGGCGTCAACGGGTCCGGAAAATCGACCCTGTTGAAGCTGATCGCCGGAGAACTCACGCCGGCCGACGGCACCGTCCGTGTGGCGGGCGAGGTCGGCTACCTGCCGCAGAGCGTCACGCTCGACACCGGCCTGCGTGTCGACGAAGCGCTCGGCGTCGCCGCCACCCGCGCCGCGCTGCACGCCATCGAGGCCGGGGACGCGACCGAGGAGCACTTCGACGTCGTAGGAGACGACTGGGACGTCGAGGAGCGAACGCTCGCGACACTCGGCGAACTCGGGCTCGGCCACATCGACCTGGACCGCACCGTCGGCGAGGTCTCGGGCGGCGAGTCGGTGCTGCTGCGTCTGGCCGCGCTCCTGCTGCGCCGCCCCGACGTACTCCTGCTGGACGAGCCGACCAACAACCTCGACCTGTACGCCCGCCGACGGCTCTACGCGGCCGTCGGGGCCTGGTGCGGCGTCATGGTCGTGGTCAGCCACGACCGTGAACTCCTCGACCTGGTCGACCAGATCGCCGATCTGCGCTCGGGAGAGGTCGCCTGGTACGGCGGCAACTTCTCCGCGTACGAGGAGGCGCTCGCCGTCGAGCAGGAGGCGGCTGAGCGCATGGTGCGCGTCGCCGAGTCCGACATGAAGAAGCAGAAGCGCGAACTGGTCGACGCCCAGGTCACTTTGGCCCGACGCAAGCGGTACGGGCAGAAGATGTTCGACCAGAAGCGCGAACCGAGGGCTGTCATGCGGATGCGCAAACGCACGGCGCAGGTGTCCGCCGGCAAGTACCGCATCCTGCACGAGGAGAAGCTCGCCGACGCCAAGGAACGCCTCGACGACGCGGTGGACGCCGTACGGGACGACGACGAGATCCGCATCGACCTGCCGTACACGGCGGTACCGCCGGGCCGTAACGTACTCACCCTCCTGGACCTGGAGTTGAAGTACGGCGCGCGCGTGGACGGCGGCTTCGACCTGCGCGGGCCCGAGCGGATCGCGCTGATCGGGCGCAACGGCGCGGGTAAGACGACGCTGCTGCGCACGATCTCCGGGGAGCTGGACGCCGTGTCCGGTGAGGTGCAGGCCCATGTGCCGACGCGCTTCCTGCCACAGCGGCTCGACATCCTCGACGACGAACTGAGCGTCGTCGAGAACGTGGCACGCTTCGCACCCGCCGCCACCAACAACCGGATCCGGGCGCGGCTGGCCCGCTTCCTGTTCAAGGGGGCGAAGGCCGACCAGCTCGCGGCAACGCTCTCCGGCGGCGAACGCTTCCGCGCGGCGCTCGCCGCGCTGATGCTGGCCGAGCCCGCGCCGCAGCTCCTGATGCTCGACGAGCCGACGAACAACCTCGACATGGCGAGCGTCCGGCAGCTCACGTCCGCGCTGGAGTCGTACGAGGGAGCGCTGATCGTCGCCAGCCACGACATGCCGTTCCTGGAATCGCTCGGAATCACGCGCACATTGCTCTTGGAAGGAGGAGAACTGAAAGAAATCGGTCGGGAAGCTGTCGGGTATCCCTCCTAGCGCCAGGCAGGGCGAATCGCATAGTTTCGATCGGAGGGACCGCCTCGCGCGGCCCCCGGACTGCCTCGCGCGGGCTCTGGGGGCTGTTGTCGGCGCGGATCGGCGCTGCATGATGTGCGCCGACGCCCCCTGCCGATTCGGAGACCCGCACGTGCCCAGCCAGAAAGCTCTCATACGTCGGCCCAGCCCCCGCCTCGCCGAGGGGCTGGTGACCCACGTCGAGCGCCAGACGGTGGATGTCGACCTGGCGGTCGAGCAGTGGGAGGCGTACGCGGAGGCACTGCGTACGCACGGCTGGGAGACCGTCGAGGTGGATCCGGCGGACGACTGCCCGGACTCGGTGTTCGTCGAGGACACCGTGGTCGTCTTCCGCAATGTCGCGCTGATCGCCCGCCCCGGCGCCGAGTCCCGGCGCGGCGAGACCGCCGGGGTCGAGGAGGCCGTGGCGCGCCTGGGCTGCTCGGTGAACTGGGTCTGGGAACCGGGCACCATGGACGGCGGTGACATTCTGAAAATCGGCGACATGATGTACGTGGGGCGGAGCGCGCGCACCAACGCGGCCGGGGTCGAGCAGGTGCGGGCGGCGTTCGAACCGCTCGGGGCGCAGGTCGTCGCCGTACCCCTGAGCAAGGTCCTGCACCTGAAGTCCGCGGTCACGGCGCTGCCGGACGGGACGGTGATCGGCCATCTCCCGGACGTGGACACGCCGTCGCTGTTCCCGCGCTTCCTACCCGTGCCGGAGGAGTCCGGCTCGCACGTCGTCCTGCTCGGCGGCGGAAGACTGCTGATGGCGTCGAGCGCCCCGAAGACGGCCGAGCTGTTCGCGGACCTCGGCCATGAGCCCGTCCTCGTGGACATCAGCGAGTTCGAGAAGCTCGAAGGCTGTGTGACATGCCTCTCGGTCCGACTTCGGGAGCTGTACGTCTGAATGGGTGATCACGGCACCCGTTCGGCCCCGGGACCTGGGCCTCCGGAGCGGGTTCGGACAACTGCCGAAGGCACTGGATCCACCCGGGACACCCCTGCTGATCAGGGGGTCTTTACACCGCGCTTAACCTACGGTTTCGTAACCTACGGATACGTAGCCTACGATGCCGTAGGTTGCATCCTCGCTCGCGTCCCCGCTTGCGCCCCCCTCAGTATTCGCGTTCCCGCCCCGTCCCCCTGGAGCACCTGTGACGATCACCTCTCCCCACCTCGCAAGCCCGTCCTCCGACTGGACCGACGCTCGGCTGCTTTTCGCGCTGGAGGAAGTGGTCGAGACGGAGCTCAACCGCCACCTGAAAGTGGCGAAGGACTGGATGCCCCACGAGTACGTGCCGTGGAGCGACGCCCGCAACTTCCCCGGCCTCTTCGAGGACGGCGAGGCCTGGGGCAAGGAGCAGTCCAAGGTCACCGAGCTCGGCCGCATCGCGCTCGTCGTCAACCTGCTGACCGAGGACAACCTCCCCAGCTACCACCACGAGATCGCCTCGCTCTTCGGCCGTGACGGCGCCTGGGGCACCTGGGTGCACCGCTGGACCGCGGAGGAGGGCCGGCACGGCATCGTGATGCGCGACTACCTCCTCGCCTCGCGCGCCGTCGACCCCGACCAGCTCGAAGCGTTCCGCATGATGCACATGAGTGAGGGCTTCGAGTCGGACAACCGTCACTCGATGCTGCACTCCGTCGCGTACGTCGCCTTCCAGGAGCTGGCGACCCGTGTCTCGCACCGCAACACCGGCCACCAGTCGGGCGACCCGGTCTGCGACCGCATGCTGGCCCGCATCGCGACCGACGAGAACCTGCACATGGTCTTCTACCGGAACCTGCTGAAGGCCGCGTTCGAGCTCGCCCCCGACCTGACCATGCAGGCCGTGCGTGACGTCGTCGTCAACTTCCGGATGCCCGGCCACGGCATGCCCGGCTTCGAGCGTGCCGCCGCGCAGATGGCCATCGGCGAGGTCTACAACATGCGCATCCACCACGACGACGTGCTCCAGCCGGTACTGCGCCACCTCAAGGTCCTCGACATCGACGGCCTCGACCCGCTCGGCCTGCAGGCCCAGGAGCAGCTCGGCCTCTACATGGGCGGCCTCGACGCGGAGGCCTCCAAGTTCGACGAGAAGCTCGCGGCCCGCAAGGCCCGCATGGCGGCCCGCGCCGCCGGCTGACGCCCGGCCCTCCGGACGAGTTCCGGGGACCTGTGGAGTTGCCTCGCTCGTATGCCGTCACCTGGTCCGACGCCGCGTCGTACACGCCGGCCACCAGGTGGCGGCGCAGTGCTGTCAGCGGGCAGGAAAGAATCGGTGAGCGGTACAGCGGCCCACGGGGTGCCGCGTTCACGGGCGACGGAGTACGCCCCGCCCCGCCAAGGCCTTCCCGTGGAGGGCAGGCCCGGCCAGTGTGAGCTGCCGCCTCAGCAGCCCGCTCGGGTCGGCCGTGCGAACTCGCCTGAGCCGTCGCGGAGTTGAGGCGGCAGGCGGGTCACTCCCGGTCCATACGCCGGAGGCTGAGCCGTTCCTTCTCGGAGAGGCCGCCCCAGACTCCGAAGCGCTCGTCGTTGTTGAGTGCGTAGTCGAGGCAGGCGGAGCGCATCGCACACATACCGCAGATGCGCTTCGCCTCCCGGACCGAGCTGCCCGGCTCGGGAAAGAAGAACTCGGCCCCGGTCTGCGCGCACAGCGCCTGGTCCTGCCAGCCCATGTCGGACGAGGTGTCGGGGTCCGTGTCGGTGTCGGTGTGCATGGCGAAGATCGTGCCGCCTGATGAAAAACGTTCGATCAATGGCCGATCAACGCCGTGTCAATCCGGCGCCATCGGGTCCCCGTCCGGCGCCATGACCTCCGTGATGATGGCCCGTCGGCACACGGCCCGCACGGCGGCGCGCGGCACGATCGCCGGGTTGTTCCAGGCGATCGCGCCTGCCCGCCCGCCCCCAAGCCCTGGGGACAGCCGTCAGCTCTGCTGCGGCACGCTCTTGATCACCGCGAAGCGTGCCCCGTACGGGTCGGCGAGCTTGGCGATGCGGCCCACGCCCGCCACGTCCGTGGCCGGCATCCGGACCTTGCCGCCCAGCACCTGGGCCTTGCTGACCGTGGCGTCGGTGTCGCTGACCTCGAAGTACGGCAGCCAGTACGCGCCCGACCCGGCCTCGATCGGGTCGTCGGCCAGTGCGACGACACCGCCGAACATGTCCTCCACCTGGGCACCCGCCGGGTTGATACAGGTGTACGTGCCGCCCGGGAACGGCGTGGCCGAGGTCTCCCAGCCGAACACGGTGTAATAGAACGCGGCAGCCGCGGGGATGTCCCGGGTGTAGAGCTCGACCCAGGTCAGCGAGCCGGGGTCGCCGGCCACGTCGATACCCTTGAGGCGGCCCGGCTGCCAGATACCGAAGGGCACCCCGGCCTCGTCGCCGAGGATCGCCATACGGCCCTCGTCCATCACGTCCATGGGCTGCATCAGCACGGAGCCCTTGGCGTGCTCGGCCGCCTTGGCCGTGGACTCCGCGTCGGGGGTCTGGAAGTACACGGTCCAGGAGGGCGGGCCCTGCTCGGGAGTGGTCTGCATGCCGCCCGCGGCGGTCTTTCCGGCGAGCTGGAAGAAGCCGTAGCCGCCGGAGTCGGGCCCCGCGGACTGGAACTGCCAGCCGAAGAGGCCTCCGTAGAAGGAGGTGGCGCCGTCGATGTCGGGTGTGCCGAGATCGATCCAGTTCGGAGCGCCGGTGACAAAACGGGTGGTGAGCATGATGCCCTCCTTTGAGGCGTCACATTGCCTGCACCGCCGAGTCTTGCACCGCCCACTGACAACCGCTGCGGGAGTCGCGACCAGATCTTCCCGGATGTCCGGGGTGCGCGCCGGAGGTGCCACCGTGATCGAGGCGGAGACGGCCGCTTTCACCTTCACTTTCGTCCACGCCTACGTCGTCAAACCGAGGTTCGAGAAGACCGTCCCGGCCCCCATGCCACCGTGGGTCTCCTTCACCGCTCACCGGTCCCCGCAGAACCGCCGCGTCCTACGCCGAGGCCCGCCGCACCAGCGTCGTCGGCAGCACCACACTGGACGGCGCGCCGCCAAGGCCCTCCTCGCCACCCCGGCGGTCAAGGCCGCGCAGCAGCAGCCGTGCCATCAATCGGCCCATCTCCTCTATGTCCTGACGGACCGTCGTGAGAGGCGGGTCCGTCTGCTCGGCGACCGGCAGCATGTCGTCGAAGCCGATCACGGCGACGTCCTCGGGCACCCGCCGCCCGTTCTCGCGCAGGACGCGCAGCGCACCGGAGGCCGACAGATCGTTCGCGACGAACACCGCGTCGATGTCGGGGCGGCGCTCCAGAAGCTCCCGCATCGCGCGCTCGCCGCCCGCGGGAGTGAAGTCACCCTCGGCGATGAGCCGCGGATCGCCGTCGACCATGACGTCCCGGAACCCGTCGAGCCGGTCGACCGCGGACGTCTGGTCGAGGGCTCCGGTGATGTGGGCGATGCGGGTACGCCCGAGTCCGACGAGGTGACGTACGGCCTCGCGGGCGCCGCCCCGGTTGTCGGAGTCGACGTACACGGCGGACACGGCCTTGCGGGGGCCGTCGCCCCAGCCGGGGCGCCCGCCGAAGACGGTGGGGACACCCGCGCCGTGGATCAGACCGGGCAGCGGGTCGTCGAGGTGCAGCGAGAAAACGAGCGCGCCGTCGACGTGGCCGCCGGCGAGATAGCGGCCGACCCGCACATGGTCGTCACGGCCTTCCGTGAGCAACAGCACGAGCTGTGAGTCGTGCGCCGTCAACTCCTTGCTGATGCCGCGGAGTTGGAGACCGAAGAAAGGGTCGGCGAACACCCTGGTCTCCGGTTCGGCGATCACGACGGCCACCGCGTCATGGCGCCGGGTGACGAGACTGCGCGCAGCCTGGTTGGGGACGTAGCCCAGTTCCTCCACGGCCCGCTTGACCCGCTCGACGAGCGGCTCGCGGACCCCGTCGCCCCCGTTCACGACGCGTGACACGGTGGCCCGGGAGACCCCGGCCCGCGCGGCCACGGCCTCCAACGTGGGGCGGGACGCTGTCTCGGTCACCTCTGGGCACCTCCTCGACGGTTGCGGATCAGAATAGCCGCCGCGCCGCCGCCGGGTGAGAGCGCTCTCGGTTCACGCGATCCCGTCACGGCGAGAAGCCGGACGCATCGATGACCACCGTATGACTAGGAGAAAGGCCCATGCGGGCTGACGGACCCGTCCCCCGCCTCCGGGGACCCGCACATCACGCGAGAATCCGTTCCTGGACCTGGGGCGGTCCGGCGTCAGCGCGACCTAGTGCTCGTGCGGCTCGTACCCCGGAATCGTCCCGTCCGTCTTCTTCACCAGGAACAACCCGACCATCCCCATGTCGGAGTGGCTCTGGACGTGGCAGTGGTACATCCACGCCCCGGCCCCGACCCCCTCCCCCGCGATCACCTGGAAGCCGAATGAGTCGGCGGGTCCGACGATCTTGTTGTCGATGACCTGGCTCGGGTCGTCGGGGCCGGTCAGCATCCCCGTGCGGTTGTCGGCCCAGCGGTGACCGTGCATGTGGAAGGTGTGGTAGTACTCGCCGTGGGTGATCATCACGATCTCGACGCGATCGCCCACCGTGGCCTCGAAGTTGGGGCCCGAGTGGGCCGGCTTGTTGTTGATCAGCATGTCGTTGAAGACGATGGTGAAGGTCCTGTCGGGGAGGATGTCGCCCTTGCGGCGCACGATCACCGGGCCGTAGAGGCCTTTGCGGATGCCGCCGGTGCCGTGTTCGGTGCCGACGACGTGGTCGTGGTAGTGCCAGTAACCGGCGCTGCCCGCCCGCCAGGTGCCGTCCGCCCGGCGGCCGGGCGCGTGGGTGCGCCAGGTGTAGGTGCGGGTGCCGCCCGGCTCGACGTCGCTCCTGTTCAGCTTCGTTCCGTCGCTGGAGATTTCGTAGTCGAGGCCGTGGACGTGCAGGCTCGCCGCCACGTCCATGGTGTTCTCGAACTCGATGTGCAGTGTGTCGCCCTCGTTGAGTTCGATCAGCGGTCCGGGAATCGAGGCTTTGCCCTTCTCGAAGCCGTAGCCCATCTGCCCGTCGGCGAACTTCTCGGCGTACAGCTTGATGTGCCGGACCTCGCCGCCGGCGGGAGCGGTCCTGGCCGGGACATCGACGCCCACCGCCTGAGTCGCCGACGACAACGATGTCGCACCGGCCGCGACCGCCGCCCCGCCCAGCAGCATCCGCCGGTTGAAACCGCGTCTGTCCATGGCGAACTCCCCACCCTGGTACGGAATGTACGGAGACGAACCTGTGAGACGGTAGCCGCGCCGCCGTCGTTTATCCACACTCAGGACAAAGTTCGTTTGATCCCGGTCATACCTATTGGCGAGTCGCGAAAAGAGGTCTAGCTTCCTATGCGCTGTCTGTGACCGGCGAGGAGTGGATGACCACATGCGGCTCACATCGCATCAAACACCGTCCGTTTTACGAGAATTGAGCGCGAGAAGACGGAGCAGGCACCGCCGCGCCTGGGCGGCCGCCCTGGCCGCCGGAGCTGTCACCGCCGGAGCGCTTTCCGCGCCGTCCGCGAGTGCGCGCCCGGCTCCGGATCCGACCCTGACAACGATGTCCATCACGTCGCCTCCGGGCGGCGCCAACGTACGGGTGCTGCTCTTCCACGGCTCCGCCGCGGCCGGTGACGAGTCGCCGGTCGTCAACGCCGGGATCGAGGCGATCGAGAAGATCGGCCTGTCGGGCCCGGCCGCCCAGCGGTTCGCGGTGGAGGCGACGGACGACCCGTCGGTCTTCACCGACGAGACGATGCTGGGCACTTTCAACGCCATCGTCTTCCTGACGGGCGGCGGGGATGTCCTCGACCCCGAGCAGGAGGCCGGCCTCGAGTCCTACATGGAGGCGGGCGGCGGCTTCGTCGGCATCCATGACGCGGTCCGCGCCGAGCCCTACTCGGACTGGTTCACCGGACTCGTCGGTGCCCGCCCCGCGAGCACCAGCCCAACCGCCGTACAGCGGGCGACCGTTGAGGTGGGCGACCGGCAGCATCCCGCCGCCAAGGACCTGCCCACCGAGTGGAAGCGCCCCGACCAGTGGCTCAACTGGGTGAAGAACCCGTCGGGCGATGTGCACACCGTGGCGCGGGTGCGCGAGTCGACGTATCAGCCGGGCGCGAGCAGGAACGGCGCGGACCACCCGGTGAGCTGGTGCCGTGACTACGACGGCGGGCGGTCCTTCTACACCGGCATGGGCGGCACGGTCTCCTCGTACGACGAGACGGACTTCCGTGCACATCTGCGCGGCGCCCTGCTCTGGACGACCCGGCTGGCGCAGGCCGACTGCAAGGCCACGATCAACGCCAACTACAAGGCGGAACGCCTGACCCAGCCCAATCAGCCGGGCCAGAACGACCAGATCGGCGAGCCGCACGGTCTGGTGACCGCGCCCGACGGACGGGTGCTCTACATCGGCCGCGGCGGCATGGACTCCTCCCAGCCCGTGATCACCGACTGGAACAACCCGGACATCGGCAAGGGCAGGGGCGAGATCCACGTCTACGACCCGAAGACCAAGAAGGTCACCCTGGCCGGCGCGCTCACCGTGTTCGGCAACAAGGGCGGCGGCGACGAACTGGTCAAGGTCGAAGAGGGCCTGCTCGGTGTTGAGTTGGACCCGGACTTCGCGCGGAACGGCTGGGTGTATCTCCACTACACACCCCACTCCCGGATCAACCGTGACACACGGATGGCCGAGCGCCGCGTCTCCCGCTTCACGCTCGATCCCGTCACGAACAAGCTGGACCTGAGCAGCGAGAAGGTGCTCCTCAACTGGCCGGTGCAGATCCACAGTTGCTGCCACGCGGGCGGCGGAATGGCCTGGGACTCCAAGGGCAACCTCTACATCGCGACCGGCGACAACAACTCCAGTGGCTTCAGCGACGGTTACTCGGGCAACAACCCCCAGCCCAACTACAAGGGCGTCTCGTTCGCGGACGCCCGCCGCACCGCCGGCAACACCAACAACCTCAACGGCAAGATCCTGCGCATCCACCCCGAGCCCGACGGCACCTACACACTGCCGGAAGGCAACCTCTTCACCGGCAAGGAGACCGCCGAGGGCGGCGGCAAGACCCGCGGCGAGATCTATGTGATGGGCGTCAGGAACCCCGCCCGCATCTCCGTCGACAAGAACACCGACACCCTGTACGCCGGATGGGTCGGCCCCGACGCAGGCACGCCCTCGACCACCTGGGGCCCGGCCAAGTACGACACCTTCGCCGTCATCACCAAGGCGAGCAACCGGGGTTGGCCGTACTGCATGGGCAACAAGCAGCCCTACCGCGACCGCAATCTGCCGGACCCGACGCAGCCGCTCGGCTGGTACGACTGCGACCACCCGAAGAACGAGTCCCCGAACAACGACGGTCTCGTCAACATCCCGCCAGTCACCGGCAACAACATCTGGTACTCACCCCAGGGCGGCGCCCCGGACTTCCCGCGCAACGCCAACGGCATCCCTTCGTACAAGAACGAGGAGGCCACCTATCTGCTGCCGTGGCTGAAGGGCGGGGGCCAGGCGGCGATGAACGGGCCGGTCTACCGGTACGACGCCGCGGCCACCAACTCCGGTCAATGGCCCGCCTATTGGGACGGCAAGTGGTTCGTCGGTGACTTCTACGACGCCGACCAGCCGCGCAACGCCGTGATCACCGACCCGAAGACCGCCGGCGACGGCGGGCTCCCGGTCCACTCGGAGTCCCTGAAGAAGATCGTGCCCATCGGCAACGACGGCATCAAGAACCTCATGGACTGGAAGTTCGGGCCGGACGGCGCGCTGTACGTCCTCGACTACGGCCGCGGCTTCTTCACCTCGGACGCCAAGTCGGCGCTGTGGAAGGTGACTTACACGGGCGGCGGACCGACTCCCGCCGCCGCCGAGCTTGCCGGGAAGGCGGAGTGATGCGCGGACGAAGGCGAAGAACAGAACGCCTGTGGACGGCCCTGCTGGCGTCCCTGCTGATGGTGCTCGGGCTGACGTCGACGTCGGCGTTCGGGCGTACGGACGACGCTCCCCAGAACACCGCGGCCGCCCAGACGCTCACCTGGACGGCGGGCGACGACATCACCAAGTACATCTCCACGCCGACGACGGCCGTGGCGGGAGCGACCACGATCGTCTTCGAGAACAGCGCGGCGACCGGCAACACGACCGGGATGCCGCACACGCTGACGTTCGTGACCTCCGACCCCGAGTTCAACAACGACGTCCAACTCAACATCCTGGCCAACCCGTTCGACGACCAGGGCGGCCTGCACACCGCCGAGGTCACGCTCACGCCCGGCCGGTACTTCTACCACTGCACGATTCCGGGCCATGGCTCGATGCAGGGCATCCTCGTGGTCACCGAGGGCGGCGGCGAGGACACGACCGCGCCCGAGACCTCGGCCTCCGTGACCGGGTCGCCGAACTCGCAGGGCGCGTACGTGGGTTCGGCGACGGTCACCGTCAGTGCGACGGACGCGGGCTCCGGTGTCGAGCGGGTCGAGTACGCGCTCGGTGACACGGGTGCCTGGCAGCCGTACACCACGCCTGTCGTGGTCGACCAGGTCGGTGATCACCGGCTCCGCTACCGTGCGATCGACAAGGCGGGCAACACGGCGCCCGAGAAGGACGTCGCGTTCACCGTGGTGGCGCCGCCGACGGAGGACACGACACCACCGGAGACCTCGGCGACGGTGAGCGGTGAGCGCGATCCCGCGGGTGCCTATATCGACATGGCGACTGTCACTGTCTCCGCCTCCGACACCGGTTCCGGCGTCAACACCATCGAGTACGCGGTGGATTCCGGCGCCTGGCAGCCGTACACGGCACCCGTGATGGTGCACGCGCTCGGCGCCCACCAGGTGCGCTACCGCGCCACCGACAAGGCGGGCAACACGGCCGCCGAGAAGAGCGTCGCGTTCACCGTGGTGGCACCACCGACGGAGGACACGACACCACCGGTGACCGGGGTGACCGTCGACGGGACGAAGAACTCGAACGGTGCGTATGTGAACAGCGCCAAGGTGGCCGTGAGCGCGAGTGACGAGGGCGGATCGGGAGTCGCCGCGATCGAGTACTCACTCGATGCCGGGCCCTATCTCGCCTACACCGCACCGGTGTTGGTCGACCGCGTCGGTGCGCACACCGTGGCGTACCGGGCCAGCGACAAGGCGGGCAACACGTCCGCCGCGCGTACCGTGAGCTTCACGGTCGCGTCGGGCGGTGGCGTGCCCGCACCCAACTGCCCCGAGTACGACGAACGGTTGACGGTGATCGTCGGCACGGTCGACTCGGGTGTTCCGAACCGGGTGACCAACAGCCGTTGCCGTATCAACGAGTTGATCGAGGACGAGAAGGACTGGACCTCCCACGCCCTCTTCCTCAAGCACGTGAAGACCGTCCTGGACAAGCTCTTCAAGGAAGGGGTCATCGACCAGCGCGAGTACGACACGGTCACCGAGGCGGCCAAGGAGTCCGGCATCGGCAAGCCGGGTCAGACCGACGGCTACAGCACGATCTTCGACGGCTCTCCGGAGTCGTTCGCCAAGTGGTCGCAGGTGGGCGGCGGTTCGTTCGGTCTCAACGCCGACGGGTCGATCACCAGCGGCAGCACGGTCCAGGGCCTTGGCATGCTGTGGTTCCCGCAGCGCAAGTACGGTGACTTCTCACTGAAGCTCCAGTGGCGTGACGACGCTCCGGGCACCGGGAACGCCAACTCCGGTGTATTCGTGCGGTTCCCGTGGGTCCATGACCACCCGGAGGAGTCGCGTCCGGAGTGGGTCGCCATCAAGTACGGGCACGAGGTGCAGGTGTTCGACAAGCCCGACGGCGACATGTACAAGACGGGATCGGTCTACGGCTTCGACCGGGTGGGCCTCGCCGGTGCGGGTGTCACCCAGAAGGGCACCTGGAACGACTACGAGATCCGGGTGGTCGACCAGCACTACTCGGTGTTCCGCAACGGCGTGCTGATCAACGAGTTCGACAACACCGGCGGCCAGGCCTTCACCCCGCCGCGCTCGGACGACCCGGGCACGGACGGGCGACGCTTCGCCTCCGGCTACGTCGGGCTCCAGGTACACGGCACGACGGATGTGGTCTCGTACCGGGACATCCGGATCAAGGAGTTGTAGCCGACGCTCTGTACGGGGAGGCTCCGGAGCCTCCCCGTTCAGTCGGCCTCGTGCCTGGCCCGGCTCGGCTGCACCCGCTTGGGCTCGCCCGGCATCTTCGGATACTCCGGCGGGTACGGCAGGTCGCCCAGGCCGTGATCCTTCTCGTCCCGGTTGGCGAGTTCCAGCAGCGCTTCCAGCGAGAAGGCGTGGTCGTCCATGTCGGCGTGCACGTCGCCGAGTTCGGCGAAGCGCGCCGGCATGGTCGCGAGATCGAAGTCGCGGGGCACGGCGTCGTCCACCTCGTCCCAGCGCAGCGGCGCGGAGACCGGGGCGTGCGGGCGGGGTCGTACGGAATAGGCGGAGGCGATGGTCCGGTCGCGGGCGGTCTGGTTGTAGTCGACGAAGATCCGCTCACCGCGCTCCTCCTTCCACCACTTCGTGGTCACGCCGTCGGGCATCCGGCGTTCCAGTTCGCGCCCGGCGGCGATGGCGGCCCGGCGAACCTGCGTGAACGTCCAGCGTGGCTCGATCGGCACGAAGACGTGCAAGCCCCGGCCGCCGGAGGTCTTGGGAAAGCCGCGCAGGCCGCCGAACTCGTCGAGGACGGCGCGCAGTTCGTGGGCGGCGCGGACGGCGTCGGCGTAGTCCGTGCCGGGCTGCGGGTCGAGGTCGATACGGAGCTCGTCGGGATGGTCGACGTCGTCACGGCGTACCGGCCACGGATGGAAGGTGAGCGTGCCGAACTGGGCCGCCCACAGGACGGCCGCGGGTTCGGTGGGGCACATCTCGTCGGCGCTGCGGCCGCTGGGGAAGGTGATGTGGGCGGTGGGGATCCAGTCGGGCATGTTCTTGGGCGCCCGCTTCTGGAAGAAGTTCTCGCCGGTCACGCCGTCGGGGTACCGCTCCAGGGTGGTGGGGCGGTTGCGCAGTGCGCGGAGGATGCCGTCGCCGACGGCGAGGTAGTACCGGGCGAGATCCAGCTTCGTGAAGCCGCGCTCAGGGAAGAAGACCTTGCCCGGGCTGGACAGACGTACGGTCCTCCCGGCTGCTTCCAGTTCCACCGCTTCTGCCATGCGAGCCACGGTAGGCCCGAGATGCCTGCCGCGCACACCGGGCGGACGGCCCGGGAACCGCGCAGAATCGAACCATGGACCTGCCGGTGATGCCACCCGTGAAGCCGATGCTCGCCAAGTCCGTGGCGAGGATCCCGCCCGACATGCACTACGAGGCGAAGTGGGACGGCTTCCGGGCGATCGTGTTCCGCGACGGCGACGAGGTCGAGATCGGCAGCCGCACCGGGAAGACGCTGACCAGGTACTTCCCCGAGCTGGTGGAGGCGCTGCGGGAGCGGCTGCCGGGGCGCTGTGTGATGGACGGCGAGATCGTGATCGCCCGGGACGGGCGGCTCGACTTCGACGCGCTCACCGAGCGGATCCATCCGGCGGACTCGCGGGTGCGGACGCTGGCCGAGCGGACGCCCGCCTCCTTCGTGGCCTTCGACCTGCTGGCGCTGGCCGACAGGGCGCTGCTCGACGTCGAGCTCGGCGACCGGCGTGCCTTGCTGGTGATGGCGCTGGCCGGCGCCACCGCCCCGGTGCATGTCGCCCCGGCGACGACGGACATCGACGTGGCGCGCCAGTGGTTCGAGCAGTACGAGGGCGCGGGTCTTGACGGCGTGATCGCCAAGCCGATCAACCTGCTCTACCGGCAGGACGAGCGCGCCATGTTCAAGATCAAGCACGAGCGGACGGCGGATGTCGTCGTCGCGGGTTACCGCTTCCACAAGAGCGGGCCGATCGTCGGTTCACTTCTCCTTGGGCTGTACGACGACACGGGCACCCTTCAGCACGTGGGGGTGAGCGCCGCGTTCCCGATGAAACGGCGCGCGGAGCTGGTGGAGGAGCTGGAACCGTTGCGTCTTGCGGACGTCGGGAAGCATCCGTGGGCGGCCTGGGCGGACGAGTCGGCGCACGAGACGGCACGGCTGCCGGGCGCCCCCAGCCGGTGGTCGTCGAAGAAGGATCTGTCCTGGGTGCCGCTGCGGCCCGAGCGGGTGGCCGAGGTGGCGTACGACCACATGGAGAACGGCGTACGGTTCCGCCACACCGCCCGATTCCGCCGCTGGCGCCCGGACCGCACCGCCGAGAGCTGCACGTACAGCCAGCTGGAGGAGCCGGTGGGGTACGACCTCGCGGAGATCTTCGGCCCGCAGGACTGACCGCCCCTCACCGCCCCAGCCGCTCCTGACCGCCACCTGGCGGCTCCCGCCCCCCTTCACCCACCACCTCCGAGGCTTCCCGCTGAGCCGATCGGCCCAGTGAGCGCGCGTGATCAGAACCGAACGGGTATGTCCACCGTTGAACGTATAAGCGGACAATCAATGACACGGGACAGGGTGGCACGGTGGGCATGCGACAGATGGCGCGGATGCGGCGCGGCGCGATGACGGCGGCGCTGCTGGCCGCCGTGGTGACAGCTCCCCTGGTGACGGGCTGCACCGTGGGTGGCAGATCGAACGACGACGGGCGCGGGCACAGTCACGCACCGAGCCCGACCCCGAGTCAGGAGAGCGAAGAGAAGCCGACACCAAGCCCCGCCGCCGTCGGTTCGGTGCTCGCCGTGAAGATCGACAACGTGCGTGCGGCCCGCCCCCAGACGGGTCTGGAAGCGGCGGACATCGTGTACGCGGAGCAGGTCGAGGGCGGTCTGAGCCGACTGATGGCGATCTACGCGAGCAAGCTGCCGAAGGTCGTCGGCCCGGTGCGCAGCGCGCGCGAGTCGGACCTGGAGCTGCTACGTCAGTTCGACGAACCGACGCTCGCCTTCTCGGGGGCACAGCAGAAGCTGCTGCCACTGATCGACCGGGCGCCACTGCACGCGTACTCGCCGGACACGGCAGCCGGTGACGCCTACTACCGCGGCACCGGGAAGGCCTCACCGCACAACCTGTTCCTGCGCCCCCAGCGGCTGACCCGCACCGCGCCGGGCTCCGCCGCCCTCACCACCGGGTTCCACTTCGGTGCGGCGCCCGCCGGCGGCAGCCCGCAGAGCTCGCAGACCGTGCGCTTCCCGGCCGCCCGCTTCACCTTCACCTGGTCCGCGAGCCGGAAGCGCTGGCTGGTGGACATGGACGGCACGCCGACCGTGACGACGGACGGAACGACGGTGGCTCCCGCGACGGTCGTCGTGCAGTACGTGAAGATCCGCGAGTCCAAGTTCCACGACGTCCTCGGCAACAACACGCCGTACACGGAGACGGTCGGCTCGGGGACGGCGAAGGTGCTGCGCGACGGCCGCGCCTTCAACGTGAACTGGGCGCGCGCCGGCGCCACGGACGGCACCGAGTTCACGACGGCGGGCGGTGCACCGATGAACTTCGCGAAGGGCCAGGTGTGGGTGGTCTTCGCGAAAGCGTGACCGCGAAGCCCTGTCGGGCGCGGCGCCTCGGCCGACGCGCGCCTTTTCAGGCGCGGTGCCTCAGCCGGCACCGCGCTTGACCGGCATGACAGCGAGCCACCGTGCCTAGCGCTGGACCGCGAGCGGATCCGCCGGGTTGCG
Organism: Streptomyces sp. NPDC058470; assembly: GCF_042721055.1. Taxonomy (NCBI): domain Bacteria; kingdom Bacillati; phylum Actinomycetota; class Actinomycetes; order Kitasatosporales; family Streptomycetaceae; genus Streptomyces; species Streptomyces sp. NPDC058470. Next base: position 59,246 of record NZ_JBHXMF010000049.1, read on the forward strand.
GAGCCCTTCCGCCGCGTCCGAGACCCGCTGGATGAGGTCGAAGAACAGGGCCTGCTCGTCGACGGAGAGGGGGGCCAGGAAGACCTGGTTCATACGGGCGGTGCGCACGGTCAGCTTCTTGTGCGTGCGCATCCCCTCGTCCGTGAGGCGCAGCAGGAAACGGCGGCCGTCCTGTGGGTCGCGCACCTTGTCGAGCAGGCCGCGCCGCCCGAGCCGGCTGATGACCTCGGCGATGGTGGAGCGGTCCAGGCCCACCCGCTCCCCCACGGTGCGCTGGTCCAGGCCCGGCTCCGCGACGAGTGCGTTCAGGACCGCGAACTGTGGCGAGGTGATCTCCTCGGAGACCATCGTGTTCCACAGCAGATAGTGCGCCTGCTGCAGCCGCCGGGCCAGGTGCCCCGGGTGGGTGGAGAGGTCCACCGCGGCCATATGCGCTCCTCGGCTCGGCCCGTGCGGCGCGATGGACGCGCCGCACAGAGGAATCAAATTGGTTGGTGTACTGAACGATACCTGGCCGGGGTGCCACCTGTCCCGCCCCGTTTCAGGGCACTCACCTGCACTTTCCCTAGAGGTCTTGACGGAAGGAGGCCAGGGTGGCAGCGTGTTTGAAACCTCGAGGAAATACTCAGTGCCCTGACTAATTGGGGCGCTGAGCGCTCGGGGAGATGACGCTCGGGAGAGATGGGGCTTCTCGGATGGACAAGGTGGTCGCCACAGCCGCGGAGGCGGTGGCCGATGTGCCGGACGGCGCGACGCTCGCGGTCGGCGGTTTCGGCCTCAGCGGCGTACCGAACGTGCTGATCCAGGCCCTCTACGAGCGCGGCGTCAGCGGGCTCGGCGTGGTCTCGAACAACTGCGGGGCGATGGAGTCCGGCCTCGCGGTTCTGCTCGCGGCCGGGCGGATCGCCCGCGTCACCGGCTCGTACATCGGCGCGAACAAGGAGTTCGCTCGCCAGTACCTCGCCGGTGAGCTGGAGGTCGAGATGATCCCGCAGGGCACCCTCGCCGAGCGGCTGCGCGCGGGCGGCGCCGGCATCCCCGCGTTCTACACCCCCGCCGGAGTCGGCACCCAGGTCGCCGACGGCGGACTGCCCTGGCGCTACGACGGCCAGGGCGGCGTGGCCCTCTCCTCGCCGCCCAAGGAGGTGCGCGAGTTCGACGGCACCGAGTACGTACTGGAGCGAGGCATCCGTACCGACTTCGCGCTCGTACGGGCCGCCAAGGGCGACCGGCACGGGAACCTGGTCTTCAACAAGTCCACCCGCAACTTCAACCCCCTCTCCGCCATGGCCGGCCGCATCACGATCGCCGAGGTGGAGGAGCTCGTGGAGCCGGGCGGGATCGACCCGGACGCGGTGCACCTGCCGGGCATCTTCGTGCAACGGGTCATCGCCCTCACGCCCGAGCAGGCACAGGCCAAGATGATCGAGCAGCGGACGGTCTCGGCACCCACGGCGGACGGAACGGTGAGCAGCTGATGGCCTGGACCCGCGAACAGATGGCCGCCCGCGCCGCGCGCGAGCTTCAGGACGGCCAGTACGTCAACCTCGGCATCGGCCTGCCGACGCTGATCCCCAACTACCTCCCGCCGGGTGTGGAGGTCGTCCTGGAGTCGGAGAACGGCATCCTGGGCACCGGCCCCTACCCCACCGAGGACCAGGTCGACCCGGATCTGATCAACGCCGGCAAGGAGACCGTCACGGTCCTGCCCGGCGCCTCGTACTTCGACTCCTCACTCTCTTTCGGGATGATCCGCGGTGGGCACATCGATGTCGCCGTGCTCGGCGCCATGCAGGTGTCCGCGAGCGGCGACCTCGCCAACTGGGCGATCCCCGGCAAGATGATCACCGGCATCGGCGGGGCGATGGACCTCGTGCACGGCGCCCGCACGGTCATCGTCGTCATGACGCACACCGCCAAGGACGGCTCCCCGAAGATCCTGGAGGAGTGCGCGCTGCCGCTCACCGGCAGAGCATGTGTGAACCGGATCATCACCGATCTCGGTGTCCTCGACGTCACGGCGCAGGGTCTTGTGCTGTTCGAGACCGCGCCCGGCGTGGCGGCGGAGGAGATCGTGGCGAAGACCGCGGCGAAGGTTCACATTCCCGAGGAGATCCAGTCATGAGTCTGCGCGACGTCTACATCGTCGATGCCGTACGGACCCCGATCGGCAAGTACGGCGGTGCGCTGGCCGGCGTCCGCCCGGACGACCTGGCCGCCCACGCCATCCGTGAACTCCTCGCCCGTACACCGGACCTGGACCCTGCCCGGATCGAGGACGTCTACCTCGGCAACGCCAACGGCGCCGGCGAGGAGAACCGCAACGTCGGCCGCATGGCCGCACTGCTTGCGGGCCTGCCCACCTCCGTGCCCGGTGTGACGGTCAACCGGCTCTGTGCCTCCGGGCTCGAAGCCGTCATCCAGGCCGCGCGGGCCATCGCGGTCGGCGACGCCTCCATCGCCCTGGCCGGCGGCGTCGAGTCGATGACCCGCGCCCCCTACGTCCTGCCGAAAAGCGACAAGCCCTTCCCCGCCGGGCACGCCGAACTCTACTCCACCACGCTCGGCTGGCGCATGGTCAACCCGAGGATGGACCCGCAGTGGACGATCCCGCTCGGCGAGTCGGCCGAACTCATCGCCGACAAGCACAAGATCACGCGTGAGCAGCAGGACGAGTTCGCGCTCACCAGCCACCGGAAGGCGGCGCGGGCCCAGGCGGACGGCCTGTTCGACGCCGAGATCGCTCCCGTGTCCGTCCCCCGGCGCAAGGGCGAGCCGGTCGTGTTCGCCGCCGACGAATCCGTCCGCGCCTCCGCGTCCCTCGACGCCATGGCCAAGCTCAAGCCGTCCTTCCGCACCGAGAACGGCACGGTGACGGCCGGCAACGCCTCCCCACTCAACGACGGGGCCGCGGCCCTGCTCCTCGTCGACGAGGAAGGCCTGAAGGCCACCGGCCGCGAGCCACTCGCCCGCGTCTCGGCGACCGGTGTCTCCGCGATCGAACCGCAGTACTTCGGACTGGCGCCCGTCGAAGCCGTCAAGCGTGCGCTCGCCAAGGCGGGCAAGGGATTTGACGACCTGTCAACCCTGGAGCTGAACGAGGCCTTCGCCGCGCAGGTGCTCGGCTGTGTGGCCGAGTGGCCCGAGTTCGACCCGGCGATCCTCAACCCGCGGGGCGGTGCCATCGCCCTCGGCCACCCCCTCGGCGCCTCCGGAGCCCGCCTCGCCGGCACGGTCGCCCACCAGCTCAAGGCCGCCGGTTCCGGTACCGGCGTCGCCACCCTCTGCATCGGCGTGGGCCAGGGCCTCGCCCTCGTCCTCGAACGATAGGAAACCGGCCATGGCTCTCACCCAGTCGGACATCGACGTCGAGATCAAGGACCGCCAGGACGCCTACGACAAGGCGGTCGCCGGCGGCGCCCCGGTCCTGCACCACGCGCAACGCGACTACGCCCCGTACCGCAGCTCCGTGCTGCGCCACCCCGAGCAGCCGCTGGTCGCCGTGAGCTGCGGCGACCCGGAGACGGTCGAGCTGTCGGGTCCGGTCTTCGGCGTCACCGACATCACCGACATCGACAACGACCTCACCCGCCACCACCGGGGCGAGCCGATCGGCGAGCGCATGACCGTCTCGGGCCGGCTGCTCGACCGCACCGGCCATCCCGTACGCGGCCAGCTCGTCGAGGTCTGGCAGGCCAACGCCGCCGGCCGCTACGCCCATCTGCGCGAGCAGCATCCGGCGCCGCTGGACCCCAACTTCACCGGTGTGGGGCGGACCCTGACGGACGATCAGGGCCGGTACTCGTTCACCACGATCAAGCCGGGCCCCTACCCCTGGGGCAACCACACCAACGCCTGGCGACCCGCCCACATCCACTTCTCGGTCTTCGGCACGGCGTTCACCCAGCGGCTGGTGACGCAGATGTACTTCCCGAGCGACCCGCTGTTCCCGTACGACCCGATCCTGAACTCCGTGACGGACGCGGCGGCCCGCGACCGCCTGATCGCCACTTACCACCACGATCTCTCCCAGCCCGAGTTCTCCATGGGCTACGAGTGGGACATCGTCCTCGACGGTCCCTCCGCCACCTGGATCGAGGAAGGCCGATGAGCATGACCGAGCGGTTGCTCCCCACCCCGTCCCACACCATCGGCCCCTTCTACGGGTACGCGCTCCCCTTTCCCGGCGGCGGGCAGGTCGCGCCCCAAAGCCACCCGGACGCGATCACCCTGCACGGGTACGTGCTCGACGGCGCGGGCGAGCCGATCCCCGACGCCATGCTCGACTTCTGGCAGGCAGCGCCCGACGGGTCCCTGAAGGGCGCCCCCGGTTCGATGCGCCGCGACCCGTCCACGGGCGGCTTCCTCGGCCGTACCGGCATCGACTTCACCGGCTTCGGGCGGGTCCCCACCGACACCGACGGGCACTACGCCCTCTCCACGCTGGTGCCGGGCAACGCCGGGCAGCCGTACATCAGCGTGTGCGTGTTCGCGCGCGGCCTGACCAACCACCTCTACACCCGCGCGTACCTCGCCGACGGCGCCGACCCGCTGCTAGACGCGCTCCCGGCCGAACGGCGCGCCACGCTGATAGCGGCCGAGGGTACGAACCGGACGTACCGTTTCGACATCCGCCTTCAAGGCGAAGGCGAAACGGTCTTCCTGGAGTTCCAGTGACATTCGGTGATTCCGAAGCCCTGCTCGCCCCCGGGTGGGCGGGCTCCCGGGCGTCCGCCGCGACGAGCGACACCGCGTATCTGCGAGCGCTGCTCGACGCGGAGACGGCGCTGACCCGCACCCAGGCGTCCCTGGGACTGGCTCCGGCCGAGGCGGCCACCGCCGTGGATGCCGCGGCCGAGCTGTCCCGCTTCGACGCATCGTCGATCGCGCTACGCGCCCGTGACGGCGGGAATCCGGTGATCCCGCTGGTCGCGGATCTGACGCAGGCGGTCGGCGGGGAGTACGGGGCCTACGTCCACCGGGGTGCGACGAGCCAGGACATCATGGACTCGGCCACCATGCTGATCGCCGCACGTACGCTGGATCTGGTCCTGGGTGATCTGGACCGGACGGAACGGGCCCTGGCCCGGCTCGCGGCGGAGCACCGGGACACGGTGATGCCGGGCCGGACGCTGACGCAGCACGCGGTGCCGACAACCTTCGGGCTGAAGGCGGCGGGATGGCGGTCGCTGGTCCTCGATGCCAGAGACAGGGTTTCGGCCGTACGGGGCTCGCTGCCCGCTCAACTGGGCGGCGCGGCGGGGACATTGGCGGCGTTCACCGCGTTCGGCGCGGCGGACACCCAGGTACTGACCGCGGCGTACGCGCGTGAACTCGGCCTCGCCGAGCCCGTGTTGCCCTGGCACACCCTGCGTACGCCGATCGCCGACCTGGCCGGAGCGCTGGCCTTCACGGCGGGGGCGCTCGGCAAGACCGCGGTCGACGTGCTCACCCTCGGGCGTACCGAGATCGCGGAGGTCTCCGAAGGCAGCGGCGGCGGTTCGTCGGCGATGCCGCACAAGGCCAACCCCGTACGGGCCACCCTCGTCGCGGCCGCCGCCCGGCGCGCACCGCAGCTCGCGGCCACGCTGTACGGGGCGATGGCGGCCGAGGACGAACGCCCGGCCGGGGCCTGGCACGCCGAATGGGAACCCTTGCGGGACCTGCTCCGGCTCGTCGGCGGAGCGGCGCGCGATACCGCGGAACTGGCCGAGGGGCTCCGGGTACACGCCGAGGTGATGCGCGAACACCTCGACCTCACCCACGGGTTGATCGTCTCCGAACGGCTGGCCGTCTCGCTCGCTCCCGCGCTCGGGCGGGCCCGCGCCAAGGAGTTGCTGACGGCGACCGCGAAACGGGCGGTCGCCGAGAACCGGCCTCTGCTCGATCTGCTCGGTGAGGAGCCGGAACTCAAGGATCTCGACCTCGTGGACCTCACCGATCCCGCCCGTTACACGGGCTCCGCCGGATCCCTCACCGACCGTGCCCTGGAGCGACGTTGACGACCCTTTCTCACGGCAAACTGCCGCACCACCGCGCCGAAGGGCCGGTCACCGCTCCCCCGCTGCTGCTCGGGCCCTCGCTCGGCACATCGAGCGCGCTGTGGGACAAGGTCGCGCCCGAGCTGTCCGTGACGCACCGGGTGATCCGCTGGGACCTGCCGGGCCACGGCGGCTCCCCGGCCGACCTGATCGGGCCCGGCGCGACCATCGCCGACCTGGCCGCACTGGTGCTGACCCTCGCCGACTCGCTCGGCATCGACCGGTTCGCCTACGCGGGCGTCTCGTTGGGCGGCGCGGTGGGTCTGCACCTGGCCGTGCACCACCCGGAGCGGGTGACGTCCCTGGCCCTGGTCTGTTCCTCGGCCCACTTCAACGGCTCCAAGCCGTGGGAGGAGCGTGCGGAGACCGTGCGCCGCGAGGGCCTTGCCGCGCTCGCCGACGCCGCGAACTCCCGTTGGTTCACGCCCGGTTTCACCGTACCGGAGCTGGTCGAGGACCTCCGGACCGCCGACCCTGGAGCGTACGCCGCCTGTTGCGACGCACTCGCGGCGTTCGACCTCCGCGACCGGCTCTCCTCCATCAGCATGCCGACCCTGCTGATCGCCGGTCGCGAGGATCCGGCGACGCCGCCCGCGCATCTGCGGGAGATCGCGGACGCGGTGCCCGGCGCCACGCTCACCGAGATCCCGGGCGCCTCGCATCTGGCCCCTGCCGAGCGCCCGGAGGCCGTACTCGCCGCGCTGCGCGGACACTTCGACGGGTACGCGCCGCGCGGCATGGAGGTACGCCGCCAGGTACTCGGCGACACCCATGTGGACCGCGCGCAGGCCCGCCAGACCCCCTTCACCGCCCGCTTCCTGGACTTCATCTCCCGCTACGCCTGGGGCGAGATCTGGACGGATCCGACGCTGACCCGCCGTGAGCGCAGCATGATCACGCTCACCTCCCTTGTGGCCCACGGCCACTACGACGAGCTCGCGATGCACGTCCGCGCGGCCCGGCGCAACGGGCTCACCCCCGAGGAGATCGGCGCGGTCCTGCTCCAGACCGCCGTGTACTGCGGTGTCCCGGCGGCCAATTCGGCGTTCGCGGTGGCCCAACGGGTGCTGGCGGAGGAGGACGAGGCGGAGGCCTGAGCCGGAGAAGCCGATGGCTCGTGGCTGATGGCTGATCCGGCACGGTAACCCTGCCGAGCGTAGTGACAACAGCACCAGGTAGCCGAGCTCGCCCGTGTCTACGCTGGACGGAGATCCCCTGTGAACGGAGCCCCTGTGCCCACTGTCCTGATCACCGGCGCCACCTCCGGCCTCGGTCGGTACGTCGCCTTCGAGCTGGTCCGCTCCGGATACGTCGTCCTCGCGCACGGACGCGACCGCTCACGTACGCAGCAGCTTGTCGCGGAGCTCGGGGCGGAGGGCGGTGAGGCGCACGGGTTCGTCGCCGACCTGGCCTCGCTGGACGAGGTACGGCGGCTCGGCGCCGAGGTCGCCGCCGCGCATCCCCGTCTCGACATCCTGGTCAACAACGCCGGTGTGGGCTTCGGCTCACCCGGTTCGGGCCGCGAGGTGAGCCGCGACGGGCATGAACTGCGGCTCGCCGTCAATTACTTGGCCCCCGTCGCGCTCACCCGCGCGCTGCTTCCCGTGCTCCGTGCGAGCGCCCCGTCCCGGATCGTCAACGTCGGCTCGGCCGGTCAGGAGCCCCTGGACTTCGACGACCCCGAGCTCACCCGGGGCTACAGCGGCCGATCGGCGTACTGGCGCAGCAAGTTCGCCCTCGCGGCGCACACCTTCGCGCAGGCCGAGGAACTCGCGGGCACCGGCGTCTCGGTGAACGTGCTGCACCCCGCGACCTACATGGACACGGCGATGGTCCGCGAGGGCGGCGTCGAGCCGTGGTCCAGCGTCGCCGACGGAGCCGCCGCTGTACTCGCCCTGGCGACAACGGAGTTGGGCACCGGCGGATACTTCGACGGCACAAGTCCCTCGCGGGCGCACACGGAGGCGTACGACCGCGAGGTCTGGAAGCGGCTGGCGGC
>NZ_JBHXMF010000050.1:0-65944 GCF_042721055.1 Streptomyces sp. NPDC058470
GAGCCATCCGAAGATCGTTTCACGACCTTGATCAACATCTCAAACAGGCCCTAGGTCGCGTGGGCCCGCGAGAAGCCCCGGCTCACCTTTCAGATCGTCAAACGCACCGATGACACAGCGGGGTTCGTGTGCTGCCGCGCAGATGGGCGGTGAAGCGGACGCTCAGCTGGCTGATGCGCTCGCGCTGCCTGGTGCGCGACTACGAAACACTGCCGGCCATGCACGAAGCCATGGTGCTGTGGTCGATGACCATGCTCATGAGCGGTCGCCCGGCCGGATGCCGCCCGGCCGGATGCCGCCCGGCCGGATGCCGCCCGGCCGGTTTCGGACGGCCGGCACCGCGAGAGCGGTGAACACTCCCGGCGGCACCTGGAGTGCCCATCCTCGCTCCACCAGGCGTTTCGCCTTCGACCTTCGCCGGGATGGCCTCCAGTCCCAGCGCGACGGCCAGTTACTGGCAGCGCATGCCCTCCGTAGTCTCCGGGACCTGCCGCGGATCACCTACCGGGGCCTGGACCTCGACGAGGGGCTGCTCCAACTCGCCGCCCGCCCCCCCACGACGAGGACGACGCCCAGTTCTGGCACGGCGACATCCGTACCGATCTGCCTGACAGTCCCTTCGACATCCTGGAGTGGGCCTCGCGGTGGAACGAGTCGCGCTGGCCGTACCGGATGAGTTTCTTCCACAGCGAGCAGCGGGACGACCGGCAGGTCTGCGAGGCGATGGACCTGACGGCCGACGGTGCCCACCGCGTGGTCAAGGGGGGCAGGGGGCTGGGATTCACCAGGTCAATGGCCCGTTCCCGAGCGTGAGATGGCGCATGAGCCCAGGAGTGAGACGCGGCGACGGGATGAGAACCGGAGGACACAGGGTTACCCGCCTGTTCAGGGCAACGGTGGTGGGCGGCCGAACGCGGAACACCGGGTTGCCGTCAAGGAATTTGTGGCGCCGGTTGAACCGGTCGGCGGTAAGGGGGTCGTTGTGGTCGGCTCAGTGCTGGATCTTGTCCCGACGTGCGTAGGGCCGGTCCAGGGCGTGCGTGATGGTGGAGTGCTTATTCGAATGCGGGGCAACCTTGCTTGGGAGCATGGGTGCAGCGGCACCTCGGAAGTCACATTTCGACGGTCGACCAATTGAGGATGATAAGGGCCTCTGAAGTAAACGACTCTCAGCTCAGGGGAGTTGGCCTCCCAGGAGGCGGAACGGCCCGCAGTAGCTCCCACGGTGAACGGGAGCCGGGCGCCCACACACCAACATCTGCCGGTCGACCAGGTGCAGCCGCTGGTGCTTGGCGAATTCCCGGCCAGGCTGCGAGATACCGCCGTTGGTCAGTTTCACCGCGACCTCCGCCCCATGCATGAGAAGAACAGGGTCGAGCTGTGGTTCACCCCGACCTGCGCCTCGTGGGCGAACCCGATCGGGGCACACTTCGGGCCGCTGAGGCATTTCACCATCGCCAACGCCCACCACCCCGACCACACCGTGCAGACCCGGGCCCTGCACGCCTACCTGCGCCGGCGCGCGGCAAATACCCGCCACCCGATGTCCTCGCCGCCCAGCGCAAAGAACGCGCCCGCGTCCGCAGCGAAGGGGGGGGCACCCGCTGGGGAGGGCGCCCCCTTCAACGCCCCCTTCAACCCGCAGGCTGACAGGTTGCCCGCGCACTGACGAGAGCGCCATTCGGGCGCCTCTTGCTGGCTCGACGCTCCAATCCGGGTCCGTGTCCCTGCCGAAAGCGTGGAGACCTCAACGCGTGACGGAGCGTGGGGCGGGTCAGTAGTACTGGACCAGGCAGAATTCGTGCTCTTCGGGATCGGCCATCACGACGACCACGCCTTCGTCGTAGTCGTGCCGTTCGCCGGTGAACCGGCCGCCGAGGGCGATGACCTGGTCGATGCCCTGGTCGATGTCGTCGACTGCGACGTCGAGGTGCAGGCGTACCTTTCCGTGCTTCGGCTCGGTCACGGGCTGGAAGTTGAGGCGGGGCTGAGCTTCGCCGGGATGGCCGAGGTAGACCCAGCCGGGCCGGGACGGCATTTTCGGTCGGTCCAGCAGTGCGGACCAGAAACCTGCGACCTGTTCCACGTCGACGCAGTCGATGGTCATTCCGACCCAGCGGTTCGTCATGTCGTCAGCTCTCCTGTGTTGTCGGGTGGAATGTCGGCGGCTCGGGCTTCCTCGGCCCGGCAGCCCATGGGACGAGGGGTAGCACTGCACCGTGAGCCGGGTGCGAGGCTCCCTGGCGAACCAGTTGCCCAGAGAGTTCCGCGGCCGCGTCCGCGGGTGTGGTCCGGCGGGTCCGGGCCATGTGGAAGACCTGCCGGAGCGTGGTGGCGATGGCGGAGAGACGCTCGGTTAGCTGTTCCTCGGATTCCCTGCGCAGGTCGACACCGGTGGCGTGGATGACTCCTCCCGCGCCGACGACGACGTCCGGCGCCCAGAGGATTCCGCGTGCGGCGAGGAGGCGGGCGGTGGCCGGTTCGTCGAGTTGATTGTTGGCCGGGCCGGCGACGGCGGCGCACTGCAGCAGCGGCACCGTGTTGGCGGTCAGTAGGCCTCCGAGCGCGGCCGGTACGAGGATGTCGACCTTCATCGCGAGTGCGTTGTCCGGATCCATCCAGGTCGCGCCCAGCTCCGCGGCCAGGCTGCGGGCGGCCGGGTTGATGTCCGTCACGACGAGCCGCGCGCCAGCCCGGTTCAGGAGTTGGGCCACGTGGGCGCCGACCGCACCGAGGCCGATCACCCCGAAGGTCCGGCCGGCGAGCTCCGGTGAGCCGAAGGCCTCGTCGGCCACCGCGCCCAGTGCCGCGAGGGTGCCGCGCGCGGTGTGGAGGGAGGAGTCGCCGCTGCCGCCGTCCTCGACGGGCCGGCAGCAAACATGCGTGGTGCGTTCGCCGATCACGGACATGTCGGCCGGGCTGCTTCCCACGTCCGGGCCTGCGATGTAGCGGCCGCCGAGTGATTCGATCGCGTCGCCGAGGTCGTGGAGCAACGCTGTACGCCCCGCGCCGGCTATCCGAGTCGTGGTGGGGAGGGCGACGACCGCCTTCGCGCCTCCGTGGTCCAGACCGGCCAGCGCATTCTTCTCGGTCATCGCCGCCGACAGCCGCAGCGCGTCCGCGATGGCGGCAGCGGGGTCGGGGTAGTGAGCGATCCGGCACCCGCCGGCGGCCGGGCCGAGCGCGGTCGAGTGGATCGCGATGGTGATCGCGAGGCCGCTGCGGCGGCCGCGCACGATCTGCACCAACTCGTGCGAAGGATCCGGGATGTGGTGGGCCAGAGCTTCCTTAAGTGCGGCTGTCATGGCATGAAGCTAGCCGTTCCGACAGAGGTTACGACCATAGGCCGAATAGAGTTCGGTACCCGGGGCCATAATCGCCGCATGGACGAACTTGATTCGGCGATTGTCCGGCATCTGCAGCGCGATGCGCGGCAGTCCAACCGCGACCTAGCCCGCACCCTCGGTATCGCCCCCTCGACCTGCCTCGAACGCATCCGCGCACTGCGCGCCCGCGGAGTCATCACCGGCTACCATGCCGCTGTCGATTCGGCCGCCCTAAACCGCCACGTCCAAGCGCTCGTCCACTTTCAGATCCGCCCTCTCAGCCGGGCGGTCATCGAGGCGTTCAAGACCTATGCGGCCGGCCTGCCCGAGGTCAGCACGGTGTATGTCGTCACCGGCGGCGACGACATGATCGTGCACGTGTCCGTGCCCAGCGTGGACTACCTCCATGGCTTCCTCATGGACAAGTTCACCGAGCGCCGCGAAGTCGTCGGGTTCCGTACCTCTGTGATCTACCAACACACCCACAATCAGGTGCTCGCACCCCTCACACCTTGACCCGCCGGGCGGGGCCCTGCGCCCGTTCGCCGGCCCCGGTGCTGATGATCCGTGCCCGTGGATAGCCGGCTCACTCGTCGGCGCCCTCGTCGTCATCGTCGAGCTCGACCGCGACCGGCTCGCGTAAAGGTCGCAGGTTGCCGCCGGTCGGGGTAGAGGCGGGGAAGCTGTAGCGGCCGAGCACGTTGACGTCGCGGTGCTTGAGCGGGGAAGGTCGAGCGATGCCCTCGTCGCGGATCTCGTGGCCCTTGGCGCGGAGCTGGGCGATGGCGGCGTCGATGTACCTGTTGGTCCAGAGGACCACGGCGTTGAGGACCAGGCCGAGGGAGCTGAGCCGGTCCTCCATTCCGTCCCTATATGCCTGGTGGACGGTGCCGCGCCTGCCGTGACACACGTCGCGGGCCAGCTTGTGCCGGGATTCCTGCACGGTGAGCTGCCGGTTCATCTGTCGGCGGTGGGTGTCGTCGATCGGGTCGAGGACGCGGAGCGGGTGTTCGGGCCGGGCGATCCGTCCGTACTCGGCGAACGCCTGCCCCAGCGTGGTGGGGGCCGGCCGACTGCTGGACAAGGCCCTGACCGAGGCCGGGATCGATCGGGACAGTACGTATGTCACCAACGCGGTGCGGCATTTCAATTTCACCCTCGCCGAAAGCGGCAAACGCCCTATCCACAAGGCGCCGGACCTGCGGGAGTTGACCGCTTGCCGGCCCTGGCTCCGGGCCGAGCGCCTGATCCGGCCGGACGTGGTGATGGCCCTCGGTGCGACGGCCGGAAAAAGCGCTGCTCGGACGCTCGTTCCGCGTGACCAGGGACCGCCGAACACTGATCCCGCTGCCGGATGAGGATGGGCGCAACGAGGAGGCGGAGAGCTGTGTGGTGGCGACGCTGCATCCTTCGGCCGTGCTGGGCTCCCCCTGACAGGGAAGCCGCGTACGCGGGCCTGGTGGCAGACCTGGAAGTCGCCGCGAGAGCTTTGCCGAAGGGGCCGTCGAGAGCAGCGCCCGGTGCTGTGTCAGAGTTTCTCGCCGCTGCTGAGGGGGACCCGGTTCGTAGCCGAAACACGGCAGTACGTGAAGGGACCGGCCCCGAACCGGCCGGACGCAGAAAGAAGATGAGGTGCAGTGACCGCGGATGTCAGGACGAAGATCACTACACGCCAGCCGGAGACGGGCTGGGCGAAAGCCCGTCGTCGGCGCGGGAAGGGTGTGCGTACCTCCCTGCCGGCGAGGGTCGACGGAGGCGCTCAACAGGACCAGCAGGGCACAGAGTGGAACATCGTCAGGGGCGAGGACTGACCGGCGCCTCGAACCGCGCTTTGGATGCCGAAATCCCGGGCGAGTTCTTGCACTCCCGTGCGGTGCGTCTTGAGGGGCCGGTGGCGCGGTCCGCGCGCAATCCGAGTTGGCCTTGTGTCGCCGTGCCCGGCTGTCGAGGCCTTGGAAGGAACACCTGCGCCCTCCTAAGGCGGTCGAGCAGGGGGCCGATCCGTCGTCGCGCGGAACGCGAGTCGTGCCTCTCGCCCGGTGCGTCGATGAGTCGTTGGGTTCCTCCGATGGGCCGGTCTGCCTCTGGGGGGAGCAAACTCTTGACTACCCGGTGGGGGTGGAGTGGAAGTGTGGACGGGTCCACGACTACGAGGCCGCATGAGATCACGCCGGGCGGGATCGAGGCCGGCCGCTATCGGCCGGTGGTGTCGAAAAAGCGGATGTCGTCAGCGGTGGTGACGCGCGCGGCCATGTTGCGTTCCATCATCCTCAGGGCGGCCTCGGGCAGGTCCTGATGGATATGGGCGACCGCGTCGCGAGGCACCGTCACCCTCAGATGTCGGATGTGGGCATCAAGCGCCGAGTACAGGACGCACTGGTCGGCGACCTGCCCGCACATGACCGTGTGGTCCACGCCCTGCTGGCTGAGCAGATAGTTCAGCGGGGTCTCGTAGAAGGCCGAGTGCCGTGCCTTGACGACGAACAGCGACGTCTCGTCCGGGACGATGGCTCGCACCAGGTCAGCGTGTGGTCCGCGGAGCGCGGTCTCCAGGAGTTCGCCGTGATGGGAACGCCACTGTCCGAAGTTGTCGTTGACGTAGATAACCGGACGTCAGCCCTGCGCGCGTGGTCCACCAGCCTGGTGACAGTCGGCAGACATGCCCTCACCGAAGGAAGCAGCAGATCGGCGTCATCGTGGTCGTAGGTGTTGATCATGTCGATGACGATCAGAGCGGTCTTTGCCATGCCTTCCACCCGCATAGTCGACGGCTTGTCTGCGGCCGGTCGGTCGACGGCAGGCTGCCGGACCTGCCGCAGGGGTCGGGCGGGAGCGCGCGGGTACTCGATCAGGGACATCGTGCGCCTGGGGCGAGCGCGTCGTGCTGGGGCTCGCGTCCCCTGGAAGGCGTGGAAAGGTCGGTTTGACGTGACGGACAAGGACCCGCTGCGGAGGTATCGCGGCAAGCGCGACTTCGACCTGACCAGGGAACCTCGGGGCCGGCCCGGCGCCGGTGGCGGGGATCCACGCTTCGTGGTGCAGATCCATGACGCGAGCACGATGCACTTCGACTTCCGACTCCAAGTCGGTGAGGTACTGAAGTCCTGGTCTGTACCGAAGGGACCGTCCGCCGACCCCCGGGACAAGCGGCTCGCCGTGCCCACAGAGGACCATCCGCTGGAGTACGAGAACTTCGAGGGCGTGATCCCTGAAGGCGAGTACGGCGGTGGAACCGTCATCGTCTGGGACCACGGCACCTACCGGCCGCTGAGCCATGACCGGCGCGGCCGGCCCGTTCCCTTCGATGAAGCGCTCGAACGCGGACACGCCACCTTCTGCCTCGACGGCTTGAAACTGCGTGGCGAGTACGCGCTCACCCGATTCCGGGGCGGAAAGGAGGGCGGTGAGCGCGAGGCCTGGCTGCTGGTGAAGGCCAAGGCCGAAAGCGCCCGTACGGCAGGCCGCGCGGCCCCCGATCCGCGCCGGGCCCGCTCGGTGCGCAGCGGACGTACGCTCCACCAGGTCGCCGCGGAAGGGCGAGGAGCTGAGGAACGATGAGCGACCTGCCGGGCATGTTGCCCGCCCGGGAGGCCCGACCGCTGCGCGAGGCACGGCCGGGCCGGGAGCTGGCCGCGGGCCCGATGCTTGCCACACTCAGCGACCGGCGGGACTTCTCCGAAGAGTGGATCTTCGAGCGGAAACCTGACGGCATCCGTGTTCTCGCCGTCCGCGAGGAGACGGCGTCACGCTGCTCTCCCGTACGGACAGACACCTGAACGCCACATATCCCGAGCGCGTCGACGCGCTCGACGCGCAGCGGTGCACGGACTTTACCCTCGACGGCGAGGTCGTGGCCTTCTCGCGTGACCGCACGGAATTCGCACGGAATTCGCGCGCCTCCAACAGCGCATGAGGCCGACCAGGCGTCGGGACATCGAGGCGACCCGTGTCGCAGTGACGTACTACGCCTTCGATGTGCTGCGACTGGAGGACTCGAACACGAGGTCCCTGCCGCTGCGCACCCGCAAGTTCCTGCTTCGCCGCGCACTGACCTATCGCGCCCCACTGCGGATGACGTCCCACCGGAACAAAGGCGGCGCCGAGTTGCTGGCGAACGCCTGCACCCGAGGCTGGGAGGGGCTCATCGCCAAACGGGCGAACAGCCACTATCAACAAGGGCGTTCAAAGGACTGGCTCAAGCTCAAGTGCTCGCTGGGTCAGGAATTCGTCATCGCGGTTTCACCGAACCGGCCGACAGTCGGGTCGGACTGGGTGCGCTACTGATGGGCTACTACGAGCGTGAGCGACTCCGCTACGCGGGCAAGGTCGGCACCAGCTTCGACCGGCCGGAGCCTCCTCGATGAACCGAGCACCACAGTGGCGCCGTCCGCCGTCCGCCGTCCGCCGTCCGTGTCCGCGAAGCGCGCCCCCACTGGGCCGAGCCGCCTCTCATCGCGCAGACCGCCTTCACCGAGTGCACCCGCGACGGCATGTTGCGCCACCCGGGCTTCCTTGGGCTGCGTGACGACAAGGCCGCACGGGACGTCGTCCGCGAACGTCCCTCCACGCTCACGGCGGGATGAACGTACTCACGACAGGCCCGCCAGCACCCGGTCCGGCGTCAAGGGCAGTTCGCGGTACCGGACACCTGTGGCGTGATGGACTGCATTGCCGACGGCCGCCGCCGTACCGACGATCCCGATCTCACCGACGCCCTTGCTGCCCATCGGGTTGAGATGGGGATCGTCCTCGTCGATCCAGTGGGCCTCGACCGCGGGTACGTCGGCGTGGACTGGAACGTGGTAGGCGGCCAGGTCCGCCTCGGTGAAGTCACCGAACGCGGCATCCATGGTGCTGTTCTCGGTGAGGGCCATGCCGAGGCCCATCGTCATACCGCCGATGAACTGCGAGCGGGCGGTACGGGCGTTGAGGATGTGCCCCGCGGCGTACACGCCCAGCAGACGGCGGACCCGGACCTCCCCGGTGACCGTGTCAACGCTGACTTCGGCGAAGTGGGCGCCGAAGGCGTGCCGCGCGTAGCCGCTGTCGGCGTCCGCGCTCCCTTCTGTGTCGGCGCTCGCGGTGAGACCCGGCTCGGGCAGCTGTCCCGTGTGTTCCGCCAGACCGGCGCGCAGCCGGGTGCATGCCTCGTGAACCGCCCAGCCCCACGAGGCTGTGCCCGAGGAACCGCCGGCCAGTGGCGCCGACGGAAGGTCACTGTTCCCGATCTCGGTACGGACTCGTTCCAACGGGACGCCGAGCGCATCGGCGGCGATCTGCGCGAGGACGGTGCGGGCTCCGGTGCCGATGTCGGTCGCGTTGACTCGCACCGTGAAGCTCCCGTCCGGCAGCGCCTGCGCTGTGGCGGTGGAGGGCTGAATCAGCACCGGGTAGACGGCGGCGGCCACGCCCGACCCCACGAGCAGAGGACCGGCAGAACGCAAACCTGGACGGGGGTCGCGGTGCGCCCAGTCGAAGAGCCGGGCACCCTCGCGCAGACACTCGACCAGGTGCCGACTACTGAAGGGCTTGCCGCTGTCCGGCTCGGTGTCCGGCTCGTTCGCGATGCGCAGTTCGACCGGGTCCATGCCGAGCGCGGTCGCGAGTTCGTCCATGGCCGATTCCAGGGCGTACATGCCAGGTGCCTCGCCGGGCGCGCGCATCCAGGACGGGCTCGGAACATCCAGCGGCACGACACGGTGGCTGGTACCGCTGTTGAGTGAGGCGTACATGACGCGGGCCGGTACGGCGGCCTGCTCGACGAACTCCTTGATACGGGACGTGTGGGTGGTGACCTCATGGAGGAGCGAGGTGAGGGAGCCGTGTTCGTCCGCGCCGAGGCGGACCCGGTGCAGGGTGGGTGCGCGATGGCCGACGAGGGCGGGCATGAGGCGGCGGGGGAGGGCCACCGTGACAGGGCGTCCGGTCTGGCGCGCCGCCATCGCCGCGAGCACCACGTGCGGGCGTGGCGTCCCCTTGGACCCGAAGCCGCCGCCGACGTGTTCGGATCCGACGACGACCCGGTCCTCGGGGAGCCGGAACAGTGCGGCAAGTGTCGCGCGTACGACTGTGGTGCCCTGGCTGGAGTCATGCACGACGAGTCGGCCGTCGTCCCAGCGGGCGGTGGCCGCGTGCGGCTCCATGGGGTGGTTGTGCAGTGGTGGCACCTGGTAGGCGGTGTCGACGCTGACCGCGGCGGACGCGAACGCGCCCTCAGGGTCGCCGCGTTCCCGGAGCCCGGGGAATCCGCCGTTGGCCTTCTCGGGGATGTACGCCCCGGGGTGGCTGTCCGTGAGCGTCACGTCATGGTCCTGCGCGTCGTATTCGACCCGGACCGCTACGGCCCCGGCTCGGGCGGCTTCCAGCGTCTCGGCGACGACCACGGCGATCGGCCAACCGCGGTGCGGCACACGGGAGTTCTGCAGGACGGCGAGCGTGGGATCGTCGCCGTCGGCGAGCTTGGGAGCGTTCTCGTGGGTGAGCACCGCGAGGACCCCGGGGGATCGCAGCGCGCCGTTGGTGTCGATCGCGCGGACCGAACCACGGGCGATCGCGGGGGGGACGATCCAGGCGTGCACCCGACCGGGGACGGTGTGCTCGGCGGCGTAACGGGCGCGGCCGGTGACCTTGTCCCGACCCTCGCGGCGCTCGGCGGGCGCGCCCAGCGCGGTGGGCGTGTAGGTCATGGAGTCCTCCTCGTGGTGCCGGTCTGGAAGGTCGGTCAGGTGCTGGTGGTCGGCGGTGCCAGCCGGGTCAGCGCATCCAGGGCGAGATTGCGGGCGAGGCGCACCTTGTAGGCGTTGTCGTGCAAGGGCTGGGCGGCGGCGAGTTCGAGGTCCACGGCGCGCTCGAAGGTGGCGGTCGTGGGCGCGCAGCCCAGTAGTGCCTCCTCCGTACGCCGGGCGCGCCAGGGCCGGTGGGCGAGTGCGCCGAAAGCGATCCCGACGTGCTGGACGACACCGTCACCCGTCCGCAGCACCGCCGCGACGGAGGCGAGGGCGAAGGCGTACGAGGCGCGGTCCCGGGCTTTGCGGTAGAGGGACGGCAGCCCGGCGGTGGCGGCAGGCAGCACGACCGCGGTGATGAGTTCGCCGGGGCGGATCTCGGTGTCCCGCTCCGGGTGGTCACCGGGCAGCCGGTGGAACTCGGCGACGGGGACGGCGCGTTTGCCGTCCGTTCCGTGCAGTTCGATGTACGCGTCGAGGGCGGCCAGCGCGACGGCCATGTCGGAGGGGTTCGTGGCGATGCACTGCGGCGAGTACCCGAGCACCGAGTGGTCTCGGTGGACGCCGTCCAGGGCGCCGCAGCCGCTGCCCGGCTCCCGCTTGTTGCAGGGCTTGCCGGTGTCCTGGAAATAGGGGCAGCGGGTGCGCTGAAGAAGGTTGCCGCCGGTGGTGGCGATGTTGCGCAGTTGCCCGGAGGCGCCCGCGAGGAGCGCCTGTGAGAGCACCGGATAGCGGTCGCGGACCAAGGGGTGGGCCGCGAGGTCGCTGTTGCGGACGGTGGCCCCGATCCGCAGCGCGCCGTCGGGCATCTCCTTCACCGAGCCGAGGGGCAGCCGACTGACGTCGACGAGGGTGGTCGGCTGTTCCACGCCGAGTTTCATCAGATCCACGAGATTGGTGCCGCCGCCGAGGTACCGGGCGCCGGGATGCGAGGCGTACGCGTCGGCCGCCTCCTCGACGCTGTCGGCGCGTACGTATGCGAAGGGCTTCATGGGATCACGTCCTCGACGGCTTCCACGATGTTCGGGTAGGCGCCGCAACGGCAGAGGTTGCCGCTGAGCCGCTCGCGAATCTCGTCCCGGCTCAGTGTTACGGGTGGCCCGGACGGGGCGCCCGGATCGGTGACGTGGGAGGGATGACCTGCCTCGGCCTCGGCAATCGCGCCGACGGCGCTGCAGATCTGCCCCGGGGTGCAGTAGCCGCACTGAAAGGCGTCGCGGTCCAGGAAAGCGCGCTGGAGTGGATGGAGTCCCTCGCCGTCCCCGCCGAGTCCCTCGACGGTCGTGATGTCGCCGCCGTCGAGGGCGACGGCGGGCAGCAGACAGCTGTTGGCACGGCGGCCGTCGACCAGGACCGTGCAGGCGCCACACTGGCCATGGTCACAGCCCTTCTTGGCACCGATGAGGTCGAGGTCCTCGCGGAGCACATCCAGAAGCACCGAACGATGGTCGACGGTGAGCGTGTGCGGTTTGTCGTTCACCCGCAGAGTGACCTCCGAGTGGTACCGGTCGCGCCGGGCGGAAGTGCCGCGCGCGGGGTCGTCATGCATGGAAGACCTCCGGTGGATGTGGGTACAGGCCGGTGGACGGGGCGTTCGGGGAGGCAAGTCAGCAGGGCTACGGGGATACGTCGTCCTCGTCCGGGATTCGATGGACGGCCGCCTCTTCCGCGGAGGCCGCGCCACCGTCGACGCCCACATCGCGGGCGAGCAGGCCGCTCTCGGTGTCCTCGTGTGCGCCCTCGTCAGGGGAAACCAGCCGGCCCGCCCGGCCCGCCCCCACCTCGCTGTCCAGTGGCTCACCCTCCCCGCCCGGCTCTTCCAGCGCCGGATCCGCAAGCTCCTCAGTCAGCCTCTCGTCCAGGCTCTCGCCCTCGCGCTGCTCACGCGGGGTCGTGCCCTGGTGCTCCACCCCGAGCGGACGCTCGGGCGGTGACCAGCCTTCCTCGTAGGGGTCGCTGCCCCGGTCGATGAGCGTGTCCTCCGGATCGAGGATGCCCTCGTCCTCACGGTCCTCGGGGCCTTCGGGCTGGTAGACCTCGTCACCCGCGACATCCTTGTAATTCCCACTTCCCATGATGCGTGTACCTTTCGGATGGATTTAGGTGCCTTAAGTCCGCGTATCCAGGTCGGCCCGGTCCACACCTCTCCGCCTGGGAGTGTGGAGTGTGCGGGAGGATGCGGAGCGCGGCAGGGACGCCGAGGTCGTGGATCTGTTCCGCAAGGCCCGGGCGGACGGCCGCAAGGGCTCGGCTGTGAAGACTCTGACGCTGGAACCTGGCCGGGACGGATGTGGCTCCCTTCCCGCTTGTTGAAGCCGATGGTGCCGCCGGAGCATGTCGCGCGCAGCTGAAACCGCCGCCGTCCACGTGACGTCGAGGAGCCGGGCGATCGCCGCACAAAGCCCGATCGCCCTCGCCCGGTGTCCTTCTCGAAAGCCGTGGCGGCCACGAGCGCGCCCGCACAGACCCGGCCGGGCAGTCAGCCATCTGCTCGGTCCGCAGCAGGGCGGCCACGAGGACTGCCGGGGAGCGCGTGCTGGGGTGGGGGCGTAGGCGATGAAGCCCGGCCGTGCTCGGCGTCCTGCTTGGAGTCGACGGCGTCGGCAGAGCTAGTTTGCCGGTGCCTTCCGCCCGTCGACATCGAAATCGCACTCATCACCGAATGGTTGGCCCAAACGCCTCGGAGGTGGTGCGGAGCGCGCTGTGGCCGTCGTGCCAGGCCCGAAGGAGTTCCGTGCTGAGCCGGTCCTCCAGCAGACTGGTCGCCTGGACGCCGAAGACGATGTCGGGCTCGAGGCGGGGCTCGCTCTCCAGGAGTCCGCCGATCACGTCGTGGCGTACGACTTGCTCGTGGACGGCGTCCGCCTCGACGTGTTCGTCGTAGAACCGTTCGGCGGCTGGGCCCACGCCCAGGCGGCGCATGGCCTTGGCCAGTCGGCGTGAGCCCGGTGAGGACGTCACCTCGACGGTGGCGAAGTGCCCGACGAGCGCGCCGCGCAGCGCCCGGTGCAGCCCGAGCAGGGACATCAGATTGACGGTCGCGAGTGCCTCGGCGGGGGCGGCGTCGAGGTAGTGGCCGTAGGCGGTCTCCAGACCGAGGTCTTCCATGAGGTCGGCGAAGAGCCGGGCATGGATGTCGTTCGCGCGCCCCGCGCCGAACTCGTCGAACTCGACCGCTACCATCGCCGCTTTGGCACGGCCGTACAGGCGGGGGAGGACCCAGGCGTGCGGATCCGCCTCCTTGAGGTGGTAGAGCGAGCGCAGCGCCGAATACTCCCTGAGCTGGTGCAGTCCGCCCTCGCGCTGCAAGTAGTGCGTGACACTCGTGCCGGGGTCGCCGACGGGCTCGACCAGCAGTTCGTCGAGGGCCTGCCGTGCCGGCATCGGGCCCGGGACGTCGGCGCGCAGGGCGGTGAGGAAGCGTTGTTCGAGTGTGCGGCGCAGGGTCAGGAGGTCCGGGTCCCACTCGCGGCTGTCGTGGACGCCGTCGAAGCCCTGGTAGTGGAGTTCGTACAGGACGTAGAGGGCGAGCTGTACGTCGTCCCCGTAGGGATCGGCACTCGCTGTCTCCTGCGGCGGTGGCGCGTCTCCGTCGCGCAGTGCGGAGATGACGGCGGAGGAGAGCACGCCGCGCGGCGGGGGCAGCGGCGGGCTCTTGAGCCGGGACTCCCGGTGGGCGGACATCACACGGTTCCTTTCGCCTGGGGCCCTGTTTCCTCGGCGGCGGTCTGAGCGGCGACGGCCGGAGGGTGGCACGTCCCGCCGCCGGGCTCCTGGCTATCCGGCTCCCGGTCGTCCGGCTCCCGACCGCCCGGCTTCTCGCGTCGGCGGTGGCTGGTGTCGCACCAGGGGTAGGTGCGGCTGCGTCGGCAGGTGCAGACCGCGACGGTGAACCGTCGTGAGACGGTGACGCTGCCGTCGTCCGCGACCACCTCGACCGGCCCCTCCACGAGCAGCGGCCCGTCGGGGTCGACCCTGACACGGCGCGGACGCTCAGGCGTGTTCGGCACGGATGACCACCACTTCTTCCAGGTCTTCGTCGGTCAGTAGGCCCTCGCGGCGCAGCCAGGGCAGCCGGGACCGTAGTACCGGTCCGAACGGGATCAGCGCGCGATCGGTGACCGTCGCCGCCATCCCGGCCTGCGCGAGCCGCTCGAGAGTGGCTTCGGCGTCGCAGAGGCCCGAGTGCACGACGAGCAGGACACCGGAGCGCCGCACGGCCAAGGGCGCTGCGTCACAGATCCGGTTAATCAGCGCGCGTCCGTCGCGCCCCGCGTCCCAGGAGCGCGCCGGGCCACGTCGGGGCAGGCGGTCGAGGGGGGAGGGGACGTACGGGGGATTGCTCACGACCAGATCGAAGGAGTGGCCCGGGACGGCGGCCGTCAGATCGCCGTGCCGTACGGTGACGCGCTGCCGGGAGACCGTCGCGTTCACACGTGTGGTCAGCACCGCGCGCCAGGAGATGTCCACGGCCGTCACCCGCGCTCCCCGCCGCGCCGCCGCCACGGCGAGGGCCCCGGTCCCTGTTCCCAGATCCAGTACCTCCGATCCGGGCGGCAGACTCTCGCGGTACAGTGCCCGCGCCAGGAGCCGGGTGTCGTGCTGGGGCCGGTACACGCCGGGCGGCGTGATCAGACGGGCCGGGGCAGGGAGCGGGAGCGTTTCGGCGGTCATGCGCACCTCCGTGTGTGAGCACCTCGTGTGACGACTCGGTTCACTCCTGTCCCACCCTTCGCTCATCAGGAGCCCTCACCACTCGGCCCGTGGCGTCAGGTGATCAGGCGGAGACAATCAGGAGCGGCTGACGAGGCAGTGGCCGTGGTGATGCGTTACGCGTCAAGGGCTTCGGCGTCGCAGGCATCCCGTGAGCAACTCGGATCTCCTTCCGCACCAAGGGTCTGGTGTGCTCCGAGTGCCCTGAAGCCGGTGATCCAATCGGTGATCCACACCTTGTCCGGACCACAGCGGGGGCGGGCGCGCGAGGACAGGGGGAGCGACGCCGCTGTTTGCAACGCCCTCTGTGCGGTCGCGCACCTATGACGCCTTCGGTGCCGCGATCATCCACGGCTCGGTTCTGGAGTGGGCTTCTGCCCGGTTCGGGCGCTGCGAGGCCAGCGCGTCGGGCGGGAGGCCGTACTGCGGAGCCGGGGAGACGGTGGCGTCGTCCCCAGGCCCTGCCATCGGGGCACCACGGTGATTCGCTGGTCGTGCCCTCGCTGCCTGACCTGGCGCTGAAGCCGCGGGACGGGCGTGACATGGATTCTGTCCCTGTGGGAACTCGGGAACCTCCGAAGCCATGACACATCAATAAGCCCGTCGGCCGGTGTAGGCGTTGCATCGCGGTGGCCTTGACCACCGCACGTCTTCTTCGAAGGGCACGTCGAGATGCACTCGTCCACGGATCGGTCGCGAGCCCCCGTGATCGACGGTCTCCCGAAGAGCTGGTTCATGCCCGAGAAGGGGGTCGGCGGTCTAGCGAAGAACGAGAAAGGCAATGCCCATGACGGACGCCGGTCACCAGAACCCCGTCGAGCGTCATCCTCGGCCGGACTTCCCGTCGCAGGACCAGCAGCATCCGGGGTGGACCGGCCCGATGGATCCGCCGCCGGACCACGGCGAGGACTCCTATCAGGGCAGCGGGCAGCTGGCGGACCGGAAGGCCGTCCTGACCGGCGGCGATTCGGGCATAGGGCGGGCCGTCGCACTCGCCTACGCACGCGAGGGTGCGGACGTCTTGTTCACCTACCTGCCCGAGGAAGCCGAGGAGGCCCGCGAGACCGCTCGCCTCGTTGAGGAGGCCGGCCGTAAGGCGATCGCGGTCCCCTGCGACATCCGTGAGGAGGAGGAGTGCCGCCGGCTTGTCGAACGCGCGGTGGCGGAGTTTGGGCACATCGACATTCTGGTCAACAACGCCGCGTACCAGATGTCGCAGTCCGAGGGCATCGGCGCCATCTCCACCGAGCAGTTCGACCGGGTGGTGCGAACGAACCTCTACGGCATGTTCTGGCTGTGCAAGCTGGCTCTGCCGCACATCCCCGCGGGCGGCTCGGTCATCAACACCACGTCGGTGCAGGCCTACAAGCCGAGCCCGCACCTCCTCGACTACGCAATGACCAAGGGCGCGATTGTGACGTTCACTCAGGGCTTGGCGCAGATGCTCGCCTCCGACGGGATCCGCGTGAACGCGGTGGCCCCCGGCCCGGTCTGGACACCGCTGATTCCCGCGACCATGCCTGACACCACCGAGTTCGGGAAGCAGGCGCCGCTGGGTCGGCCTGCCCAGCCCGCCGAAATGGCCCCCGCCTACGTCTTCCTCGCCTCCCAGCGAGCGAGCTTCATCACCGCGGAGATCATGAACGCCACTGGTGGCACGCCCCTGCCCTGACGCCACCGGCGGCACGTCCCTGCCCCGCCCGCAGACGGACACTCTGACGGCGGACATCGTCCGCCTCAAGAAGGCCGACCGGACGCTGCGTTCGCAACACGCGGCCGAGCAGGAGGCGCGCGCAACCTTCGCCGCGTACGCCAACCCCATCCAGGCTCTGAGCCTGCGAAACGCCGAACTCGAAGCGGGAAATGCCCATTCCGGCGGCAGCGTTCGAAGCGTCGCGGGGAGGGAGGCCACGTAGCCGCCGTGGTGGAGAGCTTCGCGCAGGGTTGAACTCGGTCGTCTGATCTGGATGCCGGTCGGGCGCGAGGACGGTGGCGTAACGCGGTGCTGCCATGGCAAGCGCGGACAGATCATGCAATGAGCGTCGCAGCTTCCGGGGCGGGTGTCCGTCTGGGGTACAGGGCCGGCTATCTGCGGTTGCGCCATGTGGGCGGGCATGACCGGAAGCGATGCCGCGTGCAGGCAGCGGCGGGGATCGAGGGCCCGGGTTGCGTGCCCGCCGGGATGGATGTGTCAGAGCACGGCGAGTCGGTCCACCAGGAGTTCCACCCTCTGTTCGGTGTCCTCCGGCGGCAGCCGTCCCGCCCGGGTCAGGGTCGCAAGACCGTGCAGGGACGCCCAGAACACCTCGGTGAACAGCCCCGGGTGGACGCCGTCCCCGGCGACTTCGCCGAGGCTCTCCAGCAGGGCGGCGAAGGCGTCCTTGAGAGGTTCCGGGGTGTCCTCGTCCGCGAACGCCAGGCCGCCGTCGAGCTGGAACATGGCGTCGTAGACCGCCGGATGCCGCTCGGCGAAGTCGAGGTAGGCGCGGGCGAGGGCGTATACCTGGGCGCGCGGGCCGTCGGCGGCGGCGGTCGCGGCCCGCACCACCGCGGCCATCTCGGTGGCGCCCTCCAGGGCAACGGCGCCGATGATCTCCTGTTTGCCACGGAAGTGGCTGTAGAGGACGGGCTGGCTGTACTCGATGCGCTCCGCGAGCCGGCGAGTGGTGACCGCTTCCCAGCCCTTCTGCTCGGCGAGTTCGCGGGCCGTCGCCACGATGAGGCGCTCACGGTCCGCCCGTTCACGCTGCTTGCGTTCCTGTACCGACATAACCCGATCCTAGCATCGCTAGACAATCGAGCGGCAGTAGTACTAGCGTAGCCTCGTCAGCTAGCGGCGCTAGATCCCTGGAGGAGTCGGCATGCTCAACGCATTCAAGGTCTTCACCACCGTGGTCGTCGGCCTGATGGTGGGGGTCGAGTTCTCCGTCGCCTTCGTCATCAACCGGATCCTCGACGCCCTCCCCGAAGACAGCGGCCAGCTCGGCCGCGCCCACGGGGGCCGGATGCTCGGCGCCCTGATGCCGGTCTGGTACATCGGCTCGCTCGTCCTCGTCGCGCTCTGGGCCGTCGCCGGAGGGGACCGCCACGGCGCCGGCCTCGTCGTCACCGCCGACGCGCTTCTGATCCTCAGCGTGATCATGTCGCTCCTGCTGCTCGTCCCGATCAACAACCGGAACAAGACGTGGACCCCCGAGAACCGGCCCGCCGACTGGAAGCAGCAGATGAACCGCTGGGACCGCTTCCACTACGTCCGCGTCGCCGTCATCATCGCCGCCTTCGCCCTGCTCGTCGCCGCCCTCGCCTGAGCCCGTGGGATCAGACGCCCAGTGCTTCGGTGCCCGCGACACCCACTGACCGATAGCGAGAGGAAGTACCGAAAATGGCCAAGCTGCAGAGTCTCGACCCGCACACGCCGATGTTCGCGCAGTTCAAGGAAAAGACCGGGCCCATTGTCCTGGCCAACACCTTCTTCGTCCCGAAGGAGAGGACCGAATCGTTCCTGGCCCTCTTCCGGAGGCAGGCCGAGTTCATGAAGGCTCAGCCGGGATTCGTCTCCCTGGAGATGCACAAGGGAACGGCGGACAGTCAGCTTCTGATGAACGTCGCGGTCTGGGAGTCGACCGAGGCGCTCGCCACGGCGTTCGGCAGTCCGGAGTTCCAGCGCATGGCGGCCGAGTTCCCCGACGACATCGTGTCGTACCCGCACATCTTCGAGCAGATCGACGCGTGAGACGGCAGCCGTAGTCGGGGGAGGGTGGCCGGAGAAGCCCCGCCCTCCCTCGGGCAGTCACGCATCCGCACCCTGCCGGGTTGCCAAGACCGCCGACCAACCCGCCAAATATGGCATGGCCCCGACAAGGAGTTCCTATGGCCGTGGAACTGAATCACACCGTCATCCCCGCCCTTGACCCGGAAGCCTCGGCGCAGTTCCTGGCTGGCATCCTCGGCCTGAGTGTCGATCCGCCGGCGGCGCACTTCACGCCGGTCACGCTGGCCAACCAGGTCAGCCTGGACTACGACCAGCTGGACGACTTCGAGCCACACCACTACGCGTTCATGGTCAGCGAGGAAGAGTTCGACGCCGCCCTCGACCGTATCCAGGACGGTGGAATCACCCACTACGCCGATCCCGCATGCCATGAGGATGGGCAGATCTACCGCAGCGAGCGCACCGAAGGCCGCAGGGGTACCTACTTCCGTGACCCCGACGGACATCTCATGGAAATCCTCACCCCGGGCGGTGCCGGGTCGTGAGGCCGGTGGCGGCTCAGCGGATCACGCCCTCGTTGGTGATGGCGGGATTGCGTTCGCAGCCGCGGCGATGCGGCGATGCCGGTCAGCCACGTCAATGTCCGTTCTCCCCGTCTGCAGGGCAGCACCGCGAAGCGCTTCTGGTGTGCGGGTCTATGGACGCCCCCGAGGAAGCGGTTTTGTCCGCCCCGCCCGCACCGGTCCGCGTCATCTGGCACGTCACCGGCCGCCCCAGCCACGCTCGCCACATCCGCCGCGTCCGCGGCTGAACCCCGCCCCACCGAGCCTGAACGTCCAAGGAGAAGAACCATGTCGCTGAAGAACATCAACACCGTGCTGGCCACCGCCATCACCCTGTTCGTCCTCTATCTCGGGCTGTCCTTCATCCTGACCCCCGAGACGTCTACTCCGGGTGTCGGCCTGCCGGACTGGCCCGCCGGCGACGGCGGCGGCTTCCTTGTCATGAAGGGCATCCGCGAATTCGCGATGGGCCTGGTCATCGCCATCCTGCTGGTGACGGGCCACCGCCGCGCTCTGGGCTGGGTGCTGCTGATGGAGGCCGTCGCACCGTTCGGCGACATGATCAACGTCTTGGCCCACCACGGCTCCCTCGCCGCCGCGTTCGGCATACACGGCCTGACCTCGGCGCTGATCGCGATCACCGGCCTGCTGATCCTCCGCGAGACCCGCAAGGCCGACAAGGCCCCCACCCCAGCGCCCGCCGCGCAGGCCGCCTGACAGTTGCATGCCCAGCGGGGGTGGCCCGGTCTCATGGCCGGGCCACCCCTTATCTGTCAGCGCCCGCGGGGGAAGGCCAGGCAGAAGGTCTTCTTCCAGTAAGCGTCGGCTTGACGGCTGAGGCGGCCGGTCGAGCCGAACCCGCCCCCGTCCCGATTCTCATAAACGGGGGGCCCTTTGCCCGAGCAAGATCAAAGACAGCGTCCGGGTGGTCGCGAACCGGCGGTTCGGTTCGCAGAACTCGTTCTCACTCAAAGGCGGGTTCGGGATGCTTCTGAGAATTGTTTGTGACCGCATCCGGTGCCATGACGGCCCCTCAAGAAGCCTCCCCGAGCGAGGCGGACGACGTCGAGCGCCACCCCTGCCCGCGCTGCCGGGCCGAACCCCGCTCGCCGTGCCGCTCGCGCTCCGGCGCGGTCGCCGGCACCTACCACACCGGCCGCTTCACCAAGGTGCCCTGGCTCGTGAGGACGGACGAGGCCATCGACTTCGTGCGCGCCGTCGACCCCGGATCTGGCATTAACGAGCACCGTAGGCTTCGACATATTCGATCGACACCCTGATCTTGATCGGGTTGGCTGAGTGGCATGCCAGAGCTGCGCACCGATCGTCTTCTGCTCCGCCGGTGGCGGGACTCCGACCTCGGACCGTGGGCGGCTATGAACGCCGATCCTGAAGTCCGAGAACACCTGGGGGAGCTGCTGACGCGGGAGCAAACCGATGCCGCGGTGGCGCTCATGCAGGGAGAGTTTGACGAGCGAGGTTTTGGGTGGTGGGCGCTCGAAGCACGGGAGACTGGTGAGTTCATCGGCCGTGCCGGCTTGGACGAGGTGGGCGAGGACATGCCGTTCGCGGGGGTGGATATCGGTTGGCGGTTGATGCGTTCGGCGTGGGGCCACGGCTACGCCACTGAGGCCGCCCTGGCCTGCCTGGCTTTCGGCTTCGAGGTCGTCGGGCTGCCGGAAGTGGTGGCGTCGACGACCGTCCACAACCTGCGTTCCCAGGCAGTGATGCGCCGGATCGGCTTGACCCGGGATCCGGCCGACGACTTCGAGGATCCGAGCGTCCCCGAGGGGCCCCTTCGCCGCTGTGTGCTGTACCGGATCTCCCGCAGAGATGCTCACGACCTACACCACGCGGCCGGGCACGGCACCTGACGGCGTTCGTGGGCCGCGCTATGCCGAGAGAGCGAGGTATCCCGATGACGGTGGATTGACGGCCGAGGAACGGGCTCGGCGTGAGCAAGTCCGGCTCGCAACCGCTGCCCTGGTCGAAGATGGGGCCACTGACCGGGAGGTGGCCCGACGGTTCAGGGTGACCCGGATGTCGGCGAACCGCTGGCGGCGGGCGTTGACTTCAGGGGGGCGGCAGGCTCTGGCCTCCAAAGGACCCGGCGGCGCCCGCTGCAAGCTCGATGCGGGACAACTCCGCGTGCTGGAGACCGTGTTGGATGCTGGCCCGCCGCTTCGGGCTGGAGTGACCCGTGCTGGACGCTGGCCCGGTTCCCCGAGATCGTGCGCCGCCGGTTCGGTGTCGCGGACCCCCTGGCCGGGCTGGACCTGCTGCTGCACCGCATCGGCTGGAGCGTGCACATCCCCTCCCGCAAGGCCACCGAGCGCGATGAGGAGAAGATCACCGCCTGGAAGGACGAGGAGTGGCCCGTCATAAAAAAACGGCGGCGGACCTGGGCGCCTGGCTCTGCTTCGAAGACGAAGCGGGCCAGGGGCTGAGGCCGCCCAAGGGTCGAACCTGGGCCGCCGAGGCCACACGCCCGTCGTGCGGGTCACCGCCGCAGGCACCAAACGCGTCTCCATGGCGGGAATGATCTGCACCAAGCCCGGCCACCGGCCCCGGCTGATCTACCGCATCCACCTCGGCCGTGGGCCCACCAAAGGTCGGCGCAAGGGCTTCACCGAGACCGACTACGCTGCTCTGCTCGACGCCGCACACCAGCAGCTCGGCGGCCCGATCGTGCTGGTCTGGGACAACTTGAACACGCACGTCAGCCGCACCATGCGGAAGCTGATCGCCGCCCGATTATGGCTGACTGTCTACCAACTCCCGGCGTGCGCACCTGAGTTCAATCCGGTCGAGGGCGTGTGGCCGCACCTGAAACGGTCCCTGGCCAACCTCACCGAACACAACCTCGACCAGCTCACCGCTGGTGAAGACGCGGCTGAAGCGGATGCAGTACCGACCCGGCCTCATCGACCTCCTCGCCAAGACAGGCCTCGACCTCCAACCGCCGTAACCCCAGCCATTGAAGATCTCTAGAGGGCGTCTGAAAAGCCGATCAGCGGGCACGTTGCCTGGTAGCGGGGTGGTGGCGCATTTTCGGGGGCTGGGGTGTGCGGGCTGCGGACCCGTTACTCGACGGATCTGTCCGATGCGGAGTGGGAGATCCTCCGTCCGTTGGTTCCGGCGGTCAAGGCTGGTGGACGACCGGCGAAACACGCCCGGCGGGAGATCCTCAACGCGCTGGCGTACTGGCTGCGGACCGGCTGTGCCTGGAGACTGTTGCCGCATGACCTGCCGCCGTGGCAGACGGTCTACCACTACTGGCGGCGATGGCAGCAAGAAGGCGTGTGGGAGCGGATGTTGACGGCGTTGCGTGAACGCGAGCGGGTGCAGCTCGGCCGTGATCCCACTCCCAGTGCCGCCATTGTGGACAGTCAGAGTGTTCGGGCCGGTGAGCCGGTGGCCTGCATGGCTACGACGGCGGTAAGAAGGTCAGCGGCATCAAGCGCCACCTGCTCGTCGACACCCGCGGCACCGTCCTGGTCACCTGCGTGAGCCCGGCCGGCGTCGGCGACCGTGATGGTGCCGTGGTGCTGTTCGCCCGGGCTGCCGATGCCTTTCCGCGCCTACGACACGTGTGGGCGGACCAGGGCTACCGCGGCGCCGACTTCCACGCCTGGGCCCGGGAAGCCATCGGCATCACCGTCGAGGTCGTGCAGCGCCGCGACGGAGGATTCCGCTCGACCTGGGCGAGGGTAGGGACACCGCCACCGGCAGTGCCCCTCTTCGCGGTGGGCCCGCGCCGTTGGGTGGTGGAGCGGACATTTGCCTGGCTGGGACGGTGCCGCCGCCTGTCAAAGGACTACGAGTACCTGCGCGTCTGCTCGGAGAACGCCATCTACCTCTCCATGGCCATGCTCCTCGTGCGCCGCCTCGCAAGACCGGCCCGCTGACCGGCTTTTCAGACGCCCTCTGGATCTATTCGGCCCAGGCACGCCCCAGCTGGGTACGGAAGGTGGCGGGCTTTCGCCCGATCAGCTCGGCCAGCGTCGAGTCGACAGCGGTGAACTCGCCATTCCGCGCCGCGGCGAAGATGCTCAGCATCAGGTCGGCGATCGGGGCCGGGGCGCCGTGCGCCAGTACCTGCTCTCGGAAGACGTCGTCGGGGACGACGGTGCGGGTGAAGGGCCGTCCGGTGGTCTCGGACGCGATCTCGGCGATGGTCTCGAAGTCGAGCGCCGCCGGGCCTGTGAGCGGCGGGGTGGGCCCCTCGAAGCGAGCCTTCTCGGCGAGGATCACCGCAGTGGCCTCGGCGAGGTCATCGTGGCCGGTCCAGGCGACGGGGCCGTCGGCAGGGAGGGCGATGTCGCCGGTGTGGCGAGCGGACTCCAGGAACTGCAGGGCGCTGGAGGCGTAGAAACCGTTGCGCAGCGCGGTCCAGGGCAGCCCGGTGGCGTGCAGCAGGTCCTCGGTCTGGGCGTGGTCCCGGCATGCCTGGAAGCGGGCGTCGTGGGCGGCGCCCATCTGGCTGGTGTAGAGGATGCGGCCGACGCCGGCCTGCACGGCGGCGTCGATGGCGGCCCGGTGGCCTCTGACGCACTCCTGGCCTGTGCGGTCGAGGGAGACGAGGAGCAGTTGCTCGGCACCCTCGAAGGAGTGTACGAGCGAGGTGGGGTCGTCGAAGCTGCCCTGCCGGACGCGGACGCCGCGGTCGGCGAGGTCCTGGGCCTTGCGAGGGTCGCGGACGCTGATGCCGACGCGGTCGGCGGGGACGCGCTCCAGGAGGCGCTCGACGGTGCGGCGGCCGAGCTTTCCGGTGGCTCCGGTAACGATGATCATTGAGTTCTCCGTAGACTGTTTCCTGTTTCCGATGGAATCACAGTTACGGTAACACTGGAAATTCCGATGGAACCAGATCCTCGGTACCATCGGTTCATGGCAACGCGCGACTCAACCGACAGCCCTCGGCGCCGCATCGTCGAGGCCGCCGTCGAGCTGCTGGAGAACGGCGGCCCTGACGCGGTGAGCACCCGCGCGGTCGCGGCCGCGGCCGGAATGCAGCCGCCGGCGATCTACCGCCTCTTCGGCGACAAGGAGGGGCTTCTCGAGGCCGTCGCCGAGCACGGCTACGCGCAGTTCCTGGAGAGAAAACGCGCACAGCTCGACCCCGC
Organism: Streptomyces sp. NPDC058470; assembly: GCF_042721055.1. Classification (NCBI taxonomy): domain Bacteria; kingdom Bacillati; phylum Actinomycetota; class Actinomycetes; order Kitasatosporales; family Streptomycetaceae; genus Streptomyces; species Streptomyces sp. NPDC058470. The sequence goes on from NZ_JBHXMF010000050.1 coordinate 24,166, forward strand.
CCCACAGGACCCGGTGGAGGAGCTGCGCCGCGGCTGGGACATGGTGGTCGAGTTCGGGGTCTCCCGCCCCGAGCTGTTCGCGGTGATGAACAGGGCCATCGGCCGGGGACCGGACGCAGCACACCGCGCGGGCTTGCAGATCCTCCATGGGCGGGTGCGTCGACTGGCGGCCAGGGGATGGTTGCGGGTCGACGAGGAGCTGGCCGCCCAGATCATCCAGGCAACCGGCCAGGGCGCGGTCACCACCTGGCACTCCACCCCTGCGGACCGCCGCAATCCGGCGCTGTTGACCATCCTGCGCGAGTCCATGGTCGCGGCTGTCACTCGCGCCGAGCCGGTGGTCCCCGCCTCGGAGTCCGGTCCCCCCGCGGCGGCCCGCGCGCTGCGCGCCGCCCTCCCCGACGGTGCCGATGTCCTGAGCGACGCCGAGCAGCGCCTGCTGCGTGAGTGGCTCACGCGCCTGGCGGCGGACGGCGGCGCGCAACATGCCTGATCACGCGTCAGGCGCCCTCGTGCAGGTTGAACCTCCCGAGGAGAGATCGTGCGATGAAGCCGCGTCCACGGGATGAGACAGTGGGCGACCACGCGACTCCGGCCGACTCCCCCTTGCCCATAACGTGCCGCCAACCTTGATCACATCTCCGCCGCCCACAGTTGACAACGCTCGTGGTCAATACACCTAGGGGGCGATCTGCGTCCCTGCGGCTTCCATGAAGTCCGTAATAGCTTCGAGGGCGACGTCACGCCGAGCGTGGCGTTCCTGGCCGTCAGCTGCTCTGGGGATGGCCTTTACGCGTTCCAGCGCGTCTTCAGCCAGCTGTACGAGGTCCGGATCACGCGCGAGAAGGCGCACCCGAAACAGCTCTTGGCGTGCGACGTAACGGTGGCGGTGATATTCCAGCCGCGCTGCGACGGCCTCCTGGCTGTCCGGCGACTCGTCCTGGCGGTGCCACCGATCGAGGGCTCCACGTTGGTGGGTGGCCAGCGCAGCGGCGAAGGCGCTGTAGGCGGCAACACGTTCTTGCAGTAGCCAGTGTTCCCGGGCGAATGACTCTCCACGCTGACTGATCTTCCGCTGAATGACATAGCTCAGCGCTACGCCCAGCAAGGTGCCGACAACTGCAACCACGCTCGTGAGGATGCTGGCCACGCCGGTAGAACAACACGAGTTCTCGCCGATTGAGAAGAGTGCGCGCGTCGGCCTGGCGATGGGATCCGTCCATGCCCGCATCCACGGACACCCCGCGTGCGTACCGTGGTGGTACGACCCGCCGGGTGGAACAGCCGATGAGCGTGCAGCCCGACTACGCACCCGTCACGCCGTACGCACTCGCCCCGGGGGCTCCGGCCGAACTGCTTGCGCAGCTGCGCGCCGACCGCGTGCGGACCGGTGGGTGCCCGCCTTCGAGCAGGAGTGGACGGCGGCGCTGGAAGAGTCGCGCCGGACCTTCTCCCTAGCCGCCCTGTATGAGGTCGTCCAGGTCTGGCAGGCCCGCGTCGCCTCCGCCCCGGCGGTCGACGCCGTCCTCGCCTCCGGCAAGGACGACACCGCCTTCGTCGACCTGGAGGAGATCAGGAGCAGGCGCCGGTGAGCAGTCAGCCGCACGCGGTCCGGCTGTCGCTGCCCGCCGCGAAGGTGCTCGCCGCACGGCCCGAGCAGGCGGTGCAGATGGTCTGGGACGTCCTGGATGTCGAACAGGGCGACATCGAGGCCGGGTCCGCCACAGCGCCGGCGCGTCAACGCAGCGCTCGACAAGGCCTGCTCGTTGAGGGCCCGGCGCGACCTGGGCGTGAGCGCCGCCTCCTACCTGGACGCGGGAGAGTCCCCGCCGTCGGCGAGGACCAGGCTCTGGTCCTGGACCACCTCTCCGCGCCGGCCCACCGGGCCGGCGGCTGAGCGAGGACTCCGGTTCTCACTCGGGCTCGTCAGCGAAGAAGTCCGCCAGGGAGGCGGCGAGGGCGTCCGGTGCCTGTTCGGCCATGTGGTGACCGGAGTCGATGCCGTGGCCGCGGACGTCGTCCGCCCACCGGCGCCAGATCTCGAGGGGGTCGCCGTAGAGATGCTCAAGGTCGTCCCGGAGGGACCACAGGATCAGCGCCGGGCAGCGAATGAGGTGGCCGGCGTCCCGGTCCTCCTCCTCGTGCCGTCTGTCGATGGTCAGGCCGGCCCGGTAGTCCTCCAGCATGGCGCGCACCACGGCGGGGTTCCGTGTCGCCTCCCGCCACTCGTCGTGGTTCTCCTGGCCCATGCTGTGCGGGTCGCCGCGGTACCAGCTGTCCGGGTCCGCGTTGATGACCCGCTCGGGAATGTTCGGCTGGGCGAAGAAGAACCAGTGCCACCATCGCGTGGCGAACTCGGCCGTGATGCGCGTCAGGTGTTCGGTGAGGGGAAGACAGTCGAGCAGTGCCACCCGCGAGACCGCGCCGGGGTGATCGAGCGCGAGACGCAACGCGACGGCGCCTCCTCGGTCGTGCCCGGCCAGCCTGAACCGGTCATGGCCCAGCGCGCGCATGACCGCGACCACGTCACCGGCGACCGCTCGCTTGGAGTGTCCCGCGTGGTCCTTCGTGGCAACCGGACCGCGGGAACGGCCGTACCCCCTCAGGTCGGGGCAGACGACGGTGAAGCCGCTCCGGACAAGAAGGGGTGCTACGCGGTGCCAGGTCGAGGACGTCCGGGGATGGCCGTGGAGCAGTACCACCGGCGGCCCCTCGCCGCCGTGGCGGACGAAGACCGACGCTTCATCGAGCTGAACCCACCTGGTCTCGAAGCCCTCGAACAAGACCGACCCCTCTCCTACCGCGTTGTCACCGCCCTGGCAGCGCTGCCCTGCTTTCGTGGACACCGCACGGGCGCACGTCTCGTCACAGATGCGCCCGCATGGCGGACGCGGGGTCCCGGAGCCCGGCCGCGGAAGGCGCGGCCCTGGCGAAGGACCGTGGCCGTGGCCCGGGGCAGCCGATCAGAGGGTGGGAGAGTTGGGCTCCGTGGCCTCCGGCGCTTCCCTCCCCTTCCCTTGGGCCTCAGCCGGGCCAGGTTCCGGTCAGGCGACGGGTGGTGGCGGCGCCTGCGCGGTCGACGGATGCCTTGACCGCGGCGAAGATCGCGCCTTGCAGTACGGCGGCGAGCAGTACTTCGCCCCAGGAGCGTTCCTCGTCGGTGGCGTCCGGGGCATCCGCGTCGTGGCCGAGCACCTTCCACGCCTGCTTGAACATGGCTCCGGCGACCATGCCGCTGACGGCGCCGAGTGCCAGGCCGACGGGCTTGTAGGCGATCTTCGATGCCTTCACCCGGCTCACCCCTTCCGGCGGTAGGTCAGCCACACCGCGACGGCGACGCCGGCCGCCGCCAGCAGCGCGGTGCGGTTGTCCCGCGCCAGCCCCGCTCCCTGGGCCGCCTTCCGCCGTACCGGCTCGGGCGCCTTCTCCTGCCATACGCGGCCGGCCTGGGCCGCCGCGGCGTGGGCCTGCCCGGAAGCCTGGGCGGCTTTGTCCCTGACCGGGTCGGGCAGTTTGTCCTGCGCCTGGTGGGCCAAATCGGCGCCCTTCGCCTTCAGTTCCCTGGCTTTGACGGCGGCCTGCTCCTTGAGGTCGCCGGCCTTCGCGGCGGCCTGCTCCTTCGCCTCGGCGACTTCTTCCTTGGCGCGCGCCTTGACGTCGGCCTTGGCCGCCAGCGCTTCGACCGTCTGACCGAGTTCGGTCCGGACCTGTTCGACCTGCTTCCGGAATTCTTCGGGGCCGGTAGCGCTGGGTTGGTTGTCGGACGGCTGAGTCATCGCCGGACACTCTCCTTGATCTCGGTCACGTCGGCCTTCACGCTGTCGATCGTCTCCTCGGGCAGAGGCGGCGCGGCACGGCCGACCTGCTTCTTCCCACTCCGAGCCAGCACCCCGGCGATCACGCCCAGAACCGCCGCGACGATCAGCGCCGCCGCCCACACCGGCAGCGGCACCGCCAGCGCGGCGATCGCGGTGGCGACCAGCGCCTGCAGCATCAGGAAGCCGACGACGCCCGCGCCGCCGAACAGACCTCCGCCTTTGCCGTAGCGTTGACCCTTTTCCTTCATCTCGGCCTGCGCCAGCCGCAGTTCGCCCCGCACCAGCTCGGTCAGCTGGTGTGAGGCTCGCTGCACCAGCTCGCTCATCGGTTCCTGGACTGAGCGGTCCGTACTGCGGGAGTCCGCGACGTGTGGCTGTGTGTTCGACACAGGGGTCATCTCCTCTCCTTGTGGGCGCCTGCGGGCCGGGCCGCAGGCACGCGCCCGACTGTCCGATGACCGTGCGAGTACCCCGGACGGGCGAGTTCAGAGCTAGGGAGCGGCCTGAGGGTTCGGGCGCGGCCGCTCGGTGTTCTCGTCCACGGCGGGACCACTATGCCCGCGCGGGGCAGCAAGTCCGGACCTGGCGGTCTTCCCGCTGCCTGCCGTGGATGCTTCATCCCTCACTCGGCCTGCGTACGTCCGCTTCGTCCCACGTGTGCGTGGAGCGGGGCTGGGTGTACGGCTCGGCCGTCGGCGGCAGGCCCCCCGCGACGGCTCGCTGGCGTACGGTCTCGGCGTCGATCTCCAGGCCCAGCAGAAGAGCCAGGTTGGTGATCCACAGCCAGAGGAGGAAGACGGTGACGCCAGCCATGGCTCCGTAAGTCCTGTTGTAGGAAGCGAAGTTGGCGACGTAGAAGGCGAACCCGGCGGAGGCGGCCGGCCAGATCCCCAGAGAGGTGAAGCTGCCGGGCGCGATCCACCGGAAGCCCTTCACCTTCGCGTGGGGGCTGGACCAGTACAGGATCGCGATCATCACCGTGACCAGGACGACCAGCGCGGGCCATTTCGCTATCGACCGCACCGTCAGCGCGGCGTCGCCGACCCCGAGGGCCGTGCCGGCCTGCCGGGCCAGGCCCCCGGTGAAGTCCACGATCAACGCGCTGATCACCGCCAGAACCACCAGTACGACCGTCAGGGCTACGGGGATGGGAAGGATCTTCCACACGGGCCGGCCTTCGGGCATGTCGTAGACGGCGTTCGCCGCGCGGAGGAACGCCGCCACGTAGCCGGAGGCCGACCACACGGCCAGCGCGATGCCGGCGATCGCCATGACCGAACCGACGCCGGTCCTCCTCGTAGGGCCCTGCACCGGTCGGTGTGCGTGTCCTTAGGGTCGAGGGCGCCCTCGACCTCACGGCCGTCGAGTTCTTCGGGCTGGTAGACCTCGTCACCCATGGCGTCGTCCTGCTTCCGGCTCCCCATGGTGCGTATCACCTTCCGCCTGGACTCAGGTTCCTGCACTCCGCGTATCCAGGCGGGCCTCGTCCACGCACGCGGCCTGCCGGAGTGTGCGCCGGGGCGGGGCGGGTACCCGCCCCGGACCGCAGGGGCAAGGCCCCGGAACCTGAAGGAGACTCGTATGACCAGCAGTACGGAGACCGGTGGCGCCACGGGAACGCCGGACAAGGACTACAACCTGATCTGGTATGTGGAAGCGTGCTTGAGCAACGCGCTGCGGTTGGAGACGTACATCGCGGATGCGGAGCGCGAGAAGGACACCGAGGTCGCGGATCTCTTCCGCAAGGCCCAGGCGGACAGTCGCAAGGGTGCCGACATCGGCAAGCGGCTTCTGCGTTCGCGCCTGGACGGAGCCTGAGCAGGACCTTGTCCGCGAGGCAATCGCAGAGAGAGCCTGCCTCGTGTCTTCCCGTCAGGGAAACAAGGCGATACCGATGACGATCAGCGCGATGACCCCGATGACGAGCGCGGCGACCAGCCAAGGGCTGCGGTGCTTCACCGGAGCCATGGGTTTCGCCCCCAGCGCGGCTGGCCCCCCGGCGGGTAGAGCGGGGCGGACGGTCCCGTGAGTAGGGTTCCTCGTCTCGTGGGTTGTCCATGAGAACCTCTTGATGGCCCGCTGAGCCCACCGTGGCTGCCTTCCGATGGTGGCGGAGGGCTTCTCGTGAGCATGCGAGTCCCCCTCATCGACCACGCAACCCCACCTGTTCGCTCAAATCCGAGGATGGGCCGCCCTGCGGCGGTGACGGACACCATGCGTACGGGCCCAGAACGCACGACGACGCTCGTCGCTCCCGGGCCGTAGGCCGCAGAGGAAACGGAGCCGGCTCGCTCAGGGGTCGTTCAGGCTGTTGCGCGGCGATCCGTGTTCCGCGTGGGAGTCGCGGGACGGGATCCGGCGCGTCGGGAGCCCTGGTCAGTTCACCGGATGGCCCGGGGTGATGCCGCGGGCGTCGTTCAGGGACAGTGGAGGGCCTGGGTTGCCTCCGAGGTTCTCCGCCGCCTCCGGAGCGAGGAGGAATCCGACGTGGTCGCCGCCGTCGATCCGGCTTTCCACGCGACCGACGAACCAGGCGGGTGCCTCATCGAGGATCACGGACCCGCCTGGTCCCGGGTGCCAGGGGACGTCGGTGAACTTGTCAGTCCGGTCGCCGGTCTCGCCGCCGAAGAGCCGGGCCAGTCGGTCCTGGTCCCGGTGGAGGAGATGGACCGTGAGCCGCTCGGCGTGCTCAGCCACGCCGTACGTGTGATTGGCCCTGGACAACCAGACCACGAACCGGGCGGGCCGGATCGAGCACTGCGAACCGAACCCGACCAGGCAGCCGGACCTCTCACCGGCGGCCTCGGCGGTGACGACGTACATCGGACAGTCGAGCAGGTCGGTGAACGGATCGAGATCGGTCACGGTACGTGGCTCCCGGCTCAAGGGATCGGATGCTGCGGAAATGTTCGGCCGTCTCAGCGATCTCGCACTGCGGTCCTCGCGCAGTGCTCGGAACTGGGCGGTTCGGCGAGGAGTTCGGCAGGAGTCGTCGCCAAGTGGCTTCCGGCCCGCTGATGGAGGTCGTCAGTGCGCGGAACGCGACGCTCCGCCGAACAGCCGGGCGAGTGCCCGGAACGGCAGCGTAACGACGGTGGCGATCGCACTGCCGATGCTGCGGAGCACGTCTGCGATGGCGCGGAGCATGGAGACCTCCAGGATCTGTCTACGTCTTGGGTAGATGTCAGTGACGAGTACCCGCCGGGGCATCAGGTACTCGGTGGCGAAAGGGCGTCCCGGCCCGGCTCGACGCTGCGTCGGTCCCGCACCGCTTCTCCCGTCGGCTCAGCCGTTGAGGATGCCCGGGAGGGCCAGCACCGTCAGCAGGGTCGTGCCCATCAGCATCCAGGCCACGTAGTCGCCGATGTGGCCGGACTGCAGGCGTCGTAGCGGAGCCGTCCATGGCCGCTCGCCCAGCAGCTTCGAGCGCGTCACGGCGAGCGCGGCGAGGCCGAGGGCCAGCAGTGTCGAGGTGAGGCCAGGGAGCACCCGGGTGAGAGTCCAGTGCGGTGAGGCGGCGGCCCGGCCGGACACTACGTGTCCGACGGCGGTTGCGAAGCCGGGCACCGCGCCGACGGTGAGGGACGCGACGAGCAGCACGGCGGGGCCGCGGTCATCGTGTCCGCACCTGGCTCAGCGGGTTCCGGGCCTCTGGGGTGGGCAGGAGTTGGGCGGGTCGGGTTCGCCGGGGAGTTGTTGGTCGGCCCGGAGGTGGTGCGTCGTATGGACGACTTCGTCCTTGGGGGCTGCCCGGCAGGCCTTGAGTCCCGTGGAAACGGGTTTGGTTCAGCCGCCGCTGCGTCGGAACCGTTCGATGGCGGTGGTGTCCGGCGCCATGGTGATGAAGCCGTCTCCGATGCGGCCGGCGGCCTCGGCGGCGTGCGGGCCGAAGGCGGAGACGTCGATGGGGTGGGTTCGTCGGGACTGTATACAGTCGGGCGTTCTCCACGGTGTAGTGCTTGCCCCGGTGACCGGTCTGTTCCCCGGTGGGCAGCTCGCGCGTCACTTGCACCGCTTCCTCCAGCTTCTCCAGGCGGACGTCGGCCTCGGGCCAGGCGTCACCGAGGATGTGTTCGTTGAGCGCCTTGCCGCTGCTGATGCCGAGCCGGAAGCGGTCATCCAGTTGTACGGCGTCGGTGGCCGCCGTCTGGGCGACGGCGGCCAGGCGTATAGGGGTGAGGGGGCAGGTCGCGGCGGTCTGCACGGGCAGTGGGACGGCTTGCGAGAGGGCGTCGATCACGGACCGGACGAAGGACTCTGCCTCTGGTTGTCGTTCCAGGGGTGGGTGGTAGTGGTCCGAGAACGACAGTGAGGTATCCCGGCCTGTTCCGCCGTCCTGGCCCGTTCCGCCGACTCGGCGGGACGGTGTTCTCACAGGACAGGAAGTATTCGAAGTCTGTCATGGCGCTCCTTGCGCAGTGGATCGTGCCGTGCTCCGGGTGGTCGCGCAGCGCACCGGGAAGCGTCCGTTCTACGCGGGGCGTGAGAGCTCGGCGACCGCCTTGGTGATCCGCTCCTGCAGGTGGTCGGGCAGCGGCGCTCCGTTGACCGAGTCGACGAGTTCTTCGGCGAGCTGGTGGAGTTTGGTGTTGGTGTGCTGGGAGACATCGACCAGGACACTCCAGGCGTCGTCGGGGCTGAGGCCGAAGGAGGCCATCAGGACTCCGCGCGCCAGGTCGATGACCGGCCGGGTCAGCATGGCGCGCTTGAGCTGCACGACCTCGACGCGCAGTTCCTCGGCCTCGTCGGGCACCTCGTTCTCCTCCACGGGGTTGTGTGTCGCAGCGGAATGTTCGTGCCAGGCGTTGACCACCCCGTTGACGGGCGCACGGGCGTGAGTGAACAGCGACGACGTGTCGGTAAGGGTGAACAGCCTCTCGACCCACGGACTGAGAGCCCGCACGCCGAGCGTCTTGCCGTCCGCCAGGGCGAGCCGGCGAACGCGCAGCAGGACATTGAGGCCGGAACAGTCGCAGAAGCCGACTCCGGCCAGGTCGAGGTCCACGCCTTCGGGCGACCGGGCCAGTGCCAGGCGCAGAGCGTGCTGCAACGTCTGTTCCGTATCGATGTCGATCTCGCCGGAGACAGTCACGACCGTCCGGGTCCCGGCCGGATGCGTCACGATCTCCAGGAGGGCCGACAGGGCAACCGCCGCTGGAACGCGCGGTGTTGCACAGACAGCCGGGCTGCCGCTCCCGGGCGGCGCGGAGAGGTCGTGTTCTGACATGACAGTCGCTCCCGGAGCGTTCGTCTGTCCTTTCCCGGTACAAGTTTCATCCGGCGCACGAGGTACGTCAAGAGATACCTGAAATATAGTTCGCGCCTTTGAATGCGCGAATGTTTCGCCCTAAGCTGGGGTGCATGGGTGGAGTATCCGAGACACATGCGGGATGGACGTTTCTCACCAGCCATGCCCGGGTGCTGGCCGCGATCGCCGAGGATCGCCGTATCCGCATCCGTGACATCGCCGCGCGGTGCAGGCTCACCCAGAGGGCCGTACAGAAGATCATTTCGGATCTGGAGGAGGACGGCTATCTGACCCGCACGCGGGAGGGGCGGACCAATGCGTATCGGATCCAGCCGGGAACCATCTTGCGGCATCCGGCCGAGGCGGGGATGACGGTCGAAGTGCTGCTGTCGGCCCTCACGCGGCACGACGATCAGCGTGACGGACGGTCGCCGCGGTCGCGGACAGTACGGCCGCGCGAGCATGATTCCGAATCCGCCAGGTGAGGTGGCTCGACCGCGCGCCGCTGTTTGAAGCGTGCGGCAAGGGGCCCGGCAGGTGCTGGGTGGTCAAGGGGAGTGGGCTGTGGGGTTGCCTCCCCGCCCGACCCCGGGCTGGGGTCGCCGCAAACGAACCGCGGATCACAATGGGGGCGGGGTTCCGGGAATCTGAGGGGTGGGCTCGTACCTGTCGAGGGCCGCTTCCAGGGCGCCCGGATGTTTTTCGCCGAGAACGAGCAGATCTCCTTCGGCACGGGTGTCCTCGTCGACGGACTGGACTTCTCCGACGACAGGATGCTCGTCGGCCGCACCTTCTCCTACAGTGACACGCAGCGCCACCGCGTCGGCCCCGACTACCTCCAACTGCCGGTCAACCAGACCAAGAACGCCGATGTGCGCACCAACCAGCGCGACGGCCTCATGACCTACCACGTCGACGGCGAGGGCGAGAACCCCGACGTCAACTACGAACCTTCCTACGTGGCGGCCTCCGGGAGGTCACCTATCCGACCCACGACGAACAGGGCCCCGAGATCCGGGGACGGCTCACCCGTAAGCGCATCCCGCGTACCAACGACTATCTGCAGACGGGCCAGCGCTACCTGCTCATGGAGGAGTGGGAGCGCGAGGACCTGATGCGCAATTTCGTCGGCCTGCTCTCCCAGCGCGATCGTCCGTTACAGGAGCGCATGGTCTGGCACTTCCTCCTGGTTGTGGACGACCTCGGCCTGAAGGTCGGCGAAGGTCTGGGAATCGGCCCTCGGGACGTGGCGGAACTGGAGCCGCTGGCTTTCCAGGACCTGACGGACGAGGACCGCGAGCGACTGGCTAACCTCGGGAAGAACCCGCCGCGCGACGCGGAGGGCCTGACCATGACTCATTGCGTACCCGACGAACGGCACGTCGTGACCCGTTGAACGCGCCGTGCTGCGAAAGGGGCCGGCTCCCGCGCCGGGCGCCGGTCTTGCTGTGAGCGGTCTGGCGCCTCAGGGCCGCTGCCAGACTCGCACACCGTTTTGACCACTACTCGCCTGGCCTCAGCGCCGGGCACAGGTCATCTTCGAGCGCGCCGCCGAGGGCCTTCCGACGCTTCGCCCGGCGGACGCCAACTGGCTGGATCTCGGAGGCGGTTGACGATTGGGCGATGCGAGGCAGCTCTGGAAGGCGAGTACATCCGCAGGCACACACGCGCGCCGACCTGAGCAGACCGCTGGGTACTGAGACACGACCCAGCTCCGGGGCCCGGCGAGCCGGGGCTCTCGTGCTGTCGGCCGGCTACCTCCTTCACGTGGTCCAGCCCGTGGTGAAAGCGGAGGCTGATCCGGTCGAAGGCGAGTACGCGGGCCGCGAAGTCGGTCTCCGGCTCGGCGAAGCCTTCACCGCTGCGATCGCTTCGCCCGGCGACCTTGGCGGAGACGCAACCGGGCGCCGCCGTCAGCGGGGCACTCGAAAGCAGGCGGACCAGCGCGAGAGGAAGCGGGTTCACTCGTCTTCGGCAGCGAGCCACTCACCGAACGGCTAAAGATCGTCGGCTCACCGAGCGCGGACTTCGATCTGTCGGTGAACCAACCGGTCGTCATGGTGGCCGCGTGCCTGCCCGACGTGAGCCCCGACGGCGCCGCGACCCGTGTCCGGTACGGCCTGCGGAACCCCACCCGCCGCGACAGAGCGGAGTCCCCGGAGCCACTAACCCGGCTGGTGCTACCACGCCACCATCCCGCTGAACGGAGTGGCCAGGCGTTCCCGTCGGCCACCGCATCAGGCTCTCCCTCTTCTCCGCACGCTCTACTGGTCCCTCGCCCGGCCGCCGCCGAAGCCGGCGCTGCTCAGCGTCCAGGGGCGATTGACCGGCTGTCGGCTGGAGTCACACCTCATCCCCCCTCGATGCCGGTGGCGCCGTGGCTCGCACCGACGGGCTTGGATTCCGGTGAGCCGCGTTGCCTCAGGTAGATGGCGAGAACGGCCATGGAGGCGACAGCCAGCAGCTCGGACTGCCAATTCTGCAGGGTGCGGCTCCAGAAGTCCGCGGAGGACAGGTACGCGCCCCAGCTGATGGGGGCTTGGAGCTGCCGCAGCTGCTGTTCGTTGTAGGCGGCGACGCCGGTGATCGACTGGGCCAGCCAGGACAGCAGGAAGATGCCTCCCATGACGAACCCCAGGGAGCGCGAGTAGACGAGTCCGCGCCAGTCCGTCGCCGCGGCCCAGCGCGGGGAACCCTCCTTGGCATACTCGCCGACCATCTGGTCCTTGTCCGACTCGGTGCCGGCCTTGTCGAGTTCCTTGGATTCCGGGGAGCCACGTTGCAGCAGCCAGACAGTGCCGAAGATGTAGAGGAAGAACTGCAGGTACTCCGACTGCCAGTTCTCCGTGACGTCGACGGCGAAATCCGAGGTCGTCAGGTAGACGCCGAGGCTGACGGGTGCCATGCCGTCGGTGACGAGCTGGTTGTTGAAGTCCGCGTGGCCCGCCACGGCCTGGCCTGCCAGGGCGAGCAGGAAGGCGATCAGGAAGAACAGACCGAGGCTGTTGTGGCGCAGCAAGCGCAGGACACGGTGTCGGCCCCGTGGGGTGGCCTTGCCCGGGCCCGATGCGGGGCTCATCGGTACATCAGTCCCAACGTCGTGAAGTAGACCAGGCCGACGGCGATCACCAGCAGCGTTCCGAGGAAAAGCGTCCTCATGGCCTGTCACCCGCCCTTGATCTCGCACTGGTACGGCCGCTGCGAACGTGGCAGGCACCCGGCGGCCGTCACCTTCCACCCGGCGGAGAAACGCGCCAGGAACACCGTGTCGTGCTCAAACACGACCCGTGCCTGGTCGCCGTACACATCCACGCCGCGCACGGCACCCGCCGAGGGCAGGTCCTGCTCGCCGATCGCCTGCTCGCACCGTTGCTTCGCCGACTGTTCCAGTTCCTCCCTGGTGGAGGGCGCGAGCGCGGCGCACAGTCGTTCAGGCTGTTGCGCGTCCAGCGCCCGCTCGAACCGGGTGACCTCCGAGGCGGCGGCATCCCGCCGCTCGGCCAGCGTGCCGCACCCGCTGACCGTGGCGAGGGCCGTTGCCACCGCGATGCCCACCCCGCACCACCGTCCTGACATCGTTCCTCCCACGCGGCCGGGGCTGGATCGGGCCGGGGAGCGCCCGGTCCAATAAGTGGAATGCGTCTACCCGCTCATGGGACAACCACCCCTCCCTGTTCGCAAGCGGAACCGGCTGCACGGTCCTCTGCGTCGTCCGGGCGAGGCCGTCGGGCGTGGCGACGGCCGGAAATCCGGGTGGTCGAACGTCGTGTGGCGGTGTTGAGGAACGCCCTGCCGCGGACTGCGGAGTCGACGAACGGGCAGACCCGGCGGGAGTAGACGCGGTCTTCGTGCGCGGGTCTCCCGGCCGTGGCAGATCTCGCCCTCCCGCCGCGCACTCGGCTCAGTCCTCGTCGGCGGCCTGCTCCTGCGCCTGCTGGTTGGGCGTGGTGGCGTCTCCGGCCCCGCCGCGCCGTCGCTCTGGTCGGCGTCGGTGCTCCGGGTCGGTCTAGGCCTCCCCGAACTCGTCAACGAACTGCTCCGCGGCCGTCTTTGGGTCGCGCTCAGGGCCCCGTTCGTGGCGATGCTCGTCTGTGGGGCGCATGACGCTCATTTCACCGTTGCTGAATGTGCCGTACGGGCTTCCCGTTGTGGCTCGGTCGAAGCGGGGGTTCCACGGGCGAGCCGTCCGGCGCGGCCGGGCACCGGTCACGCCTTGTGGCCGGCGGTGACCGAGGCCAGTTCTCCGAGCAGCCGTGTCGCGATGATCGCCAGCTCGCCCAGCGACGCGGTGCCCCCTTCGCTGGCCGCCGAGACTCCGGCGGCGAGCCTGCCGGACGCGGACTCGGCTTCTTCGAGTGCGGATTCGGCCTGTGGTGCTCGTTCGTCCCCCGCGATGAGGTGGCGCTCGTCAGCCTCACAGGCACGGGCAGCGGATTGGAGGAGCGTTGCCAGGTCACGTCGGGCGGAGTACGGGGGAGCGGCGAACCGTGAGTTCTCGTAGGCCGTGTCGGCGAGGGAACGCAGCATGGCGACCACATGGTCGGCGACCCTGTCCCAGTGGTAGACGTCGTCACCGGGCGGAGGGGTGGGCGGGGAACGGCGAAGCCGCCGGCCTGGGTTGAGGAGCCGGCTCTCCTCTGAGCGGTGCTGAGCCTCGTGCAGATCGGCCACGACCGGCAGGAGCCGCAGCGCGCGTCCGTACCAGTCCTCGGCCTCCTTGACGCCGTAACCCTTCTCGACCCCGTCGGCCACGTCGCGGAGCAGCTGTGCGAACTGGTCCGGGATCCACGTCCGCAGCCGAACCAGTCCGCGGGTGTGGTCGGGCGGCAGGATCAGGGCGTTGACCGTGAGGCCGATCACCGCCCCCAGTACGGTCTCCAGCAGACGGTGGACGATGTCGACGGGTGCGGGCGTACCGTACGCGAGCACGAACACCGCGGCCGTCGGCACGTACCAGCCCTGGTCCTCAAGCCGGGGATAGGTGCCCATCAGCACGGTGAGCGGCAGAGTGACCGCCATCGCGGCCGTCGGGTTGTGGGTGAGCGCCGCCGCCGCGGCGGCGGTGAATGTGCCGAGCGCGACGCCGGCGAACTGCTGGATCGCCGAGCGCACCGAGCGGTAGACGGTGCTGTGGACCAGGACCAGGGCTGTCCACGGCGCGAGCAGAGCCAGCGGCGCATGCCACCACCAGCCCGCCAGTGCCCAGGCACAGAACGCGGCGCCAGCCGCCTTGAGGGCCTGTACGGCGGTGTCGCGCTCTGGGCCCGGCGCCGTCACCGCGCGGCGCACGGCACCTGCCGTCACAGCGGTGTCCGTCATCAGTACGCGAGCCGGTTCACGTGACAATGTGCGGCCTCCCGCCTCGTTTCCTGTCGTCATCGGACCGCCCGACGGCGGCAACCCCTATCGAGTCCCCGGCAACTGGCAGGGCAGACATGGTTGGTGCTGTCGGTCGATGTCCGGGCGCGGGCGGACAGCGCGTCGTGGGCCGCCGGTCGGGTCGGCCCGGCGCCGGGTTTGTGCCGCATCGCAGGGGGACCCATGGAGGATTCCGGCAGGGCACGGTCATCGCTCCCGCGCGGCGACCATTTCGGTTCTCCCTTCCAAAAGGTCGTGTGGCGCCGGGCGGTAGGTCATGCCGGGTCTCCGGCGCGGAGCCGGCCGACGCCCACGCGAGCCTTGTCGCGGGCCTCGTCGTGTCGCCTCAGTCCGAGAGCTGACCCGGCGCGCCGGGTCAGGGTTCGTACCGCGGGGCCCACTGGGTCGCAGGTGACCGCAGTCCGGAGTTTGCCCTCGGTCGCCTTCGGTGCGACGCCGTCCTCGACGGCCGCCACCGCCGTGGCCACGGCGATCTCCCGGGCGGCCTCGTGCATGCCCCGCAGCGGTGGCAGCAGTGGCGCGGAGCCGGCGTCGCCCGTCGCGGATCGCGCGGCGCACCGGCCCACGGCGCGCGGCGGCGACCATCATCCGGTCGGTGGCCCTGGTCGCAACGGCAGCGGCCACCCCGAGGCCGATGGCCGAAAAGACGCAGACGTTGTTCGCCTGCGCCACCGGCGCCTCACGGCCGTCGATCTTCAGCGGTGAGAACGGCGAGTGGGTGGCGGTCATGGCCCTGCCGTCCATCCAGCGGGCGGGGTCGGCGGGGTCTTCCTCGGAGCGGGAGGTCGGATTGGAGAGCGGGAAGATCTCCGCCACTCACCGATGGGCGCCATATGCCGGACGATCTCCTCGGTAAAGGCGCCCTTCGCGGTGGACAGGCCGAACAGTACGGTCGGCCCCACCCGGCGGACCACCTCGGCGATGTCCCACGACCCACCAGTGTCTTGCGGGCGTAGACGCGCCGCTCCTTGCTGAGCCCGTCACGCGAGTCCACCAGCGGTCCCTCGACGTCCACGAACCAGAAGCGTGAATGGGAAACGGCGGGCGTCACCGATGGCGGAGCGGGGCCTTGGCGGTGACGATACCGCCGTGACCAGCGGGACCCGCCAGTGGCACAGGTCACGCGGAACGGCAGGGGCGGTCGGAGCAACGGACGAGAGGGGGGACGGTACTTATTGCTTTGTCGATCGGGTACCCGACGTCCATGACGACACAGAACAGTTTGCAACACCTGTACCTGGCGGCGTCGCAGGCGGCGATGGGGACGATCGGGGCCTTTGTCGGCGGTCTCGTCGTGGTGGGCCTGCTGATGTGGACGGTTCGGCTCGGTGTGAGGGTGCGACGGCAGCAACCGCGACCGCCCCGGCCGGACGAACACCCCACGCTGCCGGAGTCCGGACCCGTACGGGAAGTGCGGGAAGTGCGGGAGCCGGACGAGGTTCCCCATGCCGCTGACGAGAGTGAGCGGCTCAGGCCGAGCAATCTTCACGCCTCGGGGAGCAAACGGGCCGGTGGCCAGGACGCCCCCAAGTGGGAGCCCGGCTCCAGCGGTTCCTTCGGAAGTGGTGGGTCCGGCAGAAAGTGACCAGGTGAGCCGATGAGCCGATCCGGGAACGCGCACAAGGACCACGACTCCGGGCCGGCCGCGTACGACGCGACTCCGTACCTGCCGGAGCGGGGCGGGCTCCCCACGTACAGGCAGGCGGCGGCAGACTGCCGAGGCTGCCCCCTCTTCGAGAAGGCCACCCGGACGGTCTTCGGCCAGGGCACGTCCTCGGCGCGGATCGTGCTCGTCGGGGAGCAGCCCGGAGACCAGGAGGACAGGCGGGGCGAGCCCTTCGTCGGTCCGGCCGGCCGACTGCTGGACAAGGCCCTGGCAGAGGCTGGTATCGACCGGGACACCACGTATGTCACCAACGCGGTGAAGCACTTCAAGTTCACCCTCGCCGAAGGTGGCAAGCGCCGTATCCACAAGGCACCCGACCTGCGAGAGCTGAGCGCCTGCCGGCCCTGGCTCCAGGCCGAGCTGGACCTGATCCGGCCGGACGTGGTGGTGGCCCTCGGCGCGACGGCCGGGAAAGCGCTACTCGGACGTTCGTTCCGCGTGACCAGGGACCGCGGAACACTCATCCCGCTGCCGGATGAGGACAGGCGCGACGAAGAGGCGGAGCGCTGGGTGGTGGCGACACTTCATCCTTCGGCCGTGCTGCGCTCCGATGACAGGGAAGCCGCCTACGCGGGTCTGGTGGCGGACCTGGAAGTCGCCGCGAGGGCCTTGAAAGGCCGTTGAGAGCAGCGTGTGTCCGGGTTTCCCGCCGCCGCTGAGGGGGAGGCGGTCCGTAGCCGAAACACGGCAGTACGTGAAGGCCCGGCCCTCATCCGGCCGGACGCAGAAAGAAGATGAACCGCAGTGAGTGCGGATGTCTGGACGAAGATCACTACACGGCGGCGGGAGACGGGCTGGGCGAAGGCGTGTCGTCGGCGGGGGAAGGGTGCGCGAACCTGCCTTCCGGCGAGGGCCGACCGACCGGCTCGGCAGGAGCAGGCCAGCCCGGATTGGAACATCGTCAGGGGCGAGGACTGACCCGCCTCGATCCGCCGCCGGACACCGAGGTCGGGGAGGGTTCTCGCTCTGCCGTGCGGTGCGGTGCGGACAGCGTCCGGTGACGTGTTCCGGGCGCGATCCGAGTTGGCCGGACGGTGCGATGCATGGTTGTCGAGGCACTGCAAGAACACCTGCGACCTGCCGTCGCCTCGTGGATCGAGGCGTGGGGGACCCGTTTCCGGGCCTCGCCCGCCGTAGGCCCGCTGGGATCGCTGTCGCGATTCGACGGCGGGCTCCCGGCATAGCACGCTGGAGACATGGCAGAGGTGCCGATAGTGGTGCACCCGGCGCTCGCGGAGGGCGGCCGGCCCGTTGTCGTGCGGAACGAGGTCGCCGGTCTCGCCCACTGTGACGGCGATGTTGTCGAGTTCGTCCGGCGGGCAGGCCTGTCCTTGGGTGAGGACATCCTCGACGATCCGGTGTGGGTGAGGTGGAAGGGCGGGCCGGCCCACGACTACGGGGCCGTATGACGTCGCCCCGGGCGATGCCGGGCCCGAACGTCCGCTATCGGCTGGTGGTGTCGGAGAAGCCGACGTCGTCCGCGGTCGTGATGTGCGCGGCCATGTTGCGTTCCATCATCCTCAGGGCGGCTTTGGCCAGGTCCTGGTAGATGTGGGCGACCGCGTCGCGCGGCACCGTGACCTTCAGGTGCCGAATGTGCGCGTCGAGCGCCGAGTACAGCACGCACTGCTCGGTGACCTGTCCGCACAGCACGACGTGGTCGACATCTTCCTGGCCGAGCAGATAGCTCAGCGGGGTCTCGTAGAAGGCCGAGTGCCGTGCCTTGACGACGAACAGCGACGCGTCGTCGGGGGCGACAGCCCGCACCAGGTCAGCGTGTGGTCCGCGGAGCGCGGTCTCCAGGAGTTCGCCGTGGTGGGAACGCCACTGTCCGAAGTTGTCGTTGACGTAGATAACCGGGACGTCAGCCCTGCGCGCGTGGTCCAGCAGCCTGGTGACAGCCGGCAGACATGCCCTCACCGAAGGAAGGAGCAGATCGGCGTCATCGTGGTCGTAGGTGTTGATCATGTCGATGACGATCAGAGCGGTCTTTGCCATGTCTCCCAGCCTGCACCGTCGAACGGTTTCTCCGCGTCCCGTCGCGCGGGTCGGGCCGGAGCGGGCGGGGTACCCGGTTCGCGACACCATGTGTCCCCGGCGAGCGCGTCGTGCCGGGGCTCGCGTCTCTGGTCACTGATCTGCGGGGGCGCGCCGCTGGTCGGATGAGAGCTATCGCGTCAACCCGGGCCTCAGGCTGCGGCGCCGGGCCGCGCCCACTCCTCCGGCGACCACATGGGATTTCGTAGGGGACCAGGTCACCGAGCACATCGCGACGACGATACGGACGTTGGCCGAGTTCGTCCGAGGGCCCGACCTTTCCTCCGAAGCAGTAGACGCCCTCACCGCGCTGCTGCGGGCGGCCGGCGCCGCATGCCGATGCGACGGGAAGCCGCACCCGTACCCCCACCCGCAGGCGGCCGGAGCGGGAGGTCCCGGCGATGTCGAACCAGCCCAGGATTTCCGCCGCTCGCTGGCCCGTGCCTCCGCGGCGCACCGCCGACCGACCGCTGTCTGCGCGGGCCGCCACCGTGCACTCGCGCCGACAACTGGAGGTCTCCTGGCCGACACCAGAAGGCTGCTGTCAGCCCTTTTGCGCATCGCGGATCCTGAAGCAGCCACCGACATCAGAACCGAGCTCAACAGCAGTCTCGCCCGTCGAAAGGGTCGCCTCACCGGACTGTGCCACCGCCTGGTGAACCAGGCAGTGCCACGCCTGCGCGGCGTTTCGCCGAACGAAGGTCCACAGGCCGGCTCGCACAGTTCCTGCCACTCCGCGTACCCGTCATGCCCCCACGGGCGGGAAGGCCAACCGGTCACGCTGCTCCGCCGACGTGCCGGAGCCTCCGGCTGGCGTGACGCGGTCCGGCAGCCCGCAAGAGATTGCGCACGGCATGGACGATGATGCCCCCGGTCGCGGCCGCAAGCTGCCCTTGAGGGAGACACGAAACCGCCACAAGGGCGGCCGCACCGGCCGGCGCTACCCGTCGCCGCGCTCGACGAACTGCGGGGCCAGGCCTTTCTGCCCTAACTCCCGCGCCGGGTCTGGCGAGCCGCCCACCGGGCGTCGTCACGGGCCCAACACCCACCGGCTCGCCCAGCGGCACGCCCCGGGCGGCGGCCCTCGGGCGTGAATGCGTCGATTCGGGAACACGCAGCACACACGTCGGAGAACGATTTCGCGAAGGCAGCGACCATGGACGAATCCCGGCTCTCACCCCAGTAACAGCAGATCCTGGCTCGGGTAGAGAGCCACCTCAGCCAGAACGAGCGCCTGGAACGGGAACTACGCACTCGCCGCCTGAGCTGGAGGACGAAATGCGCCGCAGTGATGCGCCGGACACTCCCGGCATTCCTCGCTCTGCCTGCGCTCGCCTCGGGACTCTGCCGGCGCTGGTCATTCGTAACTGATCCTCATCTGGGGACGCAACGGCGATCTGCCGCCCGACATCCGCGCGATCCTGGAGGACACCCTCGACAAGTACGGGCCGACCCAGATTCCCGGGACTCCGCCCCAACCGTGACCCGCTCCCAGGAGGGTGCGGCGGTGAGCCCGCCACCGACCGCCGCGGGAACGGCCCCACGGGGAGGCCGACCATGCCTTCCCCGCCCACTACTCACCAGAGGGCGTCGGTCGGCACCCGCTGGCGAAGTGTGGCGCAGGAGTTGCTGATCGGTCGGAGACGTCCATCTGGGAGACGCCGAACTGCTCCGCGATACAACTCTGGATCATGCCCCGGAAGAAGCGCAGGCAAGAGGCCCGTACTTCCGGTCCCGGAGGACGAGCGGCGCCGGACGACGTCGGCTCGCCGTCGTCGGGGAGGCCTCCCAGGCCTTCAGGCGTTGAAACGACATGCCCTCGCGGACGAGGTCCGAAGGTCCTCGTGTGGCTTACGCCGTCGACCCCCCTTCGGCGACCAGGCTCCAGGTTCAGGATGACATCGACACGGCACAGGTCGATGCAGCTCGCCCTGCGCCAGGCGCTCGCCGATTGGTCGAAGGTGTGGATCTCGACCTGGCCGGAGTTGGTTTCTGCGGCTGTTCCCTCAGCACCCTGCTGCGCGTCCGCCGGATCGCCCCGGCGGCGGGCAAGACACTCGGCGTCCGGCCGTCAGCCCGGGCATCGCACACAGTCCCGACGAGCCGGTGGAGCACGCCCGGATGGTCGATCCGCGGTGGCAGCGCGGCTTGTCGCGTGACGGACTCCGTGGTCAGCGGGCATCGAGGTCCGGATCATCGAGCTGGTCCCGGCTGATGTAGACGGAGACCGGGCTCCGAGCCTCGCGCGGACGGCGAAGTGGAGCGTACGGCCAGGACGAAAGACGCCCCGCACGGCCGCCTATGTTCTGGCCGTACGGGGCGCCCCACTGTGAACACGCGAGGCGTCCACACCGTAGCCCTCGTGCTGTCAGAGAGACGTGCCCGGGTCCTCGGGCCGGATCCGCCCGCGCCAGGCGCCGGTCTCACCGCCGATTTCCTCGATGTAGTCCTTGAACCGCCGCAGATCCCCCTTGACCCGCCGATCGATCACGCCCAGCACGTCCGCGCCCTTTTCGGCGACTCCGGTGGGCTCGACCTCCATCGTGAGTTCGACCCGGGTGCGTGTGGTGTCCAAGGGCTCGAAACGTACTGACCCCTGCTGCCGGGTGTCGCCGTCGATGGAGCGCCAGGTGATGCGCTCGTCCGGCAACTGGTCGACGATCTCGGTGTCGAACTCGCGTCGCACGCCGCCGATCTTGGTGGTCCAGTGGTTGTGCCGGTCGTCGAGCTGCGTGACGTTCTCCACGCCCTCCATGAAGTGCGGGAACTGCTCGAACTGGGTCCACTGGTTGTAGGCCGTGTGGACGGGGACATCGACGTCCACGGCTTCCTTGACCGTGCTCATCCGCTCCTCCTTCGGTGGTGGCCGCCCGCGCCAGGCATGCGGGCCCGCGCGGCTGGAAGTCCTCGGGTACCCGGATGCACAACATGAAGTCATCGGGAACGGGAAGATCGCGGCAGCGTCGCCGCAGGGGTTTTGGCACTCCTGGACGGGCCGCAGAATCCTGGTCAGTTCCGTGTCCAGGGATGTTCCGATCTGCCCGGTGTCGAGGCGGGCTCTGTCTCGTACTCTGCTCACGAAGTAGCCGATGTCGTCGGCCGGAAAACTCATGTGCGCGGTGAACTCGGAAGTCAGGAGTACCTCGACCACCGCCGTCGGAGCGGGGCGTGGGCGGATGGTGATGCCGCCATTGCCGTTCGGAGCGATCAGGCCGGGCCGGTGAGCCACCGTATCGAACTCACCGATGCCGACACGGTGGGACTGGTGCTCGTCGACGCACGCGGACGGCTGCGCACCGTCGCCTCGTCCGACCGGCGGGCGGAGGCGCTGGACAGGTTGCAGGCCCGGACGGGCGAGGGGCCGGGCGTGGACTCCCTGCGGAGCGGGGAACCGGTCCGCGCTCCACGGCTCGACACCCGCGCCGAGCGCTGGCCGCAGTACACCGGACTCGCCGGCGATGTCGGCGTCCACGGCGTCTACGCCCTTCCCCTCACCGTGCGCGATCAGCCGGTCGGCGCTGAACCTCCTCGTGAGCGACACCCGCGAAATCCTCGCGGAAGACCTCACCGTGGCGGCGTCGCTGGCCGGTGTCGCGGTCGGTGCCATGCTGCGCTGGCGGCCCGAACCACTGCGCCCCTCGGACATCTCGACCCGGATCCAGTCGGTGATCTCCTCCAAAGCGGTGCTGGAAACAGCGACCGGAATGCTCGCGGCGAGTGACGACCTGACCGTCACCGACGCCTCACGGGCACCGCAGGACTACGCCTGGCGCAACGGGACACCGCCCGTGGCCGTCGCGCAGCAGTTGCTGGGGCGCGCTCTGGCCCCGCAGGAGGTCCTCGGTACGACGCCGGTTGCCCGGCCTCCTGACACGACGGGCTGAGTCGGCCGTTCGCCGCGCACCGACTGGCCCTGTCCGACCGGCTTTGTCCGCCCGGGACCGTCCGTGCGGTGGAACAGTTGGAAGAAACACCGGTTGCTTCTCCTGCCCGGGCCCTCGGCGGAACGACCGAACGGCGCTGGAGCTTTCCGGGACCGGAGTCCGGCGCCAGCGGCATGCCGTCATGCCGACCAGCGGAGAACGCTCCGCGAGGGGATAACCCTGACCGGCTCACCCGACCCCGCCGTACCGGACCTCACCGCGCTCCTTCTGACCACCAGGACGCTGGAAGCCTTCCTCACCACACTGGCCGAGACCGTGCTGGACATCTCACCGGGATGCAACGGGTGCGGGATCACCCTGGAACGGGAGGGTCACCTGCTGACGGTGACAAGCTCCGGCAGGAGCGCCAGGCAACTGGACGAGGAACAGTACGGTCAGAACGACGGCCCCTGTCTGCAGGCCCTGCGCACCGCTCAGGAGATCTCCGTCCAGGACACACCTACCGACCGGCGCTGGGGCGAATTTCCCGCATACGCCGCGGCCAACGGAGCCCGCTCCTCTCTCTCCCTGCCGATCGCGGCCCGGACCCGCACGCCCGGCGCCATCAACCTCTACGCCTTCGCACCGGACGCGTTCGCCGACGCCGACCGCACCGTCCTGCGGGCCATCGCCGCCCAGGCCACGGGAGCCATCGCCCTGGCCCAGCGGCTGGCCGACGCCCCGGCGTTCAACGACGAGCTGCAGACCGTTCTGGCCACCCGCGCCCTCATCGACCGGGCGACCGGCATCACCATGGCGCGCCACGACTGCGCCTACGACGAGGCGCTCGCCTTCCTCAAGGGCACCGCTCGCCGCCACGGCAGCACACTTCGCGCCGTGAGTGCCACCCTCGTGCGCCAGTACGGCGAACCGCCGAATCCGAGTGAACCCCCCGTTTACCCGTGAGGTCGTGCAGGGCGGCGAACGCGGACAGTGGTTGGACACCCAGGGCGCGACGGGCTTCCATGTCCGGGATTTGAGCGGCGGTGTCGCCGCGGGACGCCTTCGGCGGCCGCAGGCCGACGCGGAGCGAGCTGTGAGACCCGCGTCGGTGGGTACTGCCGTTCGCGGCGCCCGCCTTCCTGAATCATCGGGCTGGGCGGCCGTGCGCCCGAACGAGTGCGGTGCCCGGGCCGGGCGAGTGTTTCGCGTGATCCGGGTACTCGCGTCGAGACCTGGAGGCAAGGCATGGGCAGAGCAGGGTGGCGCAGACGGGACAGAAGGAGGCGTCCGTGGGCCGGAAGTCTGGCAGGGAACCCGTAGACCACCGTCCGGGGCGTTCTCCCGGAGAACGTCTCGTGCACGCCATCGACGCGCGGCTGCCGTTGCACGACGGTGCCGGAAAGCTTCTCCGCAAGGCATTCCCCGACCACTGGTCGTTCCTCCTGGGGGAATTGGCGCTGTACAGCCTGATCGTCCTGGTTATCACAGGCGTGTGGCTGACCTTGTTCTTCACGCCCGACATGCGCGAAGTGGTGTACGCCGGGAGTTACGTCCCGTTGAGAGGCGTCCGCATGTCGGCAGCCTTCGACTCAACCCTCCGGATCAGCTTCGATGTCCGCGGTGGGCTTTTGGTGCGACAGCTGCACCACTGGGCGGCGCTCGTCTTCGTCGGCGCGATCGGGCTGCACCTGCTCCGGATCTTCTTCACCGGGGCCTTCCGCCGACCGCGTGAAGCCAACTGGGTCATCGGCGTCACGCTGTTCCTGCTCGCCCTCGCCGAGGGCTTCGCGGGCTACTCGCTGCCCGACGACCTGCTCTCCGGGACGGGGCTGCGGATCGCTCAGGGCATCATGGCGTCCATCCCGGTCGTTGGCACGTACGTGAGCATGTTCGTGTTCGGGGGTCAGTTCCCCGGCCACGACATCGTCCCCAGGCTGTACGGCATGCACATCCTGCTCCTGCCCGGCCTCCTGATCGGGCTCGTCACCGTGCATCTGATCCTCGTGTTCTATCTGAAGCACACACAGTGGCGCGGACCGGGCAGGTCCAACGGCAACGTCGTCGGCAAACCCCTCTATCCCCAGTTCACGGCCACCTCGGGCGGCTTGTCGCTCATGGTCTTCGGAGTGCTGGCCGTGCTCGCGGCTCTCGCCCAGATCAACCCGGTGTGGACGTACGGGCCCTATCGGCCCGACCAGGTGTCGACGGGCTCGCAGCCCGACTGGTACGTGGGTTTCCTGGAGGGCGCCCTCCGGCTTGTGCCGCCCTGGGAGACGAACATCGCCGGACACACCGTCATGTGGAACGTGCTGCTTCCGGCGGTCGTCCTGCCCGGCCTGTTCTTCCTTGCCCTGTACACGTACCCCTTCGTCGAGCAACGGCTGACGGGGGAGTGGCACCAGGAACACCATCTGTGCGACCGGCCGCGCGAGCGGCCCGTCCGCACCGGACTGGGCGTGGCCGGGATCGTCTTCTACGCCGTGTTGCTTCTGGCCGGCGGCAATGACGTCGTGGCGCAGACGTTCCGGATCTCCGTGAATACGCTGACCTGGGCGCTCCGGATCGCCTTCGTGGCGGGACCCGTCCTCGCGTTCGTCCTCACCCGGGCCCTGTGCCGTGCCCTCCTGGAGACGGAGCGGGAGCGCCTGGCGAAGGGCGATGAGTCGGGCGACGTACTGCAGTCCGTGAACGGTGGCTACGAGAGCGGCCATCGGCCTGTCGAGAAGTTCCGGCCGGGCGCGCCCAGGACACCCACCCCCGTCACTCCGCCCCGTCTGCGCCCCGGTCCGCGTACTGGAACACCATCCCGAGAACACCCCGGGCGAGAACACCGACGCCGATGAGGAACAGCCACAGCCCGTAGACCACGCCCGTGCACACGACGGCGAAGCCCAGGGCCGTGATCAGCGGCCAGGAGCTCTGCGGCGGGAAGAACTCCAAGGGGCCCGAGCCGTCGGCCACTTCGGCGTCGAGGCGGTCCTGGGGCCGCCGCCCCTTGCGCCGGTACTGCATCGCGCAGAAGAACGAGACCAGCGTGGCCATCAGGAAGGCGACCGCCAGGGCCGCTGTTCCGGCCGGGTCGGCGGACCACCAGCCGTACAGGGCGGCGGCACCGGCGAAGAACGCCGCGACGCCACCGAAGAGCAGGGCTTCCACCTTCATCGCAGTCCCTCCGCCTTGGCCTGCTGGACGATCGCGGGATGATGCAGGTCGAAGGCCGGTGACTCGGACCGCACGCGGGGGAGTGCAACGAAGTTGTGGCGGGGCGGCGGACAGGACGTCGCCCATTCCAGCCCGCGCCCGAAGCCCCAGGGGTCATCCCCTTCCACGCGGTGCCCGTATTTTGCCGTGTGCCAGACGTTGTACAGGAAAGGCAGGGTGGAGACCCCGAGCAGGAACGCCCCGGTGGAGGAGAGGGTGTTGAGGGTGGTGAATCCGTCGGCGGCCAGGTAGTCCGCGTACCGGCGAGGCATCCCCGCCTCGCCCAGCCAGTGCTGCACCAGGAACGTCAGGTGGAAGGCGGGGAACAGCAGCCAGAAGTGCAGCTTCCCGAGACGCTCGTCCAGCATTTTCCCGGTGAACTTGGGCCACCAGAAGTAGAAGCCGCCGAACATCGCGAAGACGACGGTGCCGAACAGGACATAGTGCAGATGCGCCACGATGAAGTACGAGTCCGTGAGGTGGAAGTCGAGCGGCGGGGACGCGATCAGGACGCCGCTGAGGCCGCCGAGCAGGAATGACGTCAGGAATCCCATCGCCCACAACATCGGGGTCTCGAACGAGAGGGACCCCTTGTGCATCGTGCCGATCCACGCGAAGAACTTGATGCCGGTGGGGACCGCGATCAGGAACGACATGAGGGAGAAGAACGGCAGCAGTACTGCCCCGGTGGCGAACATGTGGTGCGCCCATACGACCGACGACAGCATGGTGATGGCGATGGTCGCGCCGATCAGCGGCATGTATCCGAAGAGCGGTTTGCGGGAGAACACCGGCAGGATCTCCGAGATGATGCCGAAGAACGGCAGTGCCACGATGTAGACCTCCGGATGCCCGAAGAACCAGAACAGATGCTGCCACAGCAGGGCGCCGCCGTTCGCCGCGTCGAAGATGTGCCCCCCGAACTTGCGGTCCGCCTCCAGGGCGAGAAGCGCCGCCGTGAGGACGGGAAAGGCGGGGAGCACCAGGATCGAGGTGAACAGAATGTTCCAAGTGAAGATCGGCATCCGGAACATCGTCATTCCGGGCGCGCGCAGACACAGGATGGTGGTGATGAAGTTGACCGCGCCGAGGGTGGTCGAGACGCCTGTCACCACCAGCCCCATCACCCACAGATCGCCTCCCGCGCCGGGAGAGTGGTAGGCGCTGTTGAGCGGTGCGTAGGCGAACCAGCCGAAGGCCGCGGCGCCGCCGGGAACCAGAAACCCGGACACGACCATCAGGCCACCGAACAGGTACATCCAGTAGGACAGGGCGTTGAGGCGCGGAAAGGCGACGTCGGGAGCACCGATCTGCAGCGGCATCACGGCGTTCGCGAACCCGGCGAACATGGGGGTCGCGAACAGCAACATCATGATCGTGCCGTGGACCGTGAAGAGTTGGTTGTAGGTGTGCTCGTTCATGAACTGCAGCCCGGGGCGGGCAAGTTCGGCCCGCATACCCAGGGCCAGCAGGCCGGCGAACAGGAAGAAGCAGAAGGCCGTGACCATGTAGAGCTGGCCGATCACTTTGTGATCGGTTGTCGACGACCAGCGGAGCAGCGCACGTCCCAGAGACGGTTCTCCTGGTGCGTCCTGCCGCGCGTCGTCGCTTCGTTCCGACAGTGCGGTCATGCTCCTCCTCCGGCGAAAGCGCCACGGGCGGGTGCCCCGGTGGTCCACCGGGAAACGGACGGTGTCACCGATGCCCGAAGCGGGGCTCCGGGCGGCGACGGTACCGCCATGACCCGCGAGATCTGTCCATGCCACGAGCTCATGCGGAACGACAGCGACGTTCGGAGCAAGGAACGAGATGGGACAGCGATTTTTACCGTCCTGTCGAGCGGGTACTCGGCGCCCATGACGACACAGAACGGGACACATAGCGGCCTGCATTACCTGGCCGCGTCGGACGCGGCGATCGGGACCATCGGTGCCTTTGTCGGCGGTCTCGTCGTCGTGGGCCTGTTGATCTGGGCGGTTCGGCTGGGTGTGAAGGTACGGCGGCAGCAGCCGCAGCCGCCCCGATCGGACGAACACCCCACGCTGCCGGAGTCCGGACCCGTACGGGAGGTGCGTGAGGTGCGGGAGCCGGACGAGGTTCCCGTAGCCTCTGACGAGAGTGAGCGGCTCAGACCGAGCAACATGCACCCCTCAGGGAGCAAACGGGGTCGTGACCAGGAGGTCCCCAAGTGGGAGCCCGGGTCCAGCGGTTCCTTCGGAAGTGGTGGATCCGGCAAGAAGTGACCAGGTGAGCCGATGAGCTGATCCGAGAACGCGGACAAGGACCACGACTCCGGGTCTGCCGCCTACGACGCGACTCCTTACCTGCCGAAGCGGGACGGGCTGCCCGCGCAGGCTCGACTGCCAGATCGAACTCGAACACTCATGGCGCCATCGCCGAAGCAATCGACGCGCCGCTCAGCCGCCGGATCGGCGGCAAGGTGGTCCTCCACGTCGACCAGGACTTGTCGGCCGATCATGTGACTGCCGCGCGCCCGGATCGTTGATGTGGGCACGGGGCAGGGTGATCTGACGGATGGGGAATGGGAACGGCGCCGACGTCCGACCGGATTCCTTCGTAGCCGAGTACCGGGACAGTCGGTGGCCCTCTTCCTCCTCGTCTAACGGCCCGCCTCACCCCCCTCGCGCACCGGCCCCAGGCGGGAAGGTCCGGCCGCGCGCCCGCCGACCGCCGCCTCACCGCCCGCGCCCAGGGGCCCGGTCGCCATGAGACCGCCGTTCTTCTCCAGGTATCGCATCAGTCGGCGGGAGCGGAGCACGACCAGCGGCGGCAGCCGGGGACGTGCAAGCCGCACCCCGCGCACCCACTGCTGGGCGTAGACCGCGGCGGAACGGCTTTCAACGCCACGTACCAGGCGTTCGGCGAACTTCGGCGCCGGATAGGACCGCGAGGCCGGCCACGGCAGCGCCGACCGCAGCGCACGTAGGGCAGTGAACGTGTCTCCCGCCCGGATCATCTCCGTGTCCGCCCAGCTCAGGTAGGCCACGCCCACCCCGACTCCCCGGTGCGCCACCTCGGCCCGCAGTACCTGCGCGAAGGACTCAGCGGCCGATTTCGAGGCGCAGTAGGCACTCATGAGCGGTGCCGGCGCGAGCGCCGCGAGAGAGGACATCTGAAGGTAGTAGCCCTGGGTCCGGAGCAGGTCGGGCAGAAAGGCGCGTGCCGTCATCGCACTGCCCACCACGTTGATCTCGACGACCCGCCGCCACACCCGCGGATCGGAGTCCAGGAACGGGCCGGCTTCAGCAATGCCCGCGTTACCGATCACCACCGAGGGCGAACCGAACCGGGACCGCACGCCGACGGCCGTCTCCTCCATCGCTGCGGCATCACTCACGTCGACGGCCCACCAATGGGTGGCCCCTTGGGGCAGCGCGGCCGCCGTCCTCGCCAGCTCCCCCTCCTCCAGCCCCAACAGCGCCACCCGCGCGCCGCGCCGCACCAGCGCTCGGGCCATCTCGGCCCCGAGACCACGAGCAGCGCCGGTCACGACCGCGGTACGGCCGGCAAGGGGACTCGTACCGGGCATGGCACCTCCACAGCGCGGGACAGGCCGGTGTCCGTACCAGGATGCCCCGGTCACCGGCGGGTAGCGCTCCGGCGACCGGGGGCACCGGGATGGCATCTGTCTCCGCGCGGGAGTGCGTACCGCGGCCTAGCGTGGGAACGCGCACCGAGGGATACAACACTTCGAACTGCGGAGGATCCATGGCCGTGCGACACCAGCTGATCAAGAAGCCGCCTGGGGCCGTTTGGAAAGTCCTGTCCGACCCCGAACGCTACAAGGACTGGGTCGTCGGTACCTCACGGTCAGAGCCGGACGAGGGGCGGTGGCCCGAGCTTGGGGCGGCCCTCCGCTACGAGATCAAGATCGGCCCGCTCATCCTGCGCAACCGGACCCTCGTACGGCGCAGCGAACCGACCACCGTCCTTGAACTGGAGGCGGACAGCGGCCCGCTGGGGACCGCGAGAATCGCGATGGAGTTGCGGCCCTGGGGCGAGCACACTCTGATCATCCTGGACGAGCACCCCTTGCGCGGTACGGGTGGCTCCCTGCACAACGGCCTCATGGAGGCAGCGTTGCAAGTGCGGCACCGAACGATGCTGAGCCGTCTCGCCCGGCTGTGCGAGGGGGAGGAGAGCCCCACCCGCACCACTCCGCCGCGACCGCAACCGCGCAGCGCCTAGTGCGTCTCCTTGCAGGCTTCACCCCGCCGTGTCGTCCACCACGCGCGCCACGGGAACGGCACAGAGGCCCGGAGCAGCAGCCGCGCCGCCCGGCGCGGCGCCATCCATAAAGTCGGGAGCGAGTCATGCCGGACGCCGTAGTGATCGGGGCGGGTCCCAACGGGCTGGTCGCGGCGAACCTCCTGGCTGACGCGGGCTGGAGCGTGGAGGTCCTGGAGGCCCAGGACGTGCCCGGAGGAGCGGTCCGGCACGACCACGGGGTCGCCCCCGCGTTCGCCAGCGACCTCTTCAGTGCCTTCTACCCCCTCGCCGCCGCCTCCCCTGTCCTGGCCCGCCTGCATCTGGAGCGGGAGGGGCTGAGCTGGAGCCACGCCGCCAAGGTGCTCGCCCATCCCTTGCGGGACGGCCGCTGCGCCGTCCTCAGTCGCGACCTGGAAGAGACGGCCGCGAGCCTGGAGGCCTTCGCTCCTGGGGACGGAGCCGCGTGGAAGGAGCTGCGGGAGGTCTGGGAGACACTGCGGCCCGGCATCCTCGACGCTCTCTTCACACCGTTCCCCCCGGTCCGCGCCGGGGCCCGACTGGCGCTGAAGCTTCGTGCGGGGGGCGGGTTGCGGCTGGCCAGGACAATGGCACTGCCGGTGCGGCGTCTTGGAGAGGAGGAGTTCCGCGGCGAGGGCGGCAGACTCCTGCTCGCGGGCAACGCTCTGCACGCGGACCTCTCACCGGAAGCGGCGGGCAGCGGCGGCTTCGGCTGGCTCATGTCCATGCTCGGCCAGACCTACGGCTTCCCCGTGCCCACCGGCGGCGCGGGAGCGCTCACCGCAGCTCTCGTCCGGCGCCTGGCAGGGCGCGGCGGGATCGTCCGCTGCGGGGAAGAGGTCACCGAGGTCGTCGTCCGCGGCGGCCGGGCCATCGGCGTCCGCACCGCGGGCGGCGAGGCGGTCCCGGCCCGCAAGGCGGTCTTGGCCGATGTGTCCGCGCCCGCCCTCTACGGCTCCCTGGTGGCCGAACGGCACCTTCCCGGGCGCCTGCTCGCCGACCTGAAGCGTTTCCAGTGGGACTTCGCCACGTTCAAGGTCGACTGGGCGCTGAACGGCCCGGTGCCCTGGGCCTGCCCGGAGGCCGAGCAGGCGGGAACCGTTCACCTCGCGGACGGCGTGGACGGCCTCACCCGCTTCGCCGCGCAGATCGCCATGGGCCGCATCCCCGACGAGCCCTTCGCCATCTTCGGCCAGATGACCACCACCGACCCCAGCCGCTCGCCTCGTGGAACCGAGTCCGCATGGGCCTATACCCACGTTCCGCACCACGTGCGGGGGGACGCCGGGGACGACGGACTGACCGGCTCCTGGAGCGCCCGGGAGCAGGAGGTGATGGCGGACCGTGTCGAGGCACAGGTCGAGCTCTACGCTCCCGGCTTCCGCGGTCTCATCAGGGCCCGGCGCATCCTCGCCCCGCCCACGCTGGAAAGCATGGACGCCAACCTCCACGGAGGCGCCATCAACGGCGGCACCACGGCCATGCACCAGCAACTGGTCTTCCGCCCCAGCCCCGGCGCCGGTCGCCCCGAGACGGCCGTCCCCGGGCTCTATCTCGCTTCCGCCTCCGCGCACCCCGGCGGAGGAGTCCACGGCGCCCCCGGAGCCAACGCCGCTCGGGCAGCCCTGCGCAGGCACCGCGCCCGCGCCCTGTCCCACCTCCAGAACCGGCTGGCCCACCGCGACCGCAAGGGGCAGCCATGAAGTCCTGGACCGCACCCGCCGTGGAACGCTCCGCTGTCCGGACCTCGCACCACGCTTGTCCACGCGCGTAAGGAGAACCGCTGAGCCATGGGTCTGGATCACGAAGAGGCACCCGTACTTGACGCTCTCGCCCGCTACCGCGAGGCAGGAGAGCTCAGCTTCACCCCGCCCGGACACAAGCAGGCCCGTGGCGCGGACCCGCGCGCGAGAGAAGTCCTCGGGGACGCGGTCTTCCTCGGCGACGTACTGGCCAGCGGGGGGCTCGACGACCGCCTCACCCGCGGTCGCGTCCTTCACCGCGCCGAAGAACTCATGGCCGACGCGGTGCACGCCGAGCACACGTTCTTCTCCACCTGCGGCAGTTCCTTGTCCGTCAAAGCCGCCATGCTGTCCGTGACCAGCCCGCACCACACGCTCCTCGTCGGGCGGGACGCGCACAAATCGGTGATCGCGGGGCTCATCCTGGCCGGCGTGCGCCCCGTCTGGATCGAGCCGCAGTGGGATGCTGAGCGTCATCTCGCCCATCCCCCGTCGGCAGCCGCTTTCGCCGAGGCGTTCCGGAGCAATCCCGACGCCGACGGGGCTCTGGTCACCAGCCCCACGCCGTACGGGGCCGCGGCCGATCTCGCGGGTATCGCCCAGGCTTGCCACCAGCACGGCAAACCTCTGATCGTGGACGAGGCCTGGGGAGCCCACCTCCCCTTCCATGATCAGTTGCCGTCGTGGGCCATGGACGCCGGGGCCGACGTCTGAGTCACGAGCATTCACAAGATGGGCAGCGGCCTTGAGCAGGGATCCGTCTTCCACCTCCAGGGCGACCTCATCGATCCAGCCGAACTGGCCTCCCGTGCCGACCTGTTGGCCACGACCAGCCCGAACGTGCTCATCTACGCCGGCATCGACGCATGGCGCCGGCAAATGGTCCAGCATGGCAGCGAACTGATGGGCCGTGCCCTGGACCTGGCGGCAGGCACGCGAGCCGACATCGAGTCGATCGACGGCATCCATGTCAACGACGCCAGGGATTTCTGTGGCTCGGGGCGCGCCGCGGAGTTCGACCCGCTGCCTGTCGTCATGGACATCAGCGGGCTCTCCACCACCGGCTACCGGGCGGCCGACTGGCTCCGCACGCATCACAGCATCGACGCCCACCTGTTCGATCACCGGCGCATCAGCGCGCAGATCACGCATGCCGACGACAAAGACACCACCACACGCCTACTGGACGCTCTGCGAGACCTGTCCCGGCACGTCGCCGACCTGCGCGGTGCCCCTCAGATCGACGTCCCTTCCCCCGCCGGGCTGCGAATGGAGCAGACCTGTCTCCCACGCGACGCCTACTTCAGCCCCCACGCGGACGTGCCCGTCACCGAGGCAGCCGGACGGATCGCCGCCGAGATGATCACTCCGTACCCGCCGGGCATTCCCGTCGTCCTGCCCGGCGAACAGCTCACCGAGCCCGTCCTGCGCTACCTGACCAGCGGCGTCGCCGCTGGCATGCATCTTCCCGACGCCGCCGACAAACAGCTCAAGACCGTGCGCGTGGTGGAGAAGGACTGAGCGGGCTCCCGCAGGGGGACGGTCGCAATCCACCCGTCCTATGGCTGCTCTACGGCTCCGGCGTGAGCCCGTGCGGACGGAGGTTGTGCCCACGGGCGTTCCACGCCATGGTTCTGCGGGCAGGGGTAGCAACCGTCAGCGAGACGGGACGACAGTGCGGCTGGGCCACGACCAGTGCGTTCATCGACACGTTCAGCCGCACGTTGAAAGCGGGCACCGGGGACCTAACGCATCGGACCTGATGGATAGCTCCGCCGACCGCTGATGATCCCTCGGAAGCACGCGGAATCCCACAGCGGTGAACGGCCATGAATTCCCGCACCCTGAGGCCTACTGGTCTGCGCTGGGTACGGCCAAGGGGTTGCCCGGAGCCTTCTTCTTCGCCTCGCTCATCTGCTCGCCAAGTTCGGTGAGACGATTACGGCCCATGGCCTTGCGGACCTCGGGGAACCACTCCTTCTCCTCTTCCTCGACGTGGTGACGCACGTTCTCCATAAGAACGGACATCTTGGCGTCGAACCGCTCATCGGCCGGATCGAGGCCCTTGATCTCGGAAAGCATCCACAGCACCACGTGGTGCTCCTCGACGCTTTCCAGGACGTGGTCCTTGGTGTCCGGTGCGGATTCCCGAGCAGCCGGGTAGAAGATCTTCTCCTCGATCCAGGTGTGAGTGGTGAGTTCCTCGATCACCTGATCGGCGATCTTCCGCTTCTCGACGTGGGCCTTTTCGCCGGCCTTCTCGAACTTCTTGAACAGCTTTTCCACCGTTTTGTGGTCTTCCTTGAGCAGTACGATCCCGTCCACCAGGTTCTCCTTCGAGTACGTCGGGAGGTGGAACGGCCGCCCACCCCCACGCCGTGTACCCAAGGCAGTGACCGGGACACCGCGCGCCACAGGCCTGTGACCCGGACAGTCGTCTCCCATACTCCGAATGCGCGCATACGCCCGCACCACCTGGTGGCCGGGCCGGAGCGGAACCTCGGAACTGTCCACGACGGAAGCGTCCATGTTGGTCCGCATCATCTTGTGTGCCGCTTCGGCCAGGTCGGCATGGGTATGCGCCACCGCGTCGCTGGCTACGGTCAACCGCAGGTGGCGGATGTGTGCGTCGAGAGCGGAGTGCAGGACGCGCTGTTCGGTGACCTGCCCGCACAGGATGGTGTGGTCCATCCGTAGCTCCCCGAGCAGGTAAGCCAGTGGCGTCTCAAAGAAGTTGGAGTGCCGCGCTTTGACGACCAACAAGGAGTCCTCGTCGGGGTGGATGGGGCCGATCAGCTGCCCCGGGGCGGCTCCCACCATTCCGAGGTGGGAGCCGCCGCTCGTCCGTGCCTCCCACCGTGCCGATCAGCGCTGGTCCGCACAGCGCCTCCGAGGACGCCCGGAATATTTCATTCCGTCCCTTATGAATCAGTTGGATTCCAGGGGTACCCGTCAGAGGCGCCTCCCGTCCAGGACGAACGCGGACGGCAAGGGCGGCGCAACGGGACGCGGACCGAGGGGCCGAGGGGTCGAGGGGTCGAGGTACGCAGCGACGGAGGAGGACGCGTGAGGGCGTTGACGTGGCACGGCAAGCGGGACGTACGAGTGGACACGGTTCCTGATCCCACGATCCAGGATCCGACCGATGTGATCATCAAGGTGACGACGACCGGGCTGTGCGGCTCTGACCTGCACCTGTACGAGGTCCTGGGTCCGTTCCTCGACACCGGTGACATCCTGGGCCATGAGCCGATGGGGATCGTGGAGGAAGTCGGTCCCGAGGTGGTGAACCTGCGCCCGGGCGACCGGGTTGTTGTGCCGTTCAACGTCTCCTGCGGGACATGCTTCATGTGTGACCAGGGACTGCAGTCCCAGTGCGAGACGACCCAGGTCCACAGTCAGGGAAGCGGCGCGTCCCTGTTCGGGTACACCAAGCTCTACGGCCAGGTTCCCGGCGGGCAGGCCGAATACCTGCGCGTGCCCTTCGGCAACACCCTGCCCATCGCTGTCCCTCCGGGTCCGGCGGACGAACGATTCGTCTACCTGTCCGATGTTCTGCCCACCGCCTGGCAGGCCGTCGACTACGCGGCCATCCCTCCCGGCGGCACCGTCGTGGTGCTGGGTCTGGGACCGATCGGGGACATGGCCACCCGCATCGCGGCCCACCGCGGCGGCGGGAAGGTCATCGGAATCGACCTCGTGCCCGAGCGGCTGGAACGGGCGAAGGCCCACGGAGCGCACGTCCTCAACCTCGACGAGTACGGCGACGACCTCGTGGAGGCCGTCCGCGACCTGACCGACGGACGCGGCCCCGACTCCGTCATCGACGCCGTCGGCATGGAGGTCCATGGCAGCTCCGCCGCACAGGCGGCCCAGCAGATGACCACCTTCCTGCCCAACAAGCTGGCTGCAAAGATGATGCAACGCGTCGGCGTGGACCGGCTGTCCGCCGTGTATCTGGCCATCGAGCTCGTCCGTCGCGGTGGCACCGTCTCCCTGTCCGGCGTCTACGGCGGGATGGCCGACCCCCTGCCGCTGCTGACCATGTTCGACAAGCAGATCCAGTTGCGCATGGGCCAAGCCAATGTCTGGCGCTGGGTGGACGACCTGCTGCCGCTCCTCACCGACGCCGACCCGCTGGGCGTGGAATCCTTCGCCACTCACCGCCTGCCTCTGGAGCAGGCACCCGACGCCTACGCCATGTTCCAGAAGAAGCAGGACGGCGCCGTAAAGATCCTCTTCAACCCGGCCGCAGCCTGATCGGGCGACACCCGGGGCGGAGCTCGAACTCGGGCCATACGCCGGTCCGCACGCCTGCGAGCCGAGACCGTGCTGGGCCGCGTCGACGATCAGGTGGCTCGCTGGAGACATCGATCGTCCCGGCCAGTGCGGTCCGGTCGTCCGACCCAGGAGATTTGCCGGGCGGCCCGAGTGAGGGGCGTCGGGCAGCGCCTCGATACCGCCGTCCGCAAAGCGGTGGACAGCGGCGCGGACCGTGACCGGACGCCACTCCAGCAGGTCGGCGACTTCGGAAACGGACCTGCCGCCGTCCAGGAATCGGACGCACTCGGCACGCTGACGGACATAGGCGGTCAGATCGCGGCGATCCAGCAACGCGTGCAGCTCACCTCGCTGACCGTCGGTCAGCTCGACACTCAGGCTCCTCGGCATGACGTCCCCCGAGGGTGCCTAGGCAACGCAACCAACTCCACCGGATGCGCTTGGAACCCGACGATTCCAGATGAAGTTCTCCGCTGTGCTCAACCCGATCGAGTGTGTACGTGAACCTGTACCCGCGTATGTGCATGAGCTTGTACGCGGACATCCCCTACCGTGTGGCGGCCCTCGATGCGGGCGAAGGCCGCGGTCAGATCACCCTCCCCCCTCTCATAGTTGGTGCCCAGGGTTCGGCTCATCCGTAGTCTGAGAGAAGCCGATGGCCGCAACCCCGCGATCGGTCAGGCCGCCCAACCTCCCCCAAGTTCCTGGAGCGGGGTGGCCGCGGGTAGTGGCTCCCCCTCGGGGATCAGCCGTTGACGCGGCAAGGCCTTGTTTGCCGACGGCCCCCGCGATGGTTTCGATCATGCTCCCTGCCGACTTCCGGTACGCGCTCTGCCGGTATGTCTGTCCCGGCCATGTTTGCGCTGATAGGCGCGAGATGGCGGGATAATGGCTGCGATGACCAGGGGTATGACAACGACCCGTGATGTCTTCGGTGCGCCTTGCTGGATCAGCCTGATGGCGCATGACCTGCCAGCTGCTGAGGCTTTCTACCGGGCAGTCCTGGGCTGGCAGTTCCGGGCAGCCCGCCTCGGCGCCGATTTCAGCACCGCCGTTGTCGGAGGCGGCCCAGTCGCTGGGATCGGGGCCGTTGCGCCTGCCCTGCAGGTGGCTGCGGCATGGATCCCGTTCTTCGCCGTCACCGGCGCTGACGAGGCTGCGGCCCGGGTCCGTGAGCGTGGTGCCACCCTGGCGGTCGGACCCCTCACCTTCCCCGTTGGCCGTGGCGCTCTTGCCGCAGACCGGGACGGCGCCGTGTTCGGTATCTGGCAGGGACAGCTCGTCTCCGACTGGCCAAGCTGGCGCGACAAGGCTCCCGTCTGGTTGCGGCTGAGGACACGGGACGCACTGGATGCCACGATCTTCTACGGCCAGGTCCTCCAATGGGCCGGCAGTGGGCCGGGCAGCTGTCAGGTCGACTATGAGGGCGATGAGGTCGTCGTGCGTCAGGACGAGCATGTCGTGGCCCGCATCAGTTCCGGCGCGATTGAATCGGTGCCGGATACCACGATCCGGCCACGCTGGATCGTCCACTTCCCCGTCCCTGACGTCGCCGCCACGGTCAACGCGGCCCGTCGCAGCGGAGGCCTGGTCCTCGGACACAGCCGCACAGCCGAGGGCCAAATGGCGATCCTGAGCGATCCCGAAGGCGCCGTTTTCAGCATCACCAGCGGGGCCCCAACCTAAAGTCACCCTGCCGTTGCAGAGGGGCTTGGGCCTTTCATCCTTTCTGGCGTCGTGGAACGTGCGGGAGATGTCCGCGTACAAGCGAGGTCCGCGAGGTGGCGACAGCAATACGTGGTCCGTCCCAGCGGATCCGTGCGACAACGTCTCGCAGTTGACGGCGAACCTTGCGATGCAGGGCGTTGACGCGGTCCGCGGGTGCGGGTCCTGCCCGGCGAAGATCGCTCCTTGTAGGGCGGCTGCGATCAGGACCTCTCGCCAGGTGCGGTGCTCGTCCGTGGCGTCGGGCGCGTCCTCGTCGTGCCCGACCTTCTTCCAGACCTGCTTGAACACCGCACCGGCCAGCGCACCGCTGACGGCGCCCATGGCCATGCCGACTGGCTTGTAAGCGACCTTGGCCGCTTTCATCGGTGCCTCCTGGAGCGGAGGATGAGCAGCAGCGCGACAAGTGCGCCGACCGCGGCGAGCAGCGGGGCGCGGTTGGCCCGTGCCGCCCGCGCGCCCGCGGCGCGTCACCGCTCGTCAGAGCACACGTCGCCGCAGCAGCCGCGGTGCGGCCAGTACCAGGGCGGCCGACGCCAGCCCGAGGGCTCCCCCGGCGGCCACGTCGGAGGGGTAATGCGCGCCGCTGTGCACTCGCTCCGCGGCCACGGTCACCGCCGACACCGCACAAGCGGCACCGGCGGCCGGCCACACCGGCGTGACGGCAGCGGCGAATGCGAAGGCGGCGGCCGTGTGCCCGGAGGGAAAGGAGGAGCTGTCCGGGCGATCCTCAAGATCTTCCGTCGGCACCCACTCCTGTGGCGGGCGGCGTCGCCGGTACAGCTGCTTGGCAACCCCGTTGGACAGCACCTCCGCCACCGCCATGGCCGTCACCCCAGCAGCAGCAGCGGTGCGACCGCGCCACCCCCCGGCAGCGGCCATCACGCCTGCCGCCGCCCACCACAGCTTGGTGTGCTCGGCCGCCTCTTCCACCACGGGCGCGACCCGCCGCACCCAGGGCGGTCCCCACGCGATCGACCACCTGGCCAGTCGGCGATCCCCGGCGTGCAGATCTGCCATCACTCTCATGACCAGCGCCTTCCCGGCCAGGGCCATCCCACACCGATCCTGTGATCGAGTCGACGCCTGCCGCGTACGGCACGGGAAGGGCGGGCCCCGCGAAGATGCTCGCCACCATGTCATTCAGGACTCAAAGCGTCCTCGTCCCACTTGCGGCTGCGGTCCCCGCAGGACGCAGACGGCGTAATGCGGCGGGCCCGGGCTCAGTAGGAGGGACCCGCCTTAGTAATTACCGCGGCCGAGGCATCGAGGAGGCAGGTGCAGACAGGGCTGCGTCCTGGCCGTCCTGACGTGCGCGCTCTTGGCCGCGGTGTATCTGTGCGCAGATGCCGCCCGCGACCAAAAGGCCTCCCTGGCCACAGCCTTCGCCCGCCGGGCCACCATCAGCGGCCTCGCCAGCGGCGCTGTCGCGTGCGTCGGCATCGCGGTCCTGCACGCCGATGCCCCCGAGCTCTTCCACGGACTGACCCACCGCGCCCTGCCTCTGGTCATCCTCAGCATCGTCGCCGGACTCACCGGACCCGCCCTGCTGAACAAGCGCCGTTACATTGCAGCGCGTCCCGCCGCAGCGCTGGCAGTGGCCGCGATCCTGTGGGCCTGGGGCGCCGGGCAATACCCCGCCATGCTGGTGGGCAGCACCACCGTCGGCCAAGCTGCCTCCCACCGAGGGGTCCTGGCGGCCTGCCTGATTGCGCTGGCTGTCGGAGCGGTGCTCCTGGTCCCCTCCCTCTGGCTTCTGTACGCGACCTTCCAACGCCGCGTCCCGACAACGTCCGAAGCGCGAGGAGATTGAGAGTTGTTTGCGGGAGGCTCCGGGAGGTCGCTTGCCCGTCAGGGGGACGATGTCCGGAACTCAGGAACCAATCAGCCCGTAGCGTGCAGGCCTTGTGGCGGTCTTACCGGGCTCGCGGGGACGCAGCGCCCCGGGGCCGGCGCCCCCCGCTCGCTGACCGGCGTGACAGCGATGAGAATGATGGTGGGTCAGGCGCCGGTCGGGACGGCAGGGGATGGGCCCTTCTACCCAAGGCACACCCCGGCTTCAGATCACCGCCCTTCCGGAGCGGGGCAGGATCCCGACCGCGGGTCGGGCAACCCTCACGATCATCTGCGCCTCGTCGGCGTCTCCATGATCATGGCTGGGCGGCCGTCCCCCCGAACCGGTGGTCGCACCGAGGGCTCTCGGCTCGTGAGTGGGCGGTTGCGAGTCAGCGGCGGGGGGTTGGTCTGGTTCGGGCTGCTCGGCGGGGTTTGCCGCGCCAGTCCAGTATCAGGACCGTGGCGTCGTCGTTGAGGTTGCCGTGGCAGGCGTCGAGTACCGCGGCGGTGAGGCCTCGGACGGCTTCTCGTGGGTGCAGCGCGCGGGTGTCGTGAATGACCGCGGGCAGGTCGACGGCGGCTGCACCGCGTTCCTGCATGCCGTCGGTGAGCAGTACCAGGCGGTCTCCGGGCAGCAGTTGGAGTTTCTGCAGGCGGTGGGCGCTGGGGGCCGCCACGCCGAAGGGAAGGCTGACGGCGAGTTCGACCTCTTCCACGGCGCCTTCGCGCAGCCGCAGGGGGCGGGGGTGGCCGGCGTTGACCAGTTCGCACAGGCCTGTGTCGAGGTCGACGCAGAACAGCTGTCCGGTGGCCAGGCCGCGGCTGTGCTCGAGCAGGGCCTGGTGGGCACGGTGGGCCTGCTTGAGGGCGTCACAGCCGCTGCGGCGGGCCTGGCGCAGCGCTCCGACCAGCAAGGTGGCGAGTAGGGCGGAGTCGGTGTCGTGGCCCATGGCGTCGGTGATGGACAGGTGCAATGTGTCGCGGTCGAGCGTGTAGTCGTAGGTGTCGCCGCCGATGTCGTCGGCCGGAATCAGCCCGGCGGCGAGGGTGAACTCGGCCGCCTCGCAGCAGGGGGCCGAGGGGAGGAGCTGATGCTGGATCTCCGCGGCCAGGCTGGTCCGGGTGGTGCGCCGCCCCAGGTGGTACAGGTCGGTGAAGCGGCGGTCCGTGACGATGATGTAGGCCAGCGCGTGGGCCGCGTCGCGGACCTGCCGCAGCACGGTGTCGTCGGCGGCTTGCAGGGTCACCTCCAGGACGCCGATGCGGTCGCCCCGGTTGGTGACCGGCGTGATGACGCGTCGGCCGCCCTGCCCGTCCGCTTCCACGTGCTGGCGCTGGCTCTGCAGGACGCGGTCGTAGACGCTCCCCTGCAACTCGATCGGCTCGCCGGGTTCCTCGGCGGCACCATCGGCCGCGATCAGCCGTACCAGCCGTTCGCCGATCAGGTCGACGAACAGGAAAGAAACACACTCCGCGCCGAACCGCTTCTTCAGGTCGTGCGCCACCACCTCGACGGACTCACCGGGCGGGGCGGCCTCGGCAGCAGCCAGCAGTTCGCCCAATTCGAGATCCTTGCTCTCCACAGCAACCTCCCATCGGCTGCCGCATCTTGTTCCCCACATCTCCGCAACATCACGTCCTGCCCCCGTTTTGGCTGGTCAGGGCCGTTCAGGAGATTCCAGGGGCGTGAGGCGGCGTCGCGTCGCGGCCGACTGCGGTTCCTCGAGTGCATGGGTTGATGTCGGCACACTGGCATGGCCGAAACCGCCGTAAGGGCCATCAGCTGAGGGGGGCGTGCCGCGTCAGCGGCGGTCCCCGAGAGGGAGCCACATTTGCGGCCACTCGAACCCAGGGACTGGGAGGTTGGGCGCCTGACCGATAGCGGGGTTGCGGCCATCGGCTTCCCTCAGACTACGGATGAGCCGAACCCCTGGGCACCCAACTTGAGGAATGGGGGACGGCGGGCGGCCCCGGGAGGTGTTGTCGGCACTGACGTGCGGGGCCGCCCCTCGCCGGCTGGTTCCACCGGAGAGGGTGCAGTCTCGCCCTCGGGAAGAGCAGGCGGTCGAGGCTGCTGACACAAATGCACACCACGTGTCGCGCCCTCAACGTCACGGCGCCGCGAAAGGACACCTACCAGGCGTCCCGGTCGCTCTTCTGGCCGTCTCACATGATGTCAGGGTGGTGTCCGGCGACGTCGCCGTCTGGGTCGTCAGCGAGCATCACCGAGGCGGTGGTGCGTTTGCCGACTGGTTCACGGTGGACTTCGAAGCCCTGACACACGGCCATGACGATCTCCAGACCGTGCTGCCCCACCCGGCCCCGGTCTGCGGCCCTGGCCACAGGGAGTACCGGGGCGCTGTCCCAGACCGTGACGTTGATGCTGCCTTCGGCCAACTCAAGATCGAGCAGACATGGCCCGGGGGCGTGCTTGATGGCGTTCGTCAGCAACTCGCTGACCACGAGCTGCACCATGCCCATCGCGCGGCCGGAGACCGGCAGACCGTGGACGGACTGGATACGGTCCAGGAAGTCACGGGCCAGCCCGCGGGCCTGGGCGATGTCGGCAGGACTGCCTTCATAGGCCGCAGTCACGCGAGCCAGCCGACCGCTCCCCACCAGCTGTCCATCCTCATTTCCGGCAGCTTCGTCCACGCCACCCGCCCTCTTCCTGAGCGTTACTGACCTTCAAAGCGTGGTGTCGTGAGGGCTGACAACTGGTGATCCCGGCG
>NZ_JBHXMF010000051.1:0-65910 GCF_042721055.1 Streptomyces sp. NPDC058470
TTCAAGAAGAACCCCCCGGACTGGTACGAGGAGATGTACGAGCGCCAGCGCAAGGAGCATTCCTCACGCCGCATCCGGGTCGAGCACGGCATCGCACATCTCAAGAACTGGCGGGCACTGGCCCGCCACCTCGGCCGCCGCGAGCACATGAGCGACACGGTGCAAGCCATCGCCGGCCTGCTGTCCCACCAGCAGACCGCGGACCTGACATCGGCTCAGCAGATGTGAACCCCGGGCCCCACCGAAGTCCTCGACGTCTCACCGCCAACCATGCACGAGCTCGTTAGGGGGTGGATACGCTAACCATGGCGTTGCCGTGGTCGACGTGACCCATGGTGCCGATGTTCAGGTGCGGCTTGGTCCGCACGTAAGCCGTCTTGGGCATGGCTGTACCTCGAAGCCTCTTCAGTGTCAGCGGAGCTGAGTGATGGCCCCGGCGCATACGGGCCGGGACGGGGACCCCGAGGACTTGCCGACCCTCCCCCTGCGGGGTCCGCCGGACGATCCGGGAAGGGTCAGCTTCGGGCGCCGTCGACGGCGGCCACGATGATCGGGACGGCAGCCTTCGGCGCATCCGCGACTGCGGATGCTGCGAGGAAGAAGGCGTACCGGAACATGAGGAGATCTTCGCCGACGCGTCTGCCCACGTCGAATGGTTTTCCGCAGCCTGGAGGCGGGTGTTGCCGCTGGTGCGTGAGGAGGCTTCAGGGCCCGACGTTCTTCAGAGCCTCACGAACGGACAGCGGCGCGAACCGCCCGCCCTCCCTGGCCACGAAGTCCCGTACCGCCTGCGGGTCGGTCTTCGCGTACTCACGCAGACACCACCCGATCGCTTTGCGGACGAAGTAGTCGGGGTGCCCGGCCTGGCGGACGCAGTACCCGAAGAGGCGTTCGGTGTCGGTGGCGTCCTTGTAGCGGAGCTGGTGGAGCAGGGCCGTGCGCGCGACCCACAGGTCGTCGTCCTCGATCCACGTGTCCATGTCGGTCTTGAGCTTCGGGTCGGCGGCCACCAGGCCTCCCACCACGTGGGAGGCGAGTGCGTCGACGGTGTCCCACCAGGAGACCGTGGAGACGAGGTGCCGTGCCACCGGCAGGAAGTCGGAGGACAGGCGCTTCACATGACGGTGCAGGTAGTCGACGGCGAAGTAGTGGTACTCGCGCTCCGGCAGCGTCCAGCAGCGAAGGGCGACCGCGACGCAGTCGGCCTCGTCGGGAGGTGCGGTATTCAGGAGGACCGTGCGCGACAGGGCGCGCCGCTCGGGTGTGGTGAGACCGAGGAAGGGCGCGATGTCCTTCATGTACGTGCGCATCGACTGGGCCCGCTTCGGATCGGCCGCCGCGGCGTATGTGGCCGTGAGCCGTTCCAACAGGGTGTCCGCCAGGACGCTGTTCGGCACCTCGAACGGTGCACCTGACGTTCCGGAAGCTGTGACGCCCATGAGGCGAACCATACGGCGATCACACATCTCGGTCGGCTAGTGTCGCCGGATGCTCGATGCCACCACCCGCTCTGGGGGCACCGCCACGGCCACCCCCCCGGCCGCCGCCACGGAATTCGCCGTCGCGAGAGAACTCGTCATCTCCACGGAGCTCTCCGGCGCGAAGGAACTCGCCATCTCCACGGAGATCGCCGTCGGCGCATCCACGGGCCTGATCGTCAGACCCGCCAGTCTGGTCGCGCGCTGCACGAGAGCCCTGCTCTCGCCCTGGTCGCGGCTCTCCCTGCTGGCGGTGCTGCTCGCGGGGGCCGCGTCGAGTGTGCTGCTGTT
This sequence comes from Streptomyces sp. NPDC058470, assembly GCF_042721055.1. NCBI lineage: Bacteria > Bacillati > Actinomycetota > Actinomycetes > Kitasatosporales > Streptomycetaceae > Streptomyces > Streptomyces sp. NPDC058470. The sequence continues at coordinate 1,770 of NZ_JBHXMF010000051.1, forward strand.
CGAACCACAGCGGCTGCTCTCCGACGGCTGGCCGCCACAGCTCAACGGTGCGGCGGCGGTCGTGGCCTTCGCGGTGGCGTACGGGCTGGTCACGGTCGCGTTCGTGCCACGGCCCCTGCTGAGCCTCGCGGCGGGCGCCCTCTTCGGCTCCCAGCTGGGCCTCGCCTCCGCCGTCGGGGGCAGTGTGCTCGGCGCGGGACTGGCCTTCGGGCTCGGCCGGCTGCTCGGGCAGGACGCGCTGCGCCCGCTGCTGCGCGGGCGCTGGCTGACGGCGGCGGACGGGCAGCTCAGCCGCCACGGCTTCCGCTCGATGATGGCGGCCCGGCTGTTCCCGGGCATCCCGTTCTGGGCGGCCAACTACTGCGCGGCCGTCTCCCGCATGCGCTGGCTGCCGTTCCTCCTCGCGACGGCGCTCGGCACGATCCCGAACACCGCCGCGTACGTCGTCGCCGGAGCCCAGGCCTCGGCACCGACTTCGCCCGCCTTCCTCATCGCGATGGCCTTCATCGCCGTACCGGCCCTCGCCGGAGTCGTGGTTGCCTGGCGCAAGCGCCACCACCTGCGCGGCCGCTAGGTCCTGTCGTCGCGTTCCCGTCTGCCTCGCGACGCCCTCCGGGCGACGACGGGAAGGTGACGACAGGACCTAGCGGGCCGGACGCACTCGTCGCGGGCCACCCCCTCCAGGGGCGCGACCTCGGCGTCGACGAGTCCCTTTTCCCAGGCCGCGGCCGCCTTCTGGTGCGAGCCGACCGCGAAGGCGTCCATCCGCTCGCGCGAGATGCCCCACTTGGCGGCGACGAGTTCGGCGCTGATGTCCTGCGGCACGAGGCCTTCCGGGCAGCGCTCGGCGACCCCGGGTCCGAAGGGATCCTTGCCCGCCGGCACGTTCGACCACATGGGTACACGGCTCATCGACTCCACGCCGCAGGCGACGACCACGTCGTACGCGCCCGACATGACGCCCTGCGCGGCGAAGTGCACGACCTGCTGCGAGGAGCCGCACTGGCGGTCCACCGTGGTCGCGGGCACCGTGTCGGGGAAGCCGGCGGAGAGCATGGCGTACCGGGTGGTGTTCATGGCCTGCTCGCCGACCTGGTCGACGGTCCCGCCGATGACGTCGTCGATCAGCGCCGGGTCCACTCCGGGGCGTTCGACGAGGGTGCGCAGCGTGTGGGCGAGGAGTTCCACGGGGTGGACGTGGGCGAGGGAGCCGTTCGGCTTCCCTTGCCGACGGGGGTGCGTACGGCTTCGACGATCACGGCGTCACGCATGGCTGATCTCCAAACCCACAGAGTTTGTTTTCCAAACTCATCAAGTGACCCAAGAGTAGCTCAGTGGGTTGGAACAACCAACCCACCCATTAGACTGGTCGCATGAAGGACGCCCGCCCCTGCTCGATTGCCGCCACGCTCGCCCTGGTCGGCGAGAAGTACTCCCTGCTGGTGCTGCGCGAGGTGTCGCTCGGCGTCACGCGCTTCGACCAGCTCGTCCGCAACATCGGCGCCCCGCGCGACGTACTGACCGCCCGGCTGAAGCGGCTCGTCGACGCCGGCGTGCTGGAGAAGGTCGAGTACAGCGATCGCCCCAAGCGCTACGAGTACCGGCCCACGGCGGCCGGGCTGGAGCTGGAGCCCGTCCTGCTCACGCTCATGGCGTGGGGCGACCGCCATCTCCAGGAGGACGGCTTCCGGCCCATGGTGCTGGAGCACACCTGCGGCAGTGAACTGGTCCCGCAGGTCGTCTGCAGGGAGTGCGGCAAGGAAGTCGAACACGACGACCTGACAGCGCGCCCGCAGGCCCCGGGCTGGACGGTGACAGGGCCCGCGGTGGCGTAGCGGACGACTGCCGGTCCGGCTACCGGCTCACCTCTTGGCCGTCGTAGACGTCGAGCCGTCCGCACATCCCGAACCGGCCGAGCGCGGACGGATGTTCAGCCCGTACGAGGGCGTCGCCGAGGTGGGACGTGTCGCCCCGCTCCAGACGGTCGAGCTGCTGCCCGGTGGCCGCGGCTGCCGCCTCGGCGCCCCGCTGCCACCGCTCGCGCCACTCGGCGAGCCGGGGCCGGACCAGCGCGGCGGCGGCCCGGTGGAACGCGGCGAGCGGCTCGGGCCCGACCGCGTCGCGCAGCGCCCGGTAGCCCTCGACAGCGAGGTCACGCCGGGCCCGGGCCACCCGCTCCCGTTCCTCCTCGGGCGCGTCGGCCGGGATGACCGTCGCGGCCGCGTACGTATCCGCGTCGGTCAGGTAGCGCGGGGGCAGGGTGAGCACGGCGTCGCCTGCCTCCGGAAGCCCGTTGTTCTGCATGAGTACGGTGATGCGCAGATCGTCCTCGTTGACCAGCCGGTGGATGGTGCCGGACGTGAACCACGCGACGGTGCCGGGTGAGAGCGGCGTGACCTCGTACCCGGACGTCGTCAGCGTCTGCACCGCGCCGCACCCGCCGGTGACAACGTACGCCTCCGAACAGGTCAGGTGTACATGGGGAGTTCCGCCCCGGACGCCGTCGGCCGCGGGCCAGTCGTAGACGCACAGGTGCGAGACGGCGACGGCTCCCGGGAGCCCGGCGAAACCCCTGAAGGCCACCTCGCCCGGTGCACTCCGCGAGCTCACCACGGGTGCTCCTCCAGGTACTTCGCGACCTCCTCGGGCTCCCGGACCCCCTCGGCCACGACGACCCGGTAGCGGCGGGTGAGCGTGTCGGGTGCCAGTTCCAGTTCGTCGTGGAAGGCGAGCGACGGGGCGACGGTGGCGAACGGTTCGTTGCGTACGAACCAGTGGGCCTGGTGGGCTCCCGCCTCCCCGGAGTGGTCGTTCTCAGGGACATGCGCGAAGACGAGCGTCGCGTGTCCGTCGGAGCCGTCGTGTCCGCCCGAGTACGCGAGCCAGGGTGCCCGCCGCCCCATCAGCTCCGCCCCTTCGGAGTGGGGCCGATGACCCGCCCGTCCCGGAAGGACCGCGGCCCCCGACAGAACAGGCCCGTACAGCCTGCCATTTCGCGCCCCCCAGTGGTCGGACTGCCGAAGCGCAGCGGCACCGCTGAAACGTATGCGTCGGCCCAGCCGCAGGGCAACACCTGCAACGCGGTCGTCCAGCCCCCGGACCGGCCTCCGGAGCCTCCTGTGCACTCCGCCTACCAAACCCCTGTGGCAGGACTGTCGGACGGGGACGCTACGCTGCCCTCAACACCACCCGTGATCACCGCGATCAGCGGCGCGGTGCGCCCGTCGCCCCTCCACGATCAGTACGGGGACCACGTAACTTCATGTCTTGGTTTGAATCCCTCATCCTCGGACTCGTCCAGGGGCTGACCGAGTTCCTTCCCGTGTCTTCCAGCGCGCATCTGCGGCTGACGGCGGCTTTCGCGGGCTGGGAGGACCCGGGCGCGGCCTTCACCGCGATCACCCAACTCGGCACCGAGGCCGCGGTACTGATCTACTTCCGCAAGGATGTCGCGCGGATCATCTCGGCGTGGTCCCGCTCGCTCGTGAACAAGGCGATGCGCAGCGACCACGACGCGCAGATGGGCTGGCTGGTGATCGTCGGCTCGATTCCGATCGGTGTGCTCGGGGTGACGCTCAAGGACCAGATCGAGGGGCCGTTCCGCGATCTGCGGATCACCGCGACGATGCTGATCGTGATGGGCATCGTCATCGGTATCGCCGACCGGCTCGCCGCCCGTGACGAGACGGGCGGGAAGCACCGGGCCGCCAGGGAACGCAAGACACTTCAGGACCTGAACACCAAGGACGGCCTGCTGTACGGCCTCTGCCAGGCGATGGCGTTGGTCCCCGGCGTCTCCCGGTCGGGCGCGACCATCAGCGGTGGCCTGTTCATGGGCTACACCCGTGAGGCGGCGGCCCGTTACTCCTTCTTGCTCGCCATGCCGGCCGTACTCGCCTCCGGGGTCTTCGAGCTCAAGGACGCCAGCGAGGGCGGCGACGTCTCCTGGGGCCCGACGATCTTCGCGACGGTCATCGCGTTCGTGGTCGGGTACGCCGTCATCGCATGGTTCATGAAGTTCATCTCGCACAAGAGCTTCATGCCGTTCGTCTACTACCGCATCGCGCTCGGCATCGTCATCATCGCGCTGGTGACGACAGGGCAACTCAGCCCGCACGCCGCGGAGTCGGCGGGCTGACGACCTCGCTTCCGGCACGCCGGCACGGGGTCGGCGCGCCGAGGCCCAACTCCCCGGCACCCGGAGCCCGGTGCGCGGGCCGACGAGGTACCGCCCGTCATGGCGGCACCGGCCCTCCTCGGCAAGGGAACTCCGCACGGCGGGGCGTCACCGCGCCGACCGCTCACTCCACCTGGCATCTCACCCCGCTCCGCGACGAGTTGGGCAGCTCGATGGCCCCTGCTGAACTGGTCTCCGACCTGGGCCGAGCGGCCGTGAACGCGTCGGTCGTGACCAACCACATACGAGCTGAGTAGCCGTCTGGTAGCGCACTGTCAGTCCTTGCCCTTAGTCTTGCAGCCATGTCCCCCAATTTCGTGGCCTCTGGTTCCGTGCGGTCTGCCGCCGCAGTGAACGAACAGATTCGCGCGCTGTGGATGCGCGCGGGCGGCTCCCTTTCGGCGCAGGAGCGAGCAGAGTACGAGCTGTTGGTCGTGGAGTGGGCCAAGGCGATACGCGGCGAGATCATCGAGGCGGCCTGAGGACGGAGCCCGGTCGCCGAGGGGGCCTGGAATCGGAGCCCGATCGCCCAGGGGGCCTGGAATCGGAGCCCGATCGCCCAGGGGGCTGAGGCCGGAGTCCGATCGCCCAGGGGGCTGAGGCCGGAGTCCGGTCACTTTGCTGGCTTGGGGTCGGCGTCGGGTCGCCGAGCCGGCTTGGGGACGAAGCCCGATCGCCGAGCCGGCCTGGAGTCGGAGTCCCGGGCGGGCCCCCGGGCGCGGGCGCTCCCGCCCGTGCTCGCGCCGGATCCAATGAGCCGCCGCCTGAAGGCGTTACGCGGACAACTGCGACGGCGCGACGGCGCCGCGGACAACTGCGACGGATCGAGGGCGCCCCAGGCCCGACGGCGACCGGCCCACAGCGCCGCGGACACGCCGCCGTCAGCCCCACGATGCCGTCAGCCCCACGATGCCGCAGGCCCGACGGCGACGACCGAAGGCGCCGCGGGCGCGCCAGCGAACGTCCGATGGCATGGCGGCGGCGCTCGACAGCGCTGCCTCGCGCTCGATTTCTCCGCACGTAGCAGGCTGTGGATCTCCGCTGCGAGCGGTGTCGCACCGCAGATGCTCACGATCAGCCCGGCCGCTGGGCTCCGGGCCGCTGCCTCGCGCCCTGGAGATCAGTTGGAGCACCTTCGGACCCGGCTGCGGCTGCACTCCCCTGGGTCCCTTCAGGCAGCCGCGTCGCGCTCTCGCCTCGGCCCGTATGTCCCCACGTCACCGCTACTCCGTGGTGCCGCCTGTTTCCGTCCGCGGCGGCTCAATGTCGAACGGAAGCGTGACGACGAGCGATGTTCCGCCACCGTCCGGGCTTGTGATCCTGATCGTCCCGCCGAGCGCCTCGACTCGATCCTGCAAGCCGACGAGTCCCGAGCCCCGGCTGGAATCCGCTCCGCCGACGCCGTCGTCGCGAATCGACAGCAGTAGGCCGCCGTCGCGCAGCGCGAGCGAAACCTCTATGTGCGACGCTCGCGCATGCTTCGTCGCGTTGGCCAAGGCCTCCGACGCGACGAAGTACGCCGCAACCTCGATCGGTTCAGGGAGCCGCGTTTTCGTCGCGACATCGAGTTCGACGGGGATCGCCGATCGGCGCGCGAGCGTCCGCAGGGCCGGACCGACACCGCCCGCGGAAAGGATCGCGGGGTGGATCCCACGCGAGATCTCCTGCAGATCGTCGATCGCGGCGGCCAGTCCCGTCGCGAATCGGGAAAGCGAGGCGCGAAGATCGTTCCTCTCAGGAGGAACATTCGCCTCCTCGGCGCGCACGTCCAGCACGAGCGAGACCAACTGCTGCTGCGTGCCGTCATGAAGGTCCCGCTCGATCCGACGGCGAGCCGCGTCGGACGCCGCGACGATCCGTCTGCGCGAGGCGGCAAGCTCGGCGCGGCTGTCCGCGTTGGCGATGGCGGTCGCGAGCAGTTCCGTGAAGTCGGTCATGCGCTGCTCGGCGTCGTCCGGAAACCGGTCACGGCTCGTACCGGCGGCAATCGCTCCCCAGAGAGCGCCTCCGACCATGATCGGAACCGCCACGGAACAACGAATCCCCAACCGCTGCGCCCTGCGCCTGACGGAATCCGACGCGCGGCTGAAGTCGTCGACGCGAGCCGACCGGCCGGTCCGCACCACCTCGGTCAATGCCAACACCGGCTCAAGTTTCAGACGACTGCCCACCGGGAGTAAGTCGCGTGCGGTACCGCTGCTGGCCACGATGGCCATCGTCCCGTCGGGCTCGAGCTTCCCGATCGCTGTGGCCTGGGCGTCGAGGAGCCGCTCCCCCTCCACGGCGACGGCCGCGAAGACCTCCACCGGCGGCACCCCCCTGGCGACAAGGGTCGCCACGCGCCGCAGCGCCGCCTGCTCACCTGCGAGCCGCCTCAACTCGCTCTCGGCCCGCCGACGATCTGTCACGTCGCGCGCCATCCCGTACATGGTCCCTTCTTCGAGAACAGGAGTCGATGTCCACTCAAGTACTCGGTACGAGCCGTCCTTACGAACGAACCGGTTCTCGAACGCCGTGATCTTCTTCCCTTGGGAGATCGTGACCCACTGTGCGGCAGTCTTCTCACGGTCATCCGGATGGATGAGCTCCATGTACGGCCGCGCCAGGAACTCCTCCACCCTGTATCCGAGTATCTGTTCCACGGCCGGATTGATTCGCGTGAGACGTCCGTCGAAATCGGCGACCGCGATGAGATCGGAGGAGAGACGGAAAATGCGGTCGAGCTCGCCCTGCGCCCTGGCTCGCCGCGCCGCGTTGACCCCGAGCACCCCGGCGAGGGCCGCGAGGACGAGGCCTGCCGCAAGGATGATCCAGGGCAGGAACGCGGCGGCGCCGTGCACCGACTCCTGCGGCGCAGCGACGTCGAACCGCTGTCCTGCCTTCATGAAGGTGCTGTGCACCGCCTTCGCCCCACCAAGATCTCCGGTGGAGGTGCCGCCTACGGTGAGCTGCAGCGGCACCGTGTCCGTGGTCGCTGTGCGCAGGGAGAGTTCTGATACGAACAGCATCACGAACCCGGGTTCGACGCCTGCCTCGCTGACGCGCGGAGCGGCCCTGATGAGAAACAGCCCCCTCGTACCGTCTCGTAGCGTTGCCAGAGGGGTTGAGCTTGCCTCGTAGAGCCCGCTCGCGCGGGTCACCGCCTCGGCCACGCCCGGTTCGCTGCCGAGATCGATCCCGGGCACCGTCACCGGAGGAGTGCCGGAGACCAGGGTCGCCGGCAGATACGAGGGCTGCGGTCCGACGGGCACGACCCGGAGATGCGGGTCGCGGGTGACGATGGGATGGCCGATCCGGCGCTCGTAGGCGGCACGGCGCGAAGCGGGTATCTGTTCGACCCACGCGGCGGTGGGGAAGCCTGCCGGGCCGAGCCATCTGGATGCGTTGCTTTCGAACTCTCCGCCTGTGATCCGGGTCCCGGCGGCGCTCGCCATGAACCGGCGGAGGCTCTCTGCCAGCGAGGAGCCCTGCTCGACGCGCTCGCGAATCTGCGCGGCGGCGAGTTCGGCGCGGTGGTGGGAGTCGCGTTGGGCGTCTCGCTCGCCCAGCAGGCGAGCACCGAAGAAGCCGGCAACGGTCAACCCCAGGACCATCGCTACGGTGAGAATCTGCCGAGGCCGCATGCTCAACTCCGGTGTGGAACGAGACAAGTCTCCTCCTTCGGCGCTGCCAGAGAAAGACGCGTTCTTGGACGTCGGTGCACGGTGCGCTAGCGTGACGGAATCGGTCAAGAGGGGGCCCCAGAGCGAGGATTCGACCTCTCGGCGGTGCTCCTGAACCGGAGGTGCCGTCGGGGACCAACCGGCTTCGCCGGGCGGAGCGTAGCGCGCCGAACCCCCTCCCGTCCGGATGGTCATCGTCCTTAATGCCCGGGCGAGGAGGTTCGATGACGGACCAGCCCAATGGCCCGCCCACCGGCGGTTTCCGCCGTGCGGTGACCCGGAGGTCGTTCCTGGAGTCCGCTGCGGCGGTGGTGGGGATGCCGTTCGCAGGATCGTTGGTCGCGGGCTGCGGCAGCCGGACCACACCGTCCAAGCAGTTGGTCGTCGCGGCGGCGACAACGCCTCCCAGCCTCGACTGGGAGCTCGTGTTCGGCAAGGAGGTGTACGACCACGTCTTCAACCTGAACGACCGTCTGACCCGTTGGAAGGCCATCCCCGCTCCCGGCGAGCCTGGAGGCTTCGACCTCGCGTGGCAGGCCGGCGACTTCCAGGACATCACGGAGCCGCGCATGGCCGAGGGCTGGGAGGTCACCAACGGCGGAAGAACGTACACGTTCTCGCTGCGAAAGGACTGGCCGAGCCACGCAGGGAACGAGTTCACGGCCGACGACGTGAAGTGGACCTTCGACCGAAGCTTCGCGGTCGACGGCATCACGAGCTTCTACAACACCCTCGCCACCATCGAGCGAGCGGAGGATGTGAAGGTCCTCGACCGTTACACGGTCCGCATCGAGCTGGCGGAGCCAGGGCCCGACCTGCTTCTCACGATGAGCGAGTTCTGGCGTGCGATGGTCGACTCCAAGCTGGCGAAAAGCCATGCGTCCTCAGGCGATCCCTGGGCCAAGCGCTGGCTGAAAGGCCACGACGTGGGCTTCGGTCCGTTCAAACTCGCCGAGCTCAGCCCTGGGCACCAGGTCGTCTGGGAGGCCCACAAGGAGCATCCCTTCCCTCCCGCGATCGAGCAGATCACGTTCAAGCAGGTGCCGAAGTCGTCCGACCGCCTGGACGCGCTGATGACCGGAGAGGCTCAGGTTGCTCAGTACTTGTCGCCCGCGGACATGCAAACGCTGAAGAGCAGCAAGGTCATGCACCTCTGGAACTTCCAGGGCTATGTCATCCACTCAAGCCCCATGAACCCGAAGTACCCACCACTTGACGACGTCCGGGTCCGCCAGGCCCTGTCCTACGCGACCCCCTATCAGCGGATCATCGAGAAGGTCTACCGAGGGTTCGCCGGGGCGGCCCACGGCCCCATCTCGGATCACGCGGCCGGATTCGACCCCTACTTCCACCCGTACACCTACGACCCCGAACGGGCACGCGAACTGCTGCGGGGGGCAGGCCATGCGAAGGGGTTCACCACGACCTTGGCCTACAGCACCGCGGAGCCACTCGGAGAGCCGGTCGGCGCCGAGCTCCGGAGCGCGTTCAGAGACGTCGGAGTGACACTGGAACTCGAAGCACTCCCGCCCTCGACATACACGCGCGCGTTGTTCGGTGGCAAGCGGCCGATGTTCTTCCAGAGCTTCGGGGCCGATTCGCCGGACCCCGCCTACGCGCTCGGAGTCTTCTACCAGTCGAAGAGCTCCAACAACTGGGGCGGATACAGCAGCGCGAGGACCGACGCCTGCCTGGCCGAGGCAGGTCTGCCTCAACTCAGTTGGGACCAGCGGGTCGAGGAGCACAAGCGCTGCGCCAGGATCATCGCGAATGACGCCCCTTGGCTCTGGATAGCGCAGCCCGGCTTCCAGGTGGGCACGCGCAGGGACGTGACCGGCATCAACTGGTACGCGGGTGAGGGGGTCGACTGGTCCAAGGTCGACTACACGAACTGATGCCGGAACGGCCAACTGCCGATTGGCCCCTCCCCGGTTACTCGACCTGCGGGGTCGACTCAGGCCGCCGGCCTTTGACGAATGGATATGCGTGACCGCAGTTGCTGGATAGAGTCGTCCCGTCACAGCTGGTTGTGGGGACAACCAAGGTGCCTTTCGGCTGCCAACGTCCTGGGGAGGGCCTGCAGCAAATGAGTCGTCGCTCTACTGGTTATGTCGGTGTGTGGGCTGAGGTCCAACGGCAGCAGCAGCGCCAGTTGGAAGCCGAAGCCAGACAGCGGAGACAGGAAGCTCAGCAGGCGCGGGCCTACCAGCGCCGAGCTGCCCAGACCCGCCGCGAGTACCGGCAGGCGGATGCCCTGCGCCGCACCGAGGAACTGGACGCGCAGGTCGCGTCACTGCAGGGCCTGCTCGCTGCGGGTTGTCACGCCCCGGCCTTCCGGGCTTCCTCGCTCACGCGACCTGAGGACATCCAGCCCTTCGCTCCAGGACCCTTGGCGCATCCCGTGCCCATGCCGGACTGCAACCAGTACCAGACGCAGAGCGGTTGGACCGCGAGTCGCCGGGCCCAGGCGCAGGCCGAGGCACGGACACGCTTCGAGCGGGACTGGCACGCCGCCCAGACGGCGGAGGCCAGCCGGCAGCAACAACTGGCGTCCTACCAGCGGGAGTACCGCCAGTGGGCCGATGCCCAACTGGCGGACGTACGGGCCCACAACGCCGGCGTCGTCGCGACAACCGAAGGCGTGAGGCGCCTGGACCCCGATTCCGTGGTCGAGTACTTCTCCGCCGCTCTCTACGCCTCCACGGCATGGCCCGAAGGATTCCCGCGTCAGGTCGCGGCGGCCTACGACCCCGCAGCCCGACAGCTGGTGCTGGATTGGGAGTTGCCCGCCTACAGCATCGTCCCTGAGGTCAAGTCCGTTCGGTACATGTCCGGAACGGACCAGGACAAGGAGACCCCCCGCCCGGCAGGCCAGCGCCGCGCGTTGTACGGGGAGGTTCTCGCACAGTGCATGCTGCTGGTCCTGAACGAGCTCTACGCCGCGGATGAGTTGGGTGCCCTTGAGTCAGTGGCATTGAACGGGTTCGTGGAGGGACACGACCCCACGACGGGCCGGCCGGGCCAGATGTTCCTCGCGACGGTCATGGCTTCGCGCTCTTCGTTCCGTGACCTGCACCTGGCACAGGTGGACGCGAGCAGCTGCCTGGCCGACGGGCTGCGAGGCCAGCTCTCGCCCCGGCCCGACCAACTCACTCCGGTACGGCCGAGCCGGCGGCCGCAAGAGGTCGGAAACCGCGTTGTCGCCCACGGCAGCGATGAGGAACCGGACCTGTACGACATGGATCCGGTCGCCTTCGAGGGTCTCGTCGCCGAGCTCTTCCGGGCCATGGGAATGCAGGCGGTGACGACCCAGCGCTCCAACGACGGCGGTGTGGACGTCGACGCGCTGGATCCGACACCGATCCGAGGCGGCAAGATCGTCGTTCAGGTGAAGCGCTACCGCAACACGGTGCCACCCACCGCCGTACGTGACCTGTACGGAACGGTGCAGGACGCGGGCGCCAACAAGGGCGTCCTTGTCACGACGTCGGGGTTCGGCCCCGGCTCGCACACCTTCGCCAATGGCAAGCCGCTGGAACTCATCGCGGGCGGTGAGCTGGTCGACCTGCTGCATCGTCATGGGCTGCGCGGGCGACTGGGTGAGGGCGGCCGGCCGGCCGCGCCGCGGCCGACGCCGTCGAATCCACCCACTCGACTGCCCGACGACTACAACGTGCTGGGCATGTCCTGGACCGGAAGCGTCGCCCTGGACGTGTGCGCCCTCGTCTGCCACGGCAACCGCGTCCTCAGCGACGATCACTTCGTCTTCTTCAACAACCCACAGACACCCGACGGCTCCGTACGTGTCCTGCCGGCAACAGAGCCTGACAAGGCCGCGATCTGCGTCTCCTTCGACGGACTCCCGGCGGAGTCAGATCGGTTCGTACTTGTGGCGGCCATCGACCCGGAGGTCAACCCGGACGCCGATCTCTCCGGCTTCACCAACGCCGGCATCCGGCTCCTCGATCCGGAGATGTCCGAGCTGGGACGGCTTGAGGTCTCCGACGGCCGACCGCTCGAAACCGCCTTGGTACTCGGCTCCTTCCGCCGAAGGTCAAACGGGGACTGGGAGTTCGTCCTCGGCGGCAAGGGCTACACGGGCGGCCTGGAGCAACTCGTCCAGGACTACGGCATCGACGTCGAGTAGCTCGGCCCGAGTCCGGACGTCCGACGAACAGATCCCGCGCCAGGGTCATTTCTCCGGTACACCGGTGTTCACGACAGTGATCACGACGTTGCCGGTCTTCTGCCCGGTCTCGACATACCGATAGGCGTCGACGATCTCCTCCAACGGGTACCGACGATCGATGAGCGGCCTGAACTCACCCACCTCGATCAGGTCCCCGAAAAACCGCATCATCTCCTGATCCTGCTTCGGAAAGGGGAACTTCACCTTCCTGCCGCGGAGCAGGGGCGTCACGAACGGCAGAAGCAGATTCTGGCACCAGGGGCCCAGCTCCGAGGACAGGTAGATCCCGTCCGGTTTCAGCAGTCGCCTGCAGCGGGCGAACGTACTCTTCCCGACCGCGTCGAACACCGCGTCGTAGCGCTGCTCGTCCATGGTGAAGTCCTGGGTCATGTGGTCGACGACCCGGTCGGCGCCCAGGCCCTTCGCCAGCTCCACGTGCGCCGTGCCGCACACCGCGGTCACGGCGGCCCCGAAATGCTTCAGAAGTTGCACCGCCGCCGAGCCGATGGCGCCGGTCGCGCCGTACACGAGGACGTCCTGCCCGGCTCGGACGTCCGCCTTCCTGATGAAGGCCAGCGCATAGTGCGAGCCCTCTGTCCCGGGAGCGGTCTCCTCGAAGGTCACGCCCATCGGCATGGTCGCGACGGGCCCGTCCTGGGGCACCGCCAGGTACTCGGCATGGGCTCCGAACGCGCCCTCGTTGTATCCGAACACCCGGTCGCCGACCGTGAAGGACGTGACATCGCTCCCGACCGCTTCCACCACCCCCGCGTACTCGGTCCCGAGCACCGTACGCCGCGGCCGGACAAGGCCCGTGAGCATACGTACGAAGAAGGGCCTGGCCGCCCGGTAGGCGCAGTCCGTCCTGTTGACCGTCGTCGCGTGCACCTTCACCAGCACGTCGTGGTCACCGATCGAGGGCGTGTCCACCTCGGCGATCCGGACCACGGCCGGCGGCCCGTACCGGTTGTGCACAGCTGCCTTCATGATCGGACCTTAGCGGCAATGTCGGGCAACGCTCGGGTTGTCGGTGAGGACAGGAAGCCCAGCTATGACGCCGTCGGCAGAACGACGTGCTGTTTGACGAGTTCGTACGACCTCAGTCGGTCGGCCAGCGCGTAGACGGGCGTCACCAGCATGAGTTCGTCCGCACCGGTCACGTCGACCAGGTTCGCCAGTTGCTTCGCAACCGTGTCGGGTGAGCCGTATGCCTGTTGGGCGCGGAAGCCCGTCAGTGCCTGCGCCTCTTCTTCGGTGAACGCGTGGGTCGCCGCCTCCTCGGGCGTGGGAAAGGCGAGATCGCCCCGTCCTTTGAGGAGTGCGGCCTTGACGACGACCATCGGGCCGGCAAGCCGGGTGGCCTCCTCCTCCGTGTCGGCGCACACCGTTTCCACGCAGATCAGCACGCGCGGGCGCGCGCACCAGCGGGAGGGGGAGAAATGCTCGCGGTAGTGGTTGAGCGCGGCCAGGGTGTTGTCGGGCCGGATGTGATGGGCGAAGGCGATCGGCAGTCCGAGTTCCGCGGCGAGCGCGGCACCGGCCGTACTCGATGACAGCAGCCACGGCTCCGGGAGCGGGTCGAGCGCGACCTCGTCCACCAGGAAACGCAGAGTCGCCGACACGTCGTCGCGGTACTCGTCGTCCGTTGTCGGACCGGCCCCACGACGCAGAGCCCGCGCCGTGGAGTCGTCGAAGGTACCCGGTCCACGGCCGATGCCCAGGTCGATCCGGCCCTCGTGCAGCGCGGCCAGCGTGCCGAACTGCTCGGCCAGCATGATCGGGGCGTGGTTCGGAGCGAGAACGCCCCCGGAGCCGAGACGGATCGACGACGTCAACGCGGCCGCGTGGGCGGTCAGGACGACGGGCGGGAACGCTCCGATGGCCGGTGAGTGGTGATGCTCGGCGTACCAGAGGCGCAGATAACCGAGTTCCTCAAGGCGTCGGGCGAACTCGGTGGTGTCTCGCAGCGTGTCCGCCACTCGGGCGCCCGTCTGGACCATGGCCACTTCGAGCGCGCTGACCGGTACGGTGATCATGCGGTCAGTATAGGAAACGTCCACCAGGCCCAACCCCTGCTGCGCGCAGGGCTGATCGGCCACCGAACCCGATGACCGCTGAATATCACCGCTTAGCCCCTTGGCGTGGCACGTCCCGTAGCCAACACTGATCCAATGACGCAGCGTGTGGAGCTCGCGACCGTGATGGACCGGTTCGCCGTGGACGGACTCGTCACCGAGTACGCGGTGGCAGTGGACGACGGCGACTGGGAGGGGTATCGGGGTCTGTTCGCACCGGACGGACGTGCGGACTACCGCTCCGCAGGCGGAATCGAGGGGGACGCAGACCAGGTGGCGGGATGGCTTTCCCAGAGCATCGACCCGTTTCCGATGCGCCAGCATCTGATCGTCAACCGGCGTGTGCGGTTCGGGCAGTTGGATCAGGACACCGGCGACACGGCCCGGATCCAGGCGGACTACATCAACCCGATGAGGTTCACGGCCGACGACAGCGGTTCCACCGCGCCGGACTTCGTGTGCGGCGGCCGCTATGCCTTCGCACTGGTGCGTACGTACGACGGCTGGCGGCTGCGCGAGGTGGTCGTCCAGGAGAAGTGGCGCCGCACCTCGCCGGCACGTCAGGAGCCCGCAGCCACCAGCTGACCGCGCCGTCCCCTCAACGACTCTGAACGGCAGTCACCCGAGCGCCCCGGCCGAGAACAGCCGCACCCCGACCCGACACCCCCTGTCGGAGATCGCCCCCAACGCTCACACTGAGAGGACGCACCGGGGAGGGGAGGCGCCATATGACCAGGCCCGAGCGCTGGCTCGCCTCCCCCTGGCGACGTGGCATCCTCGCCGCGCCGGCCGGCGCGCTGCCCGTGTTCGCCTTCCCCGCCCCCTCCTTGTGGTGGTTCGCGTACGTCGCCCTCGTCCCCTGGATCCTGCTGGTCCGCTCGGCCCCGACGGGAAAGCGGGCCGCCTACGACGGCTGGCTCGGCGGGCTCGGTTTCATGCTGGCCGTGCACCACTGGCTGCTGCCGAGCCTGAATGTGTTCACGGTGGCCATAGCCGCACTGCTCGGCGCGCTGTGGGCCCCCTGGGGCTGGCTCGTACGGCGGTTCCTCGGCGGTGCGCCCTCACCCGGGCAGGTCGCGGCGGCGCTCGTGGTGCTGCCGTCCGGCTGGCTGATCGTCGAACTCGTCCGGTCCTGGCAGGGCTTGGGCGGCCCCTGGGGGCTGCTCGGGTCGAGCCAGTGGCAGGTGGGGCCCGCGCTACGGCTCGCCTCGGTCGGCGGGGTGTGGCTGCTCAGCTTC
Organism: Streptomyces sp. NPDC058470; assembly: GCF_042721055.1. Lineage (NCBI taxonomy): Bacteria > Bacillati > Actinomycetota > Actinomycetes > Kitasatosporales > Streptomycetaceae > Streptomyces > Streptomyces sp. NPDC058470. The sequence continues at coordinate 17,111 of NZ_JBHXMF010000051.1, forward strand.
CTGGTGGTGACGGTCAACGTCGCCGTCGCCGTACTGGTCTCGGTGCGCCGGGCCCGAATACCCGCGGTGGCCGGCCTGGTCGCCACCGCCGCCGCGACCTCGGCGGCCTGGGCATGGTCGCCGCGCCCCGACGTGGAAGGCACGGTCCGGATCGCCGTCGTACAACCCGGTGTCGTCGACGGGCTGGACAGTATCGAGAAGCGCTTCGCGCGCGAGGAGGCGCTCACCCGCACGCTCGCCGGACAGGACCTCGACCTCGTCGTCTGGGGCGAGAGCAGCGTCGGCTTCGACCTCGCCGACCGGCCCGACCTGGCGAACCGGATCGCCACGCTGGCACGGCTCACGGGCGCCGACGTCCTGGTGAACGTCGACGCGCGCCGCTCCGACCGGCCCGGCATCTACAAGAGCTCGGTCCTGGTGGGCCCCCAGGGACCGACCGGCGATCGGTACGACAAGATGCGGCTGGTTCCCTTCGGCGAGTACGTTCCCGCGCGCGGCGTCCTCGGCTGGGCGACGTCCGTGGGCAAGGCGGCGGGCGAGGACCGTATGCAGGGCACCGAGCAGGTGGTGATGAACGTCGGGAACGGGCTGCGGGTCGGCCCGATGGTCTGCTTCGAGTCGGCGTTCCCCGACATGAGCCGCCATCTCGCCCAGGACGGCGCCGAGGTACTCCTCGCACAATCGTCGACATCGAGCTTCCAGCACAGCTGGGCGCCCGAGCAACACGCCTCGCTCGCCGCGCTGCGAGCCGCCGAGACCGGCCGCTCGATGGTGCACGCGACACTGACCGGTGTGTCCGCCGTCTACGGGCCGAGCGGCGAGCGCGTGGGCTCCTGGCTCGGGACCGACGCGAGCACGACGATGGTGTACGAGGTGCCGGTGGCGCGGGGTGTCACGCCGTACGTCAGGTTCGGCGACTGGCCTGTGCACGCGTCCCTGCTGGTGCTGGCGCTCCTGTGCGCGGCGGAGGGCACCCGCGCGTTCAGGCTGCGGCGGCCTGCTCCTCCACTGCACGTACCACTTGCTCGCACAGCTCATGAGTCGCCAGTGCGTCCCGGGCACTGAGCACCTTGCCCGCGCGCACGGCGTCCAGGAAGGCGAGCACCACCTGCTCGATGCCGCGCTGCCTGGCCACCGGTACCCAGTCCCCGCGCCGCCGCACGGTCGGCTGCCCCTTGTGGTCGATCACCTCGGCGAGGTTGAGCACCTGCCGCTTGGTGTCCTGACCCGAGACCTCGAGGATCTCCTCCGCCGAACCGCTCAGCCGGTTCATCACACCGAGCGCGGTGAAGCCGTCCCCGGCGAGCTGCAGTACGACGTGGTGCAGCAGTCCGCCCTCGGCACGGGCGCGTACCGTCACGTCGTCGATGGGCCCCGGCGCCAGGAACCGCAGGGTGTCGACGACATGGATGAAGTCGTCGAGGATCATGGTGCGGGTCCGCTCCGGCAGCCCGATGCGGTTCTTCTGCATCAGGATCAGCTCCCGCGGGTGGTCGGCGCACTGTGTGTACCCGGGCGCGTGACGCCGGTTGAAGCCCACCGCCAGGCTGACGTTCCGCTCCTCCGCGAGCCGCACCAGCCGCTCCGAGTCGGCGAGTTCGTACGCGAGGGGCTTGTCCACGTACGTCGGTACGCCGGCCTCCAGCAGGCGCGTGACGATCTCCGGGTGCGCCACGGTGGCCGCGTGCACGAAAGCGGCGTCGAGATCCTGGGCCAGCAGCTCCGCCAGGTCGGTGTGGCGCTGGGCCTGCGGAAGGTGGAGGCTGTCGGCGACCCGGGTGAGCGTCGCGGGCGTGCGGGTCTGCACATGCAGCTCGACGCCCGGCTGCACGCTCAGCACCGGCAGATACGCCTTCTGCGCGATGTCACCGAGTCCGATGCAGCCGACCTTCACGGGGGGTCTCCTCAAGGGGTGCGTTGCGCGTTCTGGGGTACTTCGGGGTTTCTGACCTCGCCGGGCCTCGTCGGGAAGCATACGGCTGTCGGGTCGGACGCCTCGGGGCCGCCGGGTCACCTCACGGATGCGGGCGCCCTCCGGAGGAGCGGAAGGATCACCCGTGCGGGGCATCCTCCGCTTGTCCGCTCCCCAAAGAGGTTCCGACACAGCAGAGTTGCGCGGGTGCATCGATCAACCACGACCGCGACGCTCCTGGTCACCGTGGCCGTCACCGCCCTCTCCGGCTGTGTGACCGTCCAGCGGCCCCCCTCTTCCGGCCTTCCGCCCGCACCGGCCGGCCCCTCCGTGCCACGTCCGGACGGCAGGGCCGAGCCGCAGGTCGTGCAGGCACCGGCGCGGGAGGCGCTGGAGCTCGTCGGTCCGTCCCGAAAACCCTCCCCCAGCCCGCCCGCACCGCGCAGGGCGGCCCCTCCGCCGCCCGCCGCGCCACCGCCCGCTCCACGCCGGCCCCGCACCGCCCCTCATCCCGAGCCGGCGCGCCCCGACCCGCACATCACCGTCCTGCCCGTGGTCCCGGAGGTCCCGACGACCACGGACGTGTGTGCCCTGGGCAGGAAGTACGGAGGCTGGACGGCGGACAGCCCGGAGGCGGTCATCTGCCAGGGGACGTACGGCCGCTGACCGAACCGGCGCCTTCCGGTACGCCCTCACCCGCGCACCCCGAAGTCCAGTCGTCCCCCTTTCAGGATCGCCGTCTCGGCGGCCCCAGCGTCTCCCCTCCGGGCCCACCCGAGGAGCCGGGGCCGCCCAGTGACCCGGGTCCTTCGCCCGACCCCGAGGTCCCGTCCCCCTCGAGCCGCAGCTCCAGGCGGCCGATCGCCGCCCGGACACCGTCCCCGTAGCTGTCCTCCCCGAGGGCGCCGACCGCACCGCGCGCCCGGCGCAGATGGGTGCGGGCGGCCTCGGTTCGGCCGAGCTTCACATAGTCGGCGGCGAGATTCAGATGCAGGGACGGATAGAACGCGCGCACCGCGAGCGAATCGTGGTGCTCGGCGATCCGTCCGTCGGTGAGCTCCTCGGCCGCCGACAACGCCCGCAGGTCCCAGGCGAGTTCGTCCGAGGGGTCGTCCTGCGTGTCGGCCATGTAGTGCGCCAGCGTGCAGCGGTGCAGGGGGTCGCCGTCCTCGCCGATCTCCGCCCACAGGTCCAGGAAGCGGCCCCGGGCCTCCTCGCGGTCACCGCCGTGGTGCAACATGACGGCCTGCCCGATCCGGGTCATCATGGCATCCGGCGCCGCCTGCTCCTGTTGCTCCGCCACCGCGTCCTCCACAGGCTCGTCACTGATCCTCCCGACGCCAACGACGCTAACGGCAGCCACTGACAATCACGCTCAGGCGCCTCCGTACTCCGCTGGGCCAGGCCGGTGACGGTCCTGGCACGGCGACGCCCCCAGGGCCCGTCAGCCGAGGTCCTGAATCCGCCAGTCGATCGCCTCGTGGCCCTGGACGGCCACGGCCTCGTTGATCTGCGTGAACGGACGCGAGCCGAACCACTTCTTCGCGGACAGCGGCGAGGGGTGCGCCCCCTTCACGACCACGTGCCGCGTCTCGTCGATCAGCGGAAGCTTCTTCTGCGCGTAGTTGCCCCACAGGACGAACACCGCCGGGTCGGGCCGGTCGGCGACGGCGCGGATGACCGCGTCCGTGAACTTCTCCCAGCCCTGACCCTTGTGCGAGTTGGCCTCGCCGGCGCGCACGGTCAGCACCGCGTTGAGCAGCAGGACGCCCTGCTGGGCCCACGGCATCAGATAGCCGTTGTCCGGGATCGGGGTGCCCAGCTCCTCTTTCATCTCCTTGTAGATGTTGCGGAGTGAGGGCGGGGTCTTCACACCGGGGCGGACGGAGAAGCACAGACCGTGCCCCTGGCCCTCGCCGTGGTACGGGTCCTGACCGAGGATCAGCACCTTCACGCGCTCGTACGGCGTCGCGTCGAGAGCGGCGAAGACCTCCTCCCTGGGAGGGAAGACGGGGCCCTTCGCACGCTCCTCCTCGACGAACTCGGTGAGTTCCTTGAAGTAGGGCTGCTGCAGCTCGTCGCCCAGGACGTCGCGCCAGGACTCGGGCAGCATGGCGATATCGGTCACGTCAACTTCCTCCGATGTGCGGTCACTTCCGGAGCACAGAACCTACCGCCGCCCACTGACAACCTGCTCCGGACCCCTCGCACCACAACCGGGTCCGAGCCCCCGCGCTACCAGCTGGTCTTCCGGTACAGCGCCCACATCGTCATGATCGTCGACGGGTCCAGGGCGACCTCGCCGCCCGAGATGTCCTCGCTCGCGGCCACATACTGCTTGCCCTGCCACAACGGCAGCAGCCGGGCGTCGTCCACGAGGATCTGCTGGGCCTCCTCGAACTCCTTGACCACTGCTCCGCGGTCGGTCTCACGGCGCGACTCGGGAAGCAGGTTGTTCGTGATGTACGGGGACGGATAGGGCGTACCGAGCGCGTTCTCCTCGCCCACGAAGGGTGCGATGAAGTTCTCGGCGTCCGGGAAGTCGGGGAACCAGCCTCGCCCGAACACCGGGTACTCGCCCTTGCGGTAGCCCTCTTCGTACGTCTTCCAGGGACGGCTCTTGAGGGTGACCGTGAAGAGGCCGGATCCCTCCAACTGCCTCTTGAGCTCCCGGAACTCGGGGGCCGTCTCGGAGCCGTACCGGTCGGTCGTGTACCAGAAGGTGAGCGGGACGCGCTCGGTGATGCCCGCCTCCAGGAGGATCTGCCGGGCCTTGGACGTACTGGGGTACCCGTAGTCGTCGAAAAAGCCCACTGTGTGCCCGGTCAGCCCCTTGGGGACCATGGAGTACAGCGGCTCGACGGTGTCCTTGTAGATCTTGTTCGCGATCGCCGGCCGGTCGACGATCTGGGCAACGGCCTTGCGGACGGCCGGCATCGCGGCCCACCGGTCCTTCGGGTTGAACACCAGGTAGCTGATCTCGGCGCCCGCGCCCTCGATGAGCTGGATGCTCTTGTCCGGGTCCTGTCCGCGTAGGGAGACGATGTCCGCGGCAGCGAGGCCGCGGAAGGTGACGTCGATGTCCTTGTCGCGGAGAGCGGCGACCATCTGCGCCGAGTCCTGGAAGTAGCGGATGGTGACCGCGTCGTTCTTGCGGTCGGCGAAGCCTTTGTAGCGGTCGTTGCTGACGAGTTCGGCCTGCTTGCCCTCTTCGTAGGACCGCAGGGTGTAGGGCCCCGAGCCGGAGACCTGACCGTCCTTGCGCAGGGCGTCGACGGGGTAGTCATCGGGATCGACGATCGACATGGCGGGGGTGGCCAGGACGAACGGGAAGGTCGCGTCGGACTTGTTGAGGTGGAAGACGACCTCACGGTCGCTCAGCGCCTGGACCCGGTCGAGGCTGCCCAGCAGCCCCGCGGGACCGCCGACGACACCGATCGTCCTGATCCGGTCGATCGAGTACTTGACCGCCCGGGCGTCGAGCTTGTCCCCGTCGGAGAACTTCATGTCCGCGCGCAGCCGACAGCTGTAGGTGCGATTCGACGTGTCAGTGAACCTGCAGCTCTCGGCCGCGTCGGGCGCGGGCTCGACCGAGCCGTTGGGGTAGCTCAGCAGCGTCTGGTAGATGTTGCGGAAAAGCTCCCAGGAGCCGTCCCAGGAGGCCGCCGGATCCAGCGTGCTCGGAGCGCTGGTGGTACCCACGACGATCGGCCCCTCGTCCGCCGGCGCGCCCGAGGAGAGGACGCCGCATCCGGCCACCAGGGATATCGACGTGAGCGTCGCCAGCTGCCGCAGCGATCGGTTCCGATTCCGGTTGAACACGCGAACGCTCCTCGATCTGCCGTACCAAGGGACGACGGCAGACCATACCGCAGTACCCCGCCGGGGGAACCGTGTTCCCGGCAGGGCACTTGATCAGCATGTATGTGACTACGTTGTCATGCTGATGTGCGTCCGCGATGCGTTGACGCGGGTGCGATTTCTGTCAACTTGTACATCGGCGCGGGGGGTCGATTTCTTTCGTCGACACTGGCGCGTTCTCTACGTCGACAGGGGCGCCGTCCGTGTCAAGGCACGGCGCCCCGGCGCTGCCGTCATCCCACCCCGGCGTTCAGGAAGATGCCGCCGTCGATCACCAGCGTCTGACCGGTGATCCAGTCCGACTGCTGCGAGGTGAGGAACGCGGCGGCGCCGCCGATGTCGGAGGGGACACCGAGCCGGCCGAGCGGGTACGCCGCGATCACCTCCTCCTCACGGCCCTCGTAAAGGGCCTGCGCGAACTTGGTCTTGACGACGGCGGGCGCGATCGAGTTGACCCGCACCTTGGGTGCGAACTCGTGCGCCAGTTGCAGGGTCAGGTTGACCATGGCGGCCTTGCTCATGCCGTACGCGCCGATGAACGGCGAGGCGGAGATGCCGGCGAGGGAGGCGATGTTGACGATCGCTCCGCCGTTGTCCTTCTGCCAGGCGTGCCAGGTCCGCTGGGCGAAGCCGAGGGCCGAGACGACGTTGGTCTCGAAGACCTTGCGCGCCACGTTGAGGTCGAGGTCGGCGATGGGGCCGAACACCGGGTTCGTACCGGCGTTGTTGACCAGGTAGTCGACGCGGCCGAAGGCCTCCATGGTGCGCTCGACGGCGACGGCCTGGTGGGCCTCGTCGTGGGCCTTGCCGGCGACGCCGATGACGCGGTCGGCACCGAGTGCCTCGACGGCCTCCTTGAGGGCGTCCTCGTTGCGGCCGGTGATGCAGACGCGGTCTCCGCGGGCGATCACTGCCTCGGCGACTCCGTAGCCGATGCCGCGGCTCGCGCCGGTGATGAGCGCGACCTTGCCCGAGAGTTCGGGGAGTGTGGTCATGTCCGTTTCCCCCGGCTTCAGTTGAGCGGTCCGCCGGCGACGTACAGCACCTGGCCGGAGACGAACCCGGCCGCCTCGCCCGTGAAGAAGGCGATGGCGTTGGCGATGTCGTCCGGGTTGCCGACGCGCTGCACGGGGATCTGGGTCGCTGCGGCGGCCTGGAAGTCCTCGAAGCCCATACCGATGCGGGCGGCCGTCGCGGCGGTCATGTCGGTGACGATGAAGCCGGGGGCCACGGCGTTCGCGGTGACGCCGAACTTGCCGAGCTCGAAGGCGAGCGTCTTGGTGAAGCCCTGCAGACCGGCCTTGGCGGCGGAGTAGTTTGCCTGGCCGCGGTTGCCGAGCGCGGACGAGGAGGAAAGGTTGACGATCCGGCCGAACTTCGCGTCGACCATGTGCTTCTGAACGGCCTTCGCCATCAGGAAGGCGCCGCGCAGGTGCACGTTCATGACCGTGTCCCAGTCGGACGTGCTCATCTTGAACAGCAGGTTGTCGCGGAGCACACCCGCGTTGTTCACCAGGATCGTCGGCGCACCGAGCTCCTCGGCGATCCGCGCGACAGCCGCCTCGACCTGGGCCTCGTCGGAGACGTCACAGCCGACCGCGATGGCCTTGCCACCGGCGGCGGTGATCTTCTCGACGGTGTCCTTGCACGCGGCCTCGTCGAGGTCGATCACCGCGACGGCGCGGCCCTCGGCGGCCAGTCGTACGGCGGTCGCGGCACCGATGCCGCGCGCGGCACCGGTGACTACGGCGACGCGCTGCTCAGTGGTGGACATTGCTGGTTCTCCTCGCCCTTGAAAAGCCCTGCGGCCTGAACTTGTCCTGCTGCCTGAAAGGCCCTGCGGCCTGGATTGCCCTGCGGCTCACACGGTACGCCCGTCCGGTGAGCGACCGCTTAGTACCTTCGGTAGACGTGACGCTAGAAGCCCTGGCACCCGGTGTCAACGCCACACCGCGTGCGTGTGATCCATTACCTGACCAGCAGTGCGAGCAACCGCTCCGCCTCGGCCTCCGGATCCGCGGTGAGCCCCGTGTGCACGGGCCCGGGCTGGACGACCGTGGAGCGGGGCGCGATCAGCCAGCGAAAGCGCCTCCCGGCATCGTCGTGTGCCGCCTGACCTGCCGCTTCTCCTCCCGCGCAGACCCCTTCGACAGCGCGCAGCGCGGCCCGTACGCCCGCCACGTCCGCCTCCGGATCCAGCGCCTGCAACTTCGTCTCGTCCAGATGCGTGCGGGCGGCGACGAAGGACTTGGCACGGCAGTACACCAGCACGCCCGCGTTGAAGCACTCACCGCGCTCGACCCGGGGAACCACCCGCAGCACCGCGTACTCGAAGACGTCCCGCTCGCTCACTTGGCCCCCTTGATTCCGCCGACACCCTCGGTGACATCGATGCCCTTGATGCGCTCATGGACGGCGGCGGCGCGTGCGAGCAGCGGTTCGGCGTACGCCCGCCGCAGGGCGTCCGTCGTGTCGAAACCGGGCTCCCCGTCGAGCCATTCGTCCGGGATCTCGGCGGTCACCTCGGCGAGCAGTTCCTCCGTGACCAGGGGCGCCAGTTCCGCGGCGGCGGAGGCGATGTCCGGCCGGAAGGGCGCGAGCGCGTGGTCGGTGGCGTCGTACGGCTTGGCGGCGGAGGCCTGGGCGCCCGGCCAGTTGTGGTGCCAGATCATCGTGGCGCCGTGGTCGATGAGCCACAGCTCGCCGCGTTGCACCAGCATGTTGGGGTTGCGCCAGGAGCGGTCGACGTTGTTGACCAGCGCGTCGAACCAGACGATCCGCCCGGCCTCCTCAGGGCCGACCCGGTGCGCGAGGGAGTCGAAGCCGATCGCGCGGGAGAGGAAATCCATCCCGAGGTTCAGGCCGCCGCTCGACTTCAGCAGCGCCTGGACCTCCTGGTCCGGTTCGCCGAGCCCCAGGACCGGGTCGAGGCCGATCGTCACGAGCCCGGGCACACGCAGGCCCAGCCGACGGGCGAGTTCACCGCACACGACCTCCGCGACCAGCGTCTTGCGTCCCTGCCCCGCGCCGGTGAACTTCATGACGTAGGTCCCGAGGTCGTCGGCCTCGACGAGCCCGGGCAGGGAACCGCCCTCACGCAGGGGCGTGATGTAGCGGGTCGCGATCACTTCTGTGAGCATTTCCCCAGGCTATCCGGCGGCTGATCTTTACGATCCCCAGCGCACCTGCCCTGGATCGTGACAAGGCGGCGCCCCGGGATCTCGATCGCGTCAAGATGACCGCTCGCCCTGAACAGCGCCGCGGCCGGGCCGTACTCCCGTGCGGATCGATTTCGTACCGTAAAGGGGAAGTCCGCATGACCAGCGAATCGCTTCCGCCCGTCTCTGCGCCGTCCCGCCGCACCGTCGTGGCAGCGGTGGGCGCCGCGGGAATCGCCTTCGCGCCGGCCGCGTGCGGGTCCGAGACCGAGTCCTCCGGCTCCGTCGCTGCCGCGGGTACCACCCTGGCGTGAGCCGGGACGGAGTTCACGCCCGTGGCGGGCGACGCGGCCGTTTGAAGCAGGCCAGCACGTCGTCGGTCGAGGTGATCGTGGCCACCAGGGAAAGCGTGTTACGGATCATCACGGGGGTGTAGTCGGAGGGCACCCCCGCGATGGCGTCGGCGGGCACCACGGCCGTGTAGCCGCGGTTCACGGCGTCGAACACGGTGTTGGGAATGGCCACGTTGGCCGAGACGCCCGTCACGACCAGGGTGCGGCAGCCCAGATTGCGCAGCAGCGCGTCGACATCGGTGCCCGTGATCGGCGACAGCCCGTGCAGACGCCGTACGACGAGGTCCTCCTCGGCGACCTCGATGGGCGGCACGATCCGCACCGCCGTGGTCCCGGTCAACTGCTGTACGGGGAGCCGCTCGGCCGCGCGGAACAGCCTCGCGTTGCGATTGGCGCCCCGGCCGTCCGGGCGCCGCTCGGCGATCGCGTGGATGACCTGCACCCCGCTCTCGTGCGCGGCGGCGACCAGCCGCGCGACGTTCGCCAGCGCCCCCGACGACCGTGCCTCCTTGGCGAGTTCGGGCAGCGCGCTGTCCTGCCCCACGACACCCTGCTGGCACTCGACGGTGAGCAGCACGGTGGTGACGGGGTCGAGGAGTTCACTGAGCTGTTCGTACGACGGCATGGCTCCCCCTGGTCGCGGGTGGTCGGAGCGGCGAGACTGTCGGAGCGGGCGAGACTAACCACCATTGCGCCAGGACGGAAGAGAGCCCATGCTTTCCTGACGTGCCGTCAGATTCCGTCTGGTTCCGTCAGGTACGAAATCGCGCCATGTCTGCCGGAGAAGTACGCCGGGTACGTCACAGAAGAGGGGACCGCATGGCCGTCACTCAGCGCCGGGGCCGGAGGATCATGATGACGCCCGGCGAGCTGGACAAGTTCCTGACCAGTCGGCGCACTTGCCGCGTGGCGACCGTCTCCGCGGACGGCGCCCCGCACGCGAGCACCCTCTGGTTCGTCTGGGACGGCACCTCGCTGTGGCTGTACTCGATCACCCGCAGCAAACGCTGGGCCGACCTGCGCCGCGATCCGCGCGTGGCCGTGGTCGTCGACGCAGGGGAGGAGTACGACGAACTGCGCGGCGCCGAGCTGTCCGGCACCGTCGAGTTCGTCGGCGAGGTGCCCCGTACGGGCGAGGCATGCGCCGAACTCACCGCGGTGGAACGCCTGTTCGCCAGGAAGAACTTCGGCCTCGACGAGCTGCCGCACGACGGCAGGCACGCGTGGATGCGGCTGACGCCGGACCTGATCGCTTCCTGGGACTTCCGGAAACTCGCCGCGCTGTAACGCAAGTCCTGGCATCCCCGTCCAGTTCAGGCCACCGCCCGCCCCGCCCTCCTCAGCGCCTCCACCGCCGCCCTGATCGACGGCCGCCGGTCGGCGTCCTCGCGCCACACCGCGTGCACATACCGGTGGACGCGATGGCGCACCGGCACGGCACGCACCCCGGCCGGCATCGGATCGCGACCGAGGCGGGGCGCGACGCACACGCCCAACCCGGCGGCGACCAAGGCGAGTTGGGTGTGATGCTCACCGGCGAGATGGGCGATTCGGGGCTCTATCCCCTTGGCGCGCAGCGTGTACACCAGCCACTCGTGACAGAACTCGCCCTCGGGCCAGGAGATCCACTCGTCGTCCGCGAAGTCCTCCAGGTCGACCGTGTCCCGGTCGGCGAGCGGGTGCCCCTCGGGCATGGCGACGTCCGCGGGATCGTCGAGGAGCGTGGCCTTGACGAGCCCTTCGGGCACGGGCAGCGGCTTGTTGTACCAGTCGAGCACGACGGCCAGGTCGATGTCGCCCCGGACCAGACCTGCGACCCCGTGCTCGGGCTCCAGCTCCCGCGAATTCACCCGCAGTCCCGGATGCTCGGCCCGCAGCGCACCGAGCACGGCGGGGAACAGCCCGCGCGCGGCCGTCGGAAACGCGGCCAGTCGCAGTTCGCCGACCACTTGCCCGCGCTGCGCCTCCAGGTCGGACTGCGCGAGCTCGACCTGGGACAGGATCCGCGCGGCATGGTCGGCGAGCAGTCGCCCGGCGTCGGTGAGGCGCACCCCGCGCCCGTTCCTGGCGAGCAGCTGCTGCCCCACCTCGCGCTCCAGCTTGGACATCTGCTGGGAGACGGCGGACGTGGTGACATGCAGCCCGTCGGCCGCACCGCTCACCGAGCCGTGCCGGGCGAGGGCGTCGAGAGTACGCAGGCGCTCCAGATTCAACACGTAAGCAATGCTACGAGATAAAGGACGAGAAATCTCGCTTGTGCTACGAGGTCGTGCAGCCCCATCGTTGGCTCCATGAGCGCCGTCGCCACTCCCCACACCGTCCCCCCGACCGACAAGAGCCCCCGCCGCCATGCCGCTCTCGACTGGCGGGTCCGTTTCGGCGTCCTCTCCCTGATCTGGGGCTTCAGCTTCCTGCTCATCAAGGTCGGCACGGAGGGCTACGCGCCGTTCCAGGTCACGCTCGGGCGGCTGGTGTTCGGGACCGCGGTCCTCGCAACGGCGATGGCGGTGAAGCGGGAGCGGCTGCCGCGCGGCATGCGGACCTGGGTGCACCTCGCGGTCGCGGCCTTCCTGCTCAACGCGCTGCCGTTCTCCCTCTTCGCCTACTCCGAGCTGACGATCCCCTCCACCCTCGCGGGCATCTGCAACGCGACCTCGCCGCTCTGGGGCATGGCCCTGTCCCTGGTCGCCCTCTCCGAGGACCGGCCGACCCGGCGCAGGGTCGCCGGTCTCGGCATCGGCTTCATAGGCGTACTGACGGTCCTCGGCGCCTGGCAGGGCTTCCACGGCCTGGACGCCACGGGCACGGCGATGGCCCTGACGGCCTCGCTGTGCTACCCGATCGGCTGGATCTACGTCCGCCGCACGCTGGCCGGCGCCGGCCACTCGCACCTGTCGATGACCGGCGCCCAGTTGCTGCTGGCCACCGTCCAACTGGCGCTCATCACCCCGCTCTTCACCACCCTGCCGAGCCGTTTCCCGCTCGTCCCGCTGCTCGCGATCGCCACTCTGGGCACCCTCGGCACGGGCCTCGCCGTCCGCATCCAGTACGGCCTGGTCTCCGAGGTCGGCCCGACGACGGCCCAGATGGTCACGTACTTCATCCCGGTCATAGCCGCCGCGGCGGGCGTCGCGATCCTCGGCGAGTCGCTGGCCTGGTCGACACCGGTCGGCGCGGTCGTCGTGCTGGCGGGGGCGGCGCTCACCCAGTCCGGGGCACGCCGATGACTCACGCGTAATGGCGAGCGGACGCGGGCGCGACGGCGGAGGCGACCGCGTCCGCCAACGGCTCGATGTCGCCCGGCGTGAGAGTGGAGACGGTGATCCGCAGACCGGGCGATGCACTCACCCGGAACCGCGCCCCGGGCGCCACGGCCCAGCCCGCGTGCAGCAGCCGCGCGACCGCCCCGGTCTCGTCCGGAACGGGAACCCACACATTCATCCCGCTGCGCCCCCGCGCCGCGACACCCCGCTCTTCGAGCGCGCCGATCAGCGCGTCGCGTCGCCGTTCGTACGACGCCGCCACGGCCCGTACGTCCACCGCACCGCTGGTCCACAGCTGCACGACCGCGCGCTGCAACAGATGACTGACCCAGCCGGGACCCAGCCGCTGCCGCCCGTGCACGCGGTCGACGGTGACGGGGTCCCCGGTCAGCACGGCGAGCCGCAGATCGGGCCCGTACGCCTTGGCGACGGAGCGGACCAGCGCCCAGTGGTGGGTCGTACCGGCCAGCGGATGCAGCGGCAGGTCGACGATCCGGTGTCCGTGGTCATCCTCGACGAGGAGGGCGTGCGGGTACTTCTTGAGCACGGAACGCAGGGCACGCGCGCGCGTGGCGGTCACGGCGGCTCCGGTCGGGTTCTGGGCACGGCACGTGACGATCAGGGCCCGGGCGCCGGCGTCCAGTGCGCGCCGTACCTCGTCCGGGACCGGGCCCTCGTCGTCGACACCCATGGGGACGACACGCAGCCCGAGCGCCGGCACAAGGTCGAGCAGACTGCCCCAGCCGGGATCCTCGACGGCGACCGCGTCCCCGGGCTTGAGGTGGGTCACCAGCACGCGCTCGATGGCGTCGAGTGATCCGGAGGTGACGACGACAGGGCCGTCGGGCACCGCGTCGGCGTCGAGTTCGGCGCGCGCGAGCCGCACCAACTCCGGTTCGACAGCCGCCTCCCCGTACATCACGGGCTCCCGGTCCGACCGCTCCGCCGCCACCGCGAACGCCTCGGCGAGGCCGGGCAGCAGCGCGCGATCGGGATTCCCGTCCGCCAGATTTCGTACGCCGTCGGGCACGTCGACCCGGATGTAGTCGCGCCCTGTCGTGGCCGGCTTGGAGCGGATACGGCTGCCGCGGCGGCCCGCGGTCTCGATCACCCCGCGCTCCCGCAGCGTGCGATAGGCCGCCGCGACGGTATTGGGATTCACCCCGAGCTGTGCCGCCAACTCCCGCATGGGCGGCAGCAGTTGCCCCGGCTCCAGCGTCCCCGACCCCACCGCACGCTCGACGCTGGCGGCAATCTCAGCTGCGCCACGACCTTCAATCCGATACTCTCCTAGCACAAACAACACTATGCACTAGTACAATGGAGAACGCAATGCCGGAGACGACGAGCACTCAGCCTGGGACGCCGCAACCCGCCGCCTACACCCCGACCGACCGGACCGTCCCCACCCGTTCCGCGAAGCGCGCCGCGTACGACCGTGAGCTGGTCCACTCGATACTCGACGAGGGGTACGTCTGCCACCTCGGCTTCGTCCGCGACGGCGCCCCTGTCGTGCTCCCCACCCTCTACGGACGCGTCGGCGAGCGCCTCTACGTGCACGGTTCGACGGGCTCGCGCCCTCTGCGGATGACCGGTCAGGCCGATCCCGGGCTGCCGGTCTGCCTGACCGTCACGCACGTGGACGGCCTGGTACTGGCCCGGTCCGCCTTCCACCACTCGATCAACTACCGCTCCGTGGTGGTGCACGGCATCGCCCACGAGGTGACGGACCCCGACGAGCGGCGGACGGCCCTGGACGCACTCGTCGACCATGTCGTGCCAGGCCGTTCGGCCGACTCGCGCCCCGCCAACGCCAAGGAACTGGCAGCCACCGCCGTGATCCGCCTCGACCTGAACGAGGTCTCCGCGAAGCTCCGCACCGGCGGCCCGAACGACGAGCCCGAGGACCTCTCCCTCCCCCACTGGACCGGGGTACTCCCCCTGACCAGGGGATACGGCGCCCCCATCCCCTCCGTGGACCTCGCCTCCGGCATCGAGGTGCCGGACTACCTGGCATCACTGTGATGCCGATGAGCGAACCCGGCGGAGACCCCCGTAGCGCCGATGCTCCGCGCCGACTCCCTCCCCCGCAGTCACGTCAGATCAGCACCTTCTCCCCCAGCCCCCCTTCCGGCTGACGCCGTACGGCCGCCGCGCTCCGCGCTTCCGCCACCGCGAGCCCGGCGACCGATCCCAGCATCAGCGAGGTGCCCGCGAGCGTCGCCGTGGTGAGTTGCTCACCGAGCAGGGCGACGGCCAGCACGGCGGCGCTCACCGGCTCCAGGAGCATCACCACGGAGACGGTCGCGGACCGGACCACAGCGGCCCCGGCGAAGTACAGGCCGTATGCCAGGGCCGTGGGAACGGCGGCGATGTACGCCAACAGGGCCAGGACATGCGCCGGTTGGGCGGCGTGCGGGACCAGCCCCTCGGCCAGGCCGAAGGGCAGCAGGCAGGCGGTGGTCACAGCGAAGGCCCAGACGGTCGTACCGGACGCGTCCGCCCCGCCGTCGCGCCCCCACCAGCGCGTGAGCAGGGTCATCACGGAGTACCCGGCGGCGGACACGACCGCGAGCACGATCCCGTAGGGCCGCACCGTCGCATCTCCGCTGCCGAGCACCAGCACCGCGAGCCCGCACAGCGCTCCGGCGACAGCGGCCGTACCGCCGGCTCCGAGCCGCTCACCCATGGTCAGCCGCGCCCCGAGTGCGATGAGTACGGGCCCGGCGCCCAGCGTGACAACGGTCGCCACAGCAAGGCCGGTCGCCTCGACTGCGGCGAAGTAGGCGGTCTGGAAGACGGCCAGCCCGAAGCCCGTGACGCCGATCCGCAAAATCTTGCGGTGGAACGGCTCCCGCGCACAGGGCCTGACCCGCCGCCGCGGCAGGCGTACGGCGAGCAGCAGGACGAGTCCGCCCGCGCAGCGCCAGAAGGAAAGGGCGATCGGCCCCATATCACTGGCCCGGTAGACCAGCGACGCGGCGGCGCCGGCGGTGCCCCAGGCGGCACCGGCGACGATCAGATAGAGGAGGCCACGCCCGATGGGCAGGCCGGAAACGGCATTCGACACGTGTTCTCTCCGCAGATACGCAGAAGTTCAGGAAGGACCACGTCACGGCCGGTGCACGGAGGCACCGGCGAACGGGAGGGTCCTCGGACTTCGTCTGCGGGCAGCACCGTTGTGCCCGGCGGATCGGCCGGGCGGTGTACTCCGGAGGCCCGCCTCAGGCGGCCGGAGGCGGAAGAACGAGTGCGTCCGAATGCATGATCGCCACCCTAGACGGCGCTTCCCCGGGCCGACAACTCCCTTTCGGAGCCGTCCGGACCGTCGTCGCCCGGGCCTCCGGCGACCGCGCCGTCGGAGGCCTTGGCCGGCGCCGACGACTGTGCGATGAACGCGCCGACCAGCACCACGGCACCGCCGACGATCTGCGGCGCCGAGAGGTGCTCGCCGAGCAGTACCCAGGCAAGGACGGTGGCGATGACCGCTTCGAGGCAGGCCACGACGCCCGCGACCTGCGGCGAGAGCCTGCGAACGGAGAGCACTCCGGTGACGTAGGCGACGACGGTCGCGATCAGCACGATCCAGCCCAGGAGCAAGGAGGCGGCAACGGCGGTCCCGTCCATCTCCGCGGTGCCCCCGAGCACGGACCAGTCCATGTTCCAGGGACGGGTGACGACGGTCAGCACGAGGGCGCCGACGAGCAGGCCGTACGCGATGACGCCGAGCGGGGCGGGGGCCTCGTCCCCCGCGTCGCTGCCCTGGTCGGACAGGACGAAATAGCCGACCTGACAGCAGGCGGCACCCAGCGCGAGCAGCAGTCCTACGACGTCGAAGCTCAGCCCCGACCACACCTCGACCACGCAGGCGAGGCCGCCGACCGCGAGGACGACCCCGAGAGCCGCGGCGCGCGCCACGGGCCGGCGTTGCACGAACCGCACCCAGCCGAGCACTAGCGCCGGCGCGAGGTACTCGACGAGCAGCGCGACCCCGACGGGGATCCGGGAGATCGCGGCGAAGTAGCAGGCCTGCACACCGGCCACGGCGAGCAGTCCGAACCCGGCGAGCAGCGCGGGGTGGCTGCGCAGCAGGCTTCGGTGACGTACGGCCAGCGGCAGCATGACCAGCGCGGCGCCCACGACCCTCAGCCACACCACGTGGAGTGGATCCAGACCCGCCTCGATCAACGGCTTGGCCGCGACGCCCGATCCGCCGAAGGCGACCGCGGACGCCAGCGCGAGGCCCAGGCCGACACCCCGCCCACGGTTGCCCTGACTGCCCTGAGACGTATGCACTGACACATGATGACAGGCGGCGACATGAGCGTCACCCCCGATGACACCTGTCCCAACGTCTGGACGTCGACCTCAACGACGGGGCGTCGCCGCGCCGCAACCGGCCAACCCCGGACTCAAGACCCCACGTCGCCCCCGCCGACGTACTCCTCGAACCCGGCATGGATCCGCACGAGCAGTACCCCGGCGTCCACGCCCGCACGCCCGAGCACCTCGACGGCCCGGGACTCGGGATCGACGAGGACCGCCGCAAGGAGATCGACACCGCGGGCCTGCTCGTCGCCCCGCAGAACGGCCCGCTCGCACGCGTCCTCCATCGCACCGGCCGCCGCCGGGGACCAGCCCGCCTCGGCCACCATCGGTACGGCACCGGAGTCCTCGACGGTGCTCTGCCAGCGCAGCCCGTAGCCGATGCTGCGCTGCACCAGGTAGCCGAGCAGCCGGGCGACCTGCGGTCCGCTGTCGAAGACCGCGCGCACCTCGGGATCGGATTCCAGCAGTGAGTGCAGCAGATGGGCCGTGTCGATCTGCTTGTCGCCGTCCCTCAGCGCTCTCCTGCGCGCACCGGAGACCATCGAAGCCAGCTCGGCGCTGAGCCTGGCATCGAGTTCGATTCGGTGCGGGCCGCTCTCGGCGGCGGGCTGTTGAGGGATACGGGATGGCACAACCCCTACCCCATCAGCCCCTGCGAGCGGAGTCATCCCCGGCGGGCAGCATTCTCACGTCCGACACAGGGTGGGCATGGATGCGCGAGTTCTCCTCCTTACGGATGACATCGCGCCGATTCATCCCCTGGGGCGCGCACCCTCTCGCTTCGCGCCCCGTGCGCAACCGGGACGCTCCGGCGCTCGTCCCTCAGGAACATGGAGAGCAGGTGTTGGCTGGTGGCCCTGCCTGCGGTCGACGGCAGGCAGTACGTGTACCGGGTGTACGCCCCTGAGGACGCGCTGCTCGCCGACCTGTTCTGGGAGGCGTGGCACTGCCACGACGAAGGACCCTTCCCGCGCGCGTGGGACCTGTTCGACGCGGCGGAGATAGAGCGGGTGGGCTGAGACCTGCACTCCGTCAATTTCTGACGGTTCATCAGTATTGAATGTTGAGGTGCCTGCGGCTACCTTCCGCGACACCGTAGCTGCGCCGGGCGCAGCACCCGACACAAAGGGGTGGCCGCATGGCCGAAGTCAGCGCGGAAGCACGCATCGAGGCGCCCGCCGAGAAGATCTGGGCGCAGCTCACGGACTTCTCCTCGTACGGCGAGTGGAACTCGACCCACACCAGCTTCCCCAAGGGCGGGCCCGCCTCACTCGAGACCGGCGCCACCTTCGAGGAGAACATGAAGCTCATGGGCTTCCCGGCCGAGGTCAACTGGACCATCGACGAACTCGAACCCGCCCGCACGCTGGCCATCAGCGGCAAGGGCCCGATGGCGGTGAACGTCACCACCCGCTACACCCTGACCCCCGACGGCGAGGCCACGACGGTACGCATCGACGGGGAGTTCACCGGCGCGGCCGTCTCCCTGATGGCCGGCAAGCTCAAGGACTCGGCGACGGCCGCGCTCGACGAATCGCTGCGCAAGCTCGCCGGGCTGGTGACCTGAGCGCACAACGGCCGACCACACACGGAGAAGCGCCCCGCGGAAAGGCTTCCACGGGGCGCCTTGAGGACACGGCAACAAGCTACCGTCGACCCGACCAGCCCTCGCCAGTCCTCGTCATCCCCGTCAGTCCTCGTCGGCGAGGATCAGGTACAGCTTCTTCCGGGTTTCGTTGATGACCGCCAGCGCCTTGTCGCGCTGGGCCTTGTTGCCGGTCTTCCAGACCTGCCCAAAGGCTTCCATGACGCCGAAGCTGGCCTGCCGGATCTCGTGCAGCGCCTCCCAGTCGACCCCGCGCCCGGCCTCTTCCCAAGGCGCGTCGGGCCCCTCGTCGGCCGCGGTGCGGCCGGACTCGGTGAGCGAGAACAGCTTCTTGCCGCCCTCGGCCGCACTGGTGATCAGGCCCTCGTCCTCCAGCAGCTGAAGGGTCGGATACACCGAACCCGGGCTGGGCTTCCACGCCCCGCCGCTACGCTCGGCGATCTCCTGGATCATCTCGTAACCATGCATGGGCCGGTCCTTGAGCAGAGCCAGGATCGACGCGCGCACGTCGCCGCGCCGCGCCCTTCCCCTCCCCCCGCCCCGGCCGCCACGTCCGCCCCAGGGACCACCGCCGAAGCCCGGTCCACCGAAGCCGGGGCCACCGGGACCACCCGGCCCGAAGGGCCCGAAAGCCCTGCGCCGTCCCTCGGGGCCGCCCCGACCCCGAGGGCCCGACCCGCCTTGTCCCTGTCCACGCTCGTATCCGAACTCCTGTCCGTGGGAACGCATCGCAATCACTCCATTCCATCGTTGATCAGTCGCGATGCGTCAACGATATATCGGAACAGCGCCTCTGACAACTCTGCCCGGCATCAACTTGGCTGTCCCGTCTCTGTCGATTTGGCCCCCGTTTCAAGTGAACGGGTCCGATTCGCTTGATGTCTCAGGTGATCGGGTCCGCCACCAGATCGTTCGATGCTTCATCGAGGCCGACCGACTCTCGACGGGTGGGAGCCAGGGAGGTCTGCCAACACCGGCGGAGCGGCTGCCGTTGGAGTGGCCTATTGGACGTGGCACAAGAGCCCACGCGCGTTCCCGGGGCTGGTTACAGGCGCACAATAGAAGGGCAACTGCGCGAGCTGGACGCCAAGGCAGCCGTGGCCGCTCAGGCCATCTTCGACGGCCCCCGCGCTGCCTTGGAGGAATCATGAGGCTGCACGTATCACTGCCTGGACCGTTCTCCATCTCCGCCAGCACTCATAGGCATCATCGCCGCGTCGCCAAGAGCGGCCCCAGCATGTCCTACCGCTGGCTCTGGATCCCGGGTCTCCCCGCCGTAGTCGCGAACGGCGGGCTCGCAGGCTTCATCACCGGTGTCCCCTGGATGACCGTGTTCTTCGGCGCGCTGGTGTGGGACCTGCTCGTTTGCGTCGGCTGGCTGATCTGGACACCGATCAAACTGATCGCCATCCGCTTCCAGCGAAGCACCCCTACACCCGCTGTCCTTCCCGGAACAGCGCCGGACGCACATGCCCGCGACACTGAGGGCGATCCCCCCGTGCACCTGTACCGTGACCTCGACACCAGCGCCAGCGCCAGCGGGCCCAAACGATCGGCTGATGCCTGGCGGCGGCCGGACGCAGCTAGAGAAGCGCAGGATGTAACCGGGGATCACCTCGAAGCAGCACGGCCGGACCCGATCAACTGAGATGTCACTCGCCATCCAGGCTCCCGGGGCCAGATCGACTGAGATTTCCGGTAACCCGTCGTCTCAAGTGAACTGGTCACAGCAGGTCACAGCGCTGTCTGGGGACCAGATCATCCGAGGCGGGACATTGGCGTCCCGTCTCAGCGAAGCTCGATCAGTCTCATTGATGTGTGGCCGCGGCTGTGGTGAGTTCCTAGAAGGACCGGAAGACTCCTGCAGGGTCGCTCTGAGCGGCATCGACGACGTCGGCGAAGTCCAGGTTGGCGATCGACAGGTTCGCGTGGATGTCGTGGATGCCGATGGGGGCGGCGCGTACTGATCCACCGTAGGCCTCGAACTCCTCATCGCTCTGGCACTCCTCTCTGGTCAGGACCGCCACCGCCAGCAGCGCGTGGTCGTTGCCCCGCATGGTGGTCCGGTCAGCGAGGAAGACGACGCTCAAGTCCTTGTCCGCGGATACGGCAGCGATCACGTCATCGGCCGTGGCACCGGCCCAGGCCGGATCATCGATGACGTGGACGGCGGGCTCGTAGTCGCCGTCGCCCCACGGCCTCGACAACTCCCTACACACGGCCCGCCAGGCCGCCGCGTCATCGAAGTCAGTCCTGATGACCAGCGCGGCGAACTCCTGGCGGTCGGTAACAGAGGGCAGCATGGGGGACTCCGGTATCCATTGGGTGGGGGTACGGCGTACAAGATGCCAGCCCATGCCGACAGTCGGCCAAGCTCCGATGAGATCCGTCAAGGTTCGTTGAGACGGGACACTTGACTGGGCTGTGGCAGCGAATCTCGTTCGATTGCCACTGAACTTTGACCACCGGTTCGTTCCTGCCACCGATTCCTAATGTCGCTTGTCAACCCATGTGCCGAGCCACGGTGGTTGGCACCTGGCCACGCTGGTTGGCACCGTCCTCGCTCATCTATGCCAAGATTCGCGGGTGGAGATGACCGACGTCACGCGTGCGATCGCGGCTGCGACTTCGGTCGCCGCATCGCTCGACCTGCCGACCGACGACGCGATCGTTCTCCACAACTCGAACAAGCTGGCACTGCGGCTGACGCCATGCGGCGTCCTTGCCCGGGTCGCCCCTGTGGGACAAGAGGTTGCACAGTTCGAAGTCGAGCTCGCTCAGCGGCTCGCCGAGGTCGGATGCCCGGTGTGCCCCTTGGAGCCTCGGGCGGACCCGCGTGTGTACACGCGCGATGGCTTCGCAGTGACGCTGTGGACCTACTACGAACCCGTGACACCTCACACCCCACCAGTCGACTACGCCAAGACGCTGGAACAGCTGCACGCCGGCATGCGTAAGGTCGATGTGCCGAGCCCGAGGTTCACGGACCGGATCATGGAGGCGGAAGAAGTTGTCGCCGACCCGGATCGCTCGCCGGAGCTCGCCGACGCAGACCGCGTTTTCCTCAGCGACAGGCTGGCAAGCCTGCGACGAGCGATCGACGAGCGCGGCGCCGCGGAACAACTGCTCCACGGCGAGCCGCATCCAGGCAATGTACTCAGCACGAAGAACGGCCCGTTGTTCATCGACCTTGAGACGTGCTGCCGCGGACCCGTCGAATTCGACCTCGCCCATGTTCCCGAGCCGGTCTGCGAGCACTACCCGAACGTCGACCAAGGGCTGCTGGACGAGTGCCGCCAGCTCGTCCTCGCGATGGTCGCCGCGTGGCGTTGGGAGCTTGGCGACCAGTTTCCGAACGGGATGCGATTCGGAGAAGAACTCCTGCGCGCACTGCACGACGGTCCTCCTTGGCCGAACCTCGACACGATGAACACGCGGCTGAGCGGCCTGTAGAAATCGCCGAAGGGCACGTGCAAGCGGCAAGGAACCAAGCGACGGGACTGTCGCTGTTGCAGCCCCATGCGCGCCGGCCTCGCTACCGCGCTGAACCATGGCGCCGGTGCCAACAAATGTCGCAATTCATTACAGATGCCGAGAATCTTGGCCAGACGGTGCCAACTAGCGTGGCCAGGCCGTTGGAAGCCCCAGGTCACACAGCCCGATCAGTGCCAACTATCGTGACCCGGCACAACAATCCCGGTCAGGTTCAGCAACGGTCAGGTAGGCAACGGGGTGATGGTCACCGTGACGGACCGGTTGCGTAGTCCCTCAGCTAGGTAGGCCATTTCCACGGACGTGCCGACCAGGCCGACTTCCTGAAGGTCGGCGGCCATGAGCCGCGCTTCGCCCAGCGAGAGGTGCTGCATCTCGCGCAGGGCCCGCAGCACGGGAACGAGGCTTGCCTCCTTGTCCGCAAGGTGAAGCCGAGCGGGCCCGTGTTTGATCAGGAGGGCCTGCCTGATGTCATCGGGAGCTGGGCCTGTGTCCATCTCGCACCATGCGTTCGGGCAGGCTTGGCACTGCCCTTCAACACCCCACCACAACCGACCGCGGTCGATGAACTGACCGACGTCGCGGACCAGCTCGCCACCGCAGCTCTCGCACTGCGATGCGAGCTTCACTCCCAGAGTGGCAGTGATCACTGGTCTCTCTCCCTGCGGCATCGATCCGGCTGATCCTGCCGCACTCGGCGGGATCTGACGACCAGGTTGTCCGGGAGGCACGGATCGCAGGCAGGGGCGTCATGCGGCAACTGACATCGGTGGTGCGGGGTGGGAGCACCGTCCGTCTCGCAGGAGGGCCCAGAGGACGTTGACGCGGCGGCGGGCGAGGACGGCCAGGGTATGGCGCTTGCCCTCGGCTCGTTTACGGTCGTAGAACCGCGGGACTCGTCGCAGCGTCGGATGCTGAACAGCGCGGAGGTGTCGAGGACGCGCTGAAGCCTGCGGCTGTATCGCTGCCTGGGTTCATCCGCCTGCCGACGGGCCAACTACCTCAAACACGAAGAAAAGTGGTTGACCGAAGCAGACCGGCCCGATCCATCTGATCCATCCCGACCACGCATCTGCCCGTCTGCGACGGCCCGATGCTCTCAGCAGCACGCCGGACATGCTCAGACCGATGCCACCGGCGAGCACGTCGTCAACAGCTCGGACAGCCTCCCGCGAACCCCTTCTCCACCGCCGATGACATCATGGACTGGCCCGAGGGCACCCGGCTGTTCGAGGTCGACACCGCCGTGCCGCTGGACTTCAAGGCTTCGGTGCTGCGCCAGGAGCGGGCCGTCGCACGCTGCGAGCGGATCACCGTCGCGGTGGATCTGCGTGAGGACTGGCCGGGCGCGCTGGCCGCCGCAGGGCACGACCCGACCGTGCCGACCGCTTGGATCGCCGAAGGACTACTGATCTATCTGCCCGAGGACGCGGTGGAACTACTGCTGGCCCGGATCAGCGCGCAGTCGGCGGCAGGCAGTCGGATGGGGCTGACATTGGGCTCGCGCGGCGTGATCGAGCGCTTCGGCTCGGACGCCGAGCCGGGATCGGCGGCGTCCATGTGGCTCTCGGAGATGCCCAAGGACCCGGTGGGCTGGCTGGCCGGGCACGGCTGGGAGGCCGACAGCCACACCCTGAGCGAGCGCGATGCCGCCTACGGCCGCCCGATCAGCACCCCTCCGCAGCGCGAGGAGCGGCCCGGCGGACTGATCTCGGCGGTCCTGCGGTAGAGCGCCTCCAGGCGGTCAAACTTTCGTGGCAATCGGTCAAGGTTCACTGTCACAGGACGTTCACCCGTCCCCCGGGGAAAGGCCTGGCGGCACCCAAGGTGCGAGCACTCCTGACGGTGTGCGCGCCGGCTCCCACGGCGAGCGGTGCAGCCGCCGCGGCCGCCGTGGTACCTGACGGAATGGCGTTACAGGCGGCGCTGGACCGGGTGACGGCAACCGGCGCGGTCGCCGAGGTCCGGCAGGGCAGCGCCGTATGGCGCGGCAGCAGCGGCAGGTCCAGGCTCAACGGCCGACACCCGCCCCCGTCGGCGGCCGCTTTCGCACCGGAGGCCCCCGGACTCCGGGACACCCGCCTGCCGGGTTCCTCGCCCTTCCACACCGGCCCCTACTCCAACGGCTACGAACCGCTGGAGAAAGGAGACGGGACACCTGTCCCGGTCGGCTACACCACCGTCAACATGTCCGTCGCCGGCACTGCCGACGAGATCATCTCCACCACCGTCGACCTCGACCACTTCTTCCGCACCCTGCTCAGCGATGACCTCCTGCGTCCGGCCGAGCTGCACGACATGACCACCGACACGGCGGCGACGGCTGGGGCCACGGCCCCGAGAAAGCGACGCTCCCCTGCGGCACCATCGCGGGCCACGGCGGCGACGCTCCCGGCTACCGCACCCTCTCCTTCCACTCACTCGACGGCACCCGCCAAGTAGCTGTGGGCTGGACCGACTGGGACCCGACAAGGACCCGGCGGAGTTGGATCCGTTGTCACGCGCGATGCTGACCGCGTTCGCCGAGGTCGTGCGGGCGGCCGACCGCGGTCCGGTCGCAGACCCGGGATGCGGCCCCGGCAAAGTCACGGCGCATCTGGCAGACCTGGGGATGCACCCATTCGGCATCGACCTGTCCCCGAAGATGATCGAGCTCGCCCGGCAGGCCCTCCCGAGCCTGGACTTCACCGTGAGCTCGATGACCGCACTGGCGATCCGGGACAACTCACTCGGCGGCATCCTGGCCTACTACTCCACCCATCACCCGCCGCCGGAGCTGTTGCCCGTTGTGTTCGCCGAATTCCATCGCACGCTCGCACCCGGCGGCCATCTGATGATCGCCGGCTACGTGGGAGACGATGTGCATCTGCGTCCGACGCAGGCATACGGCGGGCATCCGGTGTCCTACGAGTCCCACCCGCAACCGCCGGATCGGATCGTCGCACTGTCGGGCCGAGCCGGACTCGTCGTCACCTCTCAACTGCTGCAAGAGCCTGGCGACGGAGCGAAAAGGACGATCGCCACCCTTCTGGCCCGGAAACCTGAAGGACCTCCGACGTCCTGGCAAACCGGATGGCACCGACCATCGGCAGCGGCCCCGAGTCGCCCGGACCGTCGAAGCGGACCCGGCCGCGGGTCGCCCGGGCCACCCGAGCGTCCCAGGCGCCGTACGCCCCGCATCTGCCTCGTCAGTGCCGCCCGCACGCTCTGCAGGTGCGGTCGAGCCGACGGCGGAGCACGCTGGAAGCGCGCCCGGACATGAGGCAGCCGTGCGCCGGACCAAGCGCAAAGGGAGCTCGGAGGTGGTCGCCGTGGCGCGCAGCGATCCCGGCCGGGAAGTGGACGAGAGGGCGCTCTCGATGTTGGAGGCGCTGTTCACGCAGTCACCGATCGGGCTCCACCTGCTGGACACCGACCTTCGGGTGGTACGGGTCAACACCGCCACTCCCCTCATGCGTGGCGTGCCCTTGGACGACCTGCAAGGACGCCCGGTCCGCGATGTCTACGACATCGTCGAAGGCAGCGACCTGGAGACACTCCTGCGCGAGGTGATGGACAGCGGAGTCCCCCTCCTGCAGCGCGTCGTCAGGGCGCGCGTCAAGGGAGACCCACCGCAGGAGCGGTACTTCGAGATCAGCGCGCTGCGCCTGGAGAGCCCGCGCCATTCCGTGCTCGGCGCGGCGGTCACCGCGATCGACGTCACCGAACGGGAGCGGGCCCGCACCCGCACCGAGGTACTGGACGCCGTACGCCGACGGGTGGGACGCACCCTGGATCCGGCCGTGACCGGCGAGGAGCTCGTCCCGGCCGTGGTCCCCGCGTTCGCCGACATCGCGATCGTGGAGGTGGTGGAGGCCGTGATCCGCGGCGACGACCCGCCGCAGGCCCCACTGCCCGCGAGCACGCCCCTGATGCGCACCGCGTTCCGCAGCAGCCGAGCGCAGCCCCCGCAGGCCCATCCGGTGGGAGACGTCCGCCGCCTACCGGCGCCGACCCCCTTCACCCAAGCCCTGGCCGACCTGCGCCCCCGCGTGGTCGCGCTCCATCCGACCGCACCGTGGCTCTCCGTCGATCCTCCGCGCGCTGAGGCCATCCACTCATCCGGAGCCCATTCCCTCCTCGTCGTCCCGCTGGCACTGCGCGACTCGGCCCTCGGCGTGGTCAGCCTGTACCGCACCGGAAACTCTCCCCCCTTCGACGAAGGCGACCGGGAGCTCGCGGTCGAGCTGGCCACACACACGGCGCTGTGCATCGACAACGCGCGGCGCTACACACGCGAGCACACGGTCGCCGCCACGGTCCAGCGCCAGCTGCTGCCCCGCCGCCCGGTGACCCACCCGTCGCTGGAGACCGCCTACCTCACCATCACCGGCGCCGATCCAGGCGCCTGGTACGACACCATCGCCCTGTCCGGCGCCCGCACCGCCCTCGTCGTCGGCAAGGTGTCGGGACGCGGTCTGAACGCGGCCGCGACCATGGGGCAGCTGCGCACCGCCGTACGCTCCCTGTCCGCGTTCGACCTCGCCCCCGACGAGCTCCTCGCCCGTCTGCACCACACGGCGGGACAGCTCGCCGCCGAACGGTCACATCTCCCGTTCGGCGATCCGCTGCGCCGCGAGGCACTCACCGCCGACTGCGTGTACGCCGTGCACGACCCCCTTACCGGCACGTGCACGATGGCGGCAGGTGGCCAACTGGCTCCCCTCGTCGTGCGCCCCGACCGCACGGTCACCGGCCCCGGCGCACCTGCCGGGCCACGGCTGGGCACGACGGAGGGCGCGCCCTTCGCCGCCGTCGACATCGAGGTGCCGGACGGCAGCGTCCTGGTGTTCACGAGTGATCCGCTGCTCACCGCGTATCTCGCCGAGCCGTCAGGGCCGTTGCCGACGGCGCCGGACTACCGCGAGCGCCCGCTCCAGGACCTCTGCGACGCCCTCGTCTACGCGCTCCCGGCAGGTCTGGGCGCGGGCGACGCCGCGATGATCGTCGCGCGCACCCGGTCCTTCCCCCCGGACCGGATCGCCGCGTGGCCGCTCGACGCCGACCCCGCGGCCGTGGCGCTCGCCCGACACCGCACGCGCGGGCAGCTCGCCGCGTGGCAGGTGGACGACGAGACAGCCTTCAACACCCAGCTCATCGTCAGCGAACTCGTCACCAACGCGGTCAAGTACGGCAGCCCACCGCTTGAGCTCCGCCTGATCCATGACCGCACCCTCACCTGCGAGGTACGGGACGCCGGCGCGGCCGCGCCACACCTGCGCCACGCCGGTACGGTCGACGAGGACGGACGCGGTCTCTTCATCACCGCGCAGCTCGCACAGACGTGGGGCACCCGTTACACGGCCCCGGGCAAGACGATCTGGACCGAACAGGCGCTGCCCCGCGCCGGACCCGACGGCGCGCACTGACCAGCCGGTGCAAACCCGGCGACGCCGCCGGACTTGGTCCGCGTCAGGACACTCCGGCCGGACCAGCGACCCCGCCCACCCAAAACCGGGCCAGCACAACGGAATTGGCCTTGGCCGACCCTTTCGCGGAGCGGCTAGCGTCGCTCCCATGCGGATTCGAATCGTCGACGCCTTCACCGACCGCCCCTTCGCCGGCAACCCGGCCGGAGTCCTCATCCTCGACCTGGCCCCTTCATCCCCTTCATCCCCTTCATCTTCATCCCCGTCCTTTCCGTCCTTCCCGTCCTTCCCGGACGACGCCTGGCTCCAGGACGTGGCGCGGGAGGTCAACCACGCCGAGACGGCGTTCGCCCACCGCCTTCCTCAGGGCGCCGAGGCCGACTGGGCGCTGCGCTGGTTCACACCCGTCACCGAGGTCGCGATGTGCGGGCACGCGACGCTGGCGACCGCCCACGTGCTGCACACCACGGCTGCCCACGAGGGCCCCGTACGGTTCGCCACGCTCAGCGGCGTCCTCATCGCCACGCCCCACGAGGACGGTTCCATCACGCTGGACTTCCCCACCGCGCCGCTCACCCCGGTCGAGATCCCGGAAGGCGTCGCCGAAGCCCTCGGCGCCGAGCCGCTCACGGTCTTCGACACCGGCCCGAACATCGGCGACCTGGTGATCGAGGTCGCCGACGAGAAGACGGTCCGCGGCCTGGCCCCCGACCACCGAGCTCTGGCGCGATACTCGAAGCGCGGCATCATCGCGACCGCCCGCGCCGAAGAACCCTCCCGGGGCTACGACTTCGTCTCCCGCTGCTTCTTCCCGAACGTCGGCATCGACGAGGACCCGGTCACCGGCAGCGCCCACACAGCCCTCGCGCCCTACTGGTCCGAACGCCTCGGCCGCCCCGACCTCACCGGCCTGCAGGCCTCCGCCCGCTCCGGCCTCGTCCACACCGAACTGCGCGGCGACCGCACGCTCCTCAGCGGCCGCTCGGTCACGGTCATCGACGGCGAGCTACTCGCCTGACAGCACAGAAAGGGGCGTACGAGATTGCCGTACGCCCCTCCACGATCCCCGCACGCCCATCAGCGCCGGCTCATGCCGTCGGCAGCCAGCTCACCTTCCCGGCCAGCAGCGCGTAGCCCACGAATGCCCCGATGTCGAGCAGCGAGTGCGCCACCACCAGCGGCCCGACGCGCCCCCAACGCCGGTACAGGTAGACGAAGACCACGCCCATCGCCATGTTGCCGATGAACCCGCCGATGCCTTGGTAGAGGTGGTACGAACCGCGCAGCACCGCGCTCGCCACCAGCGCGGTGACCGGCGTCCAGCCCAACTGGCCGAGGCGGCGCAGCAGATACCCGACGACGATCACCTCTTCCAGGACCGCGTTCTGGATCGCGGACATGATCAGCACGGGGTACTTCCACCACACGTCCGGCAGCGCTTCGGGCACCACCGTGAGGTTGGCGCCGAAGCCCCGGGCCGCCAGATAGAAGGCGATGCCCGTGCTGCCGATCAGCGCCGCGATCACGGCCCCGCGCCCGAGGTCCGGCCACGGGCGCGTGCGGTCGAAGCCGATCACGCGCAGCCCCTCGCGCTCTCTCAGCAGGAAGTGCGCAACGAGCGCGACCGGCACCAGCGCCGACGCGATTCCGAAGAGCTGCCAGGCCAGATCCAGCCAGGGACGCCCGGGCGCGGCCGAGGCGTTGAGGGTGGCCGCCTGGTCCTTGAGCCCCCCTGGCTTGGTGGCCGACCCGACAAAGCTGATCAGCGCGGAAACCCCGCTCGCACCGAGCGAGAGTCCCAGGACGAGCAGCGTCTCGTCCCGGAGAATTCGTCGGGTCAGCCCCTTCATCGGAAAGGAATCGGCCACCGACACTGCCTCCACCTGCACTCCCGCCTCCAGTTGAGTAATCCCGCCTCTTCCCCATCTTCGCCCCGCTAGGGTCTCGAAAGAAGTTACGAAGATCGTGCGCGACTGGCCGTCGGGGGGACGGACGCCGTACGGGGCGTACCTCCCCTTTTACCTGCCTTGCGACCGTTTCACGGCTCAAGGCTCAACAGGGAGGCACCACCTTCATGGGACGTCACAGCTTGCCCGACGAGTACGGGGCGGGCACCGCCGACCCCCGACCACGCGCGCGCCGTCGCACAGTGGCCATCGCGACGGCGCTCGTACTCACGGTGGCGGGGGGCACGGCAGCCGCGGCCCGCGGTGGCCTGCTCTCCTTCGGCTCCTCCTGCCAGGACGACGCGGTGCACGTCGACATCGCCGTATCCCCGGACCTGGCCCCCGCTCTTACGGCTACGGCGGACTACGCCCGTGAGCGCGACATCACCTCGGACGGCCGCTGCCTCGACGTCAGGGTGACCGCTCGCGAGTCGTACAAGGTCGCCGACGCGCTGCTGACCGGCAAGAAGTCCGACGTCCAGGCGTGGGTGCCCGACTCGAACCTGTGGGTGCAGCGCGTCACCGGGGACAACGACGCGACCCAGGTGAGCGACGTCGGCAACGTCGCGTCGTCGCCGGTCGGCGTTGCGATGGTCCCGACGGCCGCCACATCGCTGGGCTGGCCCCAGAAGACGTACACCTGGACCGAGTTGGCCGGCGCCGCGATGACGAGCGACCGCCTGAAGCTCGGGGCCGCCGACCCGGCGCGCAGCGCGACCGGCCTGCTCGCGCTGACGCAGCTGAGCACCGCGGCGGGGCAGACCGAGGGCGGCGACACCCAGGCGGCCGCCATGGCCGAGGCGCTCTCGCAGCGCACCTCCGACAGCGACAGCCAGGTCCTGGACACACTCCCCCGCGACTCCTCAGGCACCGAGCAGGGCAACCCGAAACGGAATCAGGCCCTGATCCTCTCCGAGCAGGCGGCCTTCGCCCACAACTCCTCGGACGAGACTCCCGACAGCCTCGACCTCTTCTACCCCAAGGACGGATCGCCGCAGCTCGACTACCCGTTCACCCTGGTCGACGAGGTGCGGCTGAGCACCGACGAGAGCCGCGCGGCCCTGCGGTTCATGGCCCTGCTGGGCGAGCCCGAAACCCAGAAGATCCTGGAGAAGCACGGGTTCCGCACCGACGACGAGAACCCCTCGGCCGCACTGGTCTCCGCGGCGGGCGGCCGCGCCCCCCAGCCTTTCGCACGTGTAGCGGCCGAACCGGCCTCGGCGAAGGCGATCGAGGAAGCCCTCGGCATGTGGACGATCACGGTGCAGAGCGCCCGCATCACCACGGTCGTCGACGCCTCCGCGTCCATGACCGAGCCGGTGCCGGGCACCGACCAGTCCCGTATGGACGTCACCAAGGCCTCCCTGCTACAGGCCCTCGCCGCCTTCACCCCGGAGGACGAGATCGGGCTGTGGAGGTTCTCCACCCGTCTCGACGGCAACCGGGACTACCAGGTGGTCGTGCCGACCGAACGGCTCGGCGACGCCGTGGGCGACGGCACCCAGCGGGACAAACTGTCGGCCGCGTTCAGCGCCCTGGAGCCCGTCCCGGGTGGGGCGACCGGCCTGTACGACACCACGCTCGCCGCATATCAGGCGGCCACGTCCTCCTACGAGGAGGAGAAGTTCAACGCGCTGGTCCTGCTGACCGACGGCGTCAACCAGGACCCCGGAAGCATTTCACGCTCGGCCCTCGTCACCAGCTTGCAGGAGCTCACCACCCCGGAGCGCCCGGTGCTGCTGATCGCGATCGCGGTCGGCCCGGACGCCGACCAGGAGGAGGTCGAGGAGATCGCCGAGGCGACCGGCGGCTCCGGTCACCAGGTCAACGACCCGTCGCAGATCCACTCGGTGATCCTCCAGGCGATCGTGGAGGCGGGCAGCCAAGGGTGACGCCCACCACCACTCCGGGACCCCCGCCCCTCAGCTCAACGAAGTGGCCATCGTGAAGGCAGGCAGCCAAAGCTGACGCCCACCACCACTCCAGGACCCCCACCCCTCAGCCCAGCGAAGCCGGCTCCGGCAAGCCCACCGGCCAGGTGTGCACGGGCTCCCCGAGATGCATCAACTCGCCGTAGCGCCGCGTGGTCGCGGCCAGCGCGACATCCCGCCCGAGCCCCTTCTCCAGGGCCCGGTGGAAGGTCGCCGCCTGCCAGCTCGCCCCGTTGACCCGCAGTCGGCAGCGCTCCTCGATGACGCCCAGGTAGAGGTCCCGGTCGGCGGGCTCGACCCCCCACGCGTCCAGTCCCGCCGCGGCGAGCGGCAGCAGCTCGTCCCGCACCAGGGCGACGGCCTCGACCTCGTGCGTCCCGCCGTACCGGCCGCGCCTGGGCCACTCCAGGCGCGCGTCGATGCCATGGCGGCAGGCGGCGTCGAAGTTGGCGGCTGCCGACGCGAAGGGCAGCCGCGTCCACACGGGCCGCGGCTCCTCGGCGAGCGCGCGGACGAGCCCGTAGTAGAAGGCGGCGTTGGCGATGACGTCGGTGACGGTGGGGCCTGCCGGCAGCACGCGGTTCTCGACGCGCAGATGCGGGACGCCGTCGGCGACGCCGTACACGGGCCGGTTCCAGCGGTACACCGTGCCGTTGTGCAGCACGAGTTCGGCGAGCTTGGGGATGCCGCCGGCGTCGAGGACACCGAGCGGGTCCTCCTCGTCGCAGAGGGGCAGCAGCGGCGGGAAGAAGCGCAGGTTCTCCGCGAAGAGGTCGTACGCGGACGAGATCCACTGTTCCCCGAACCAGGTGCGCGGCCGCACCCCCTGCGCCTGCAACTCGGGCGGCCGGGTGTCGGTGGACTGCTGGAACAGCGGGGGCCGCGACTCGCTCCACAGCTCGTGACCGAAGAGGAAGGGCGAGTTGGCGCCGACCGCGACCTGCGCCGCGGCGACCGCCTGCGCCGCGTTCCACACGTCGGCGAACCGCCCCGGGGTGACCTGGAGGTGCAACTGCACGGAGGTGCAGGCCGCTTCGGGCGCGATGGACTTCGACGTACAGACGAGGCGCTCCACCCCCTCGATGTCGAGCGTGAAATCCTCGCCTCGGGCGGCGACAATCTGGTCGTTGAGGAGGGTGTAGCGGTCGCCGTCCGAGAGGTTCGAGGAGACCAGGTCGTCCTGGGCGAGCGTCGGCAGAATCCCGATCATCACGATTCCGGCGTCGACTTCCTTCGCCTTCCTGTGGGCGTATGCGAGGGAGGTACGCAACTCCTCGGCCAGCTGGTCGAATACTCGCCCACCCAATCTGTGTGGGGCTATGTTGACTTCCAGGTTGAACATGGCGAGTTCTGTTTGGAAATCGCGGCTCGCTATCCTTTCGAGTACTTGCGCGTTCATCATTCTGGGCGTGCCGTCGGTCCCTGCGAGATTCAACTCGATCTCCAGGCCCATGAGGTTCTTCGGGCGATCGAACCGCTCCTCCGCCAGCAGCCGCGCCAGCCCCGTCAGACACTGCCGGAGCTTGTCGCGATAGTGCCGGCGATCGGACAGGTCGAACAGTTCTGCCTCGACCTTCTCTCCCATCGAAGCGTCCTTCCTCGGATGGGCAGGCCGATACTCCGGCCTCTGGCGTCCCGGGTCACCGGGGATAATGCCCAGGCAACGCGATCGATAACGTCCTGGAGGCGCCCGCCGCCCGCTACTCTGGACTCGAGTACCCACAGGCACATTCACCAGGCATGAACCAGTGCCCAGTTTCGTCCGACGCGATGTCGTGAAAAACGCCGACGAGAATCGGCCGACCGCTCCGACGAAGCATTCCGAGGTCATCGCCGCGCTTTCACGCAGAACCAGGATAAACCTCTCGTTTCGCCGACCGAATAGTGCCTTGCCCTTCATATGTGGGACGACTAGACGAAACACCGCGTGAACACGTCTCGTATAAACTTCGCGAACGAGGCAGAGAGTTGGCGCTCGCGGTCCTAGGTCCTGCTGTCCAGGTGCCACGCGGCAGGCGACACATTGTCGGCGGATCCAGATCCCTCGCCCCTTCGGCCCCGAGAGCTGACAACGCCGTCCGCCCCCTCCCTCGCGCCACCGTGCCTGTCGAACGAGAGGCGACCCATCATGCCGCTGCATCTACCCCCGGCTCCCGCGCCAGCCCTGCGCTCCGTCCTCACGGCACTCGGTTCCCCCACCGCCGTCCGGGAGGCGCGTACGCCGTCCCTCCGTATGGCACAGGGACCCGTCACACCCGAACTCCCGCTCCCCGTACACATCCTGGACCGCATCACGCCCGCGGGCGCGTACGCCACCCGGCTCACCGGGTGGCGCTTCCTGATCCGCTGCGGCGACCGCATGGTCGCCGCGGCCGACACCATGCTGACCCCCGACGGCTGGGCCTTCTCGCGCTTCTTCGAGGGCCCGTACATCGCCGCCACCGAACGCGCGCTGCGACAGGCCGAGGCCATGAAACAGTCCTACCAGGCCCGTCTGCTCTCCGTGCCGGAGCTGTACATGCTCACGCTCTGGCTGCACGGCGACACCACCGCGGACGGCGCCACCGGCCACCCCGCCGCCACCGATATCCTGGTCCCGCTGGCACCGGCCCCACCCGGCATCGCAGCGCACCGCCCACACCGCGTCGCCGAGCTCCTGCCGGTCCTCACCCACCGGCTCACTCCCACGCCTCTGCTCAGCTCACCCGCATAGCACTCTCGCCAGCGTCCGTGCCCCGCCGCCGTCCTTCCGGCAGCGGGGCACGTCGCTCGTTCGGGCCCCATACCGCTCGTACGAGGGAAAACACATCCCGCGCCCGACCGGACTAGCCCCATCCGGCCACCGCGAACCACCCGAAAAGACGGCACAGTTGGAATGAACCGTCCGCACGGGTGATGCGTCATCAACCTGTGAGGAGCGCTGCCGCTAAATCCCTGCGGATTGACGCCCGTAGGGCAACACTGGGTTCCAAACCACACATCAACGGGGGGCGGCCATGACCACATCGAGCCGCGGGACAGACACCACAGCCATCACTCACCTCTCAACCCAGCGAAAGATCCCACCAATGTGCCAGCACAAGACGCCGTGCCCGACAGCCGAATCCGCCGACCGGGAGTCCGCCCGCCTCGTGGCGCACCACCCGGAGCAGGGGTGGAGCCTGCTGTGCAACGGCGTGCTGCTCTTCGAGGACACCGGTGAGCTCCTGCCGGACGGCCAGATCATCGCCCCGCACCGCCCGCTGGGCAGCGAGCACGTGATGACGGCGGCCTGAACCGCACAACCGGGTGGCTGCGGCAGAGCCGCCCAGTACATAGAGGGGCCGGCCCGGAGACGCATTCTCCGAACCGGCCCCGACGCATGTCCAAGGGTGATTACTCCCCGTAGCCGTCCAGTCCCTCTCGCTGATCGGTCCCCGTACAGGTCCAGGTCCTGGCGCTGATCAGTCCCCGTAGCGGTGTCGGTCCTGGCGCTGATCAGCCCTCGTAGGCATCCGGTCCCCGACCGCCGACCAGTCCAGTCCCCATACGCGTCCAGGCCCGACCGCCGATCAGTCCTCGTAGGCGTCCAGCGGCGGGCAGGAGCAGACCAGGTTCCGGTCGCCGTACGCCTGGTCGATCCGGCGCACCGGCGGCCAGTACTTGTCCGCGACCGAGACACCGGCCGGGAAGACGGCCTCCTCACGGCTGTAACCGTGCTCCCACTGCCCGCCGAGCGAGGCGGCGGTGTGCGGAGCGTTGCGCAGCGGGTTGTCGTCCGCCGCCCACTCACCCGAGCCGACCTTCTCGACCTCCGCACGGATGGCGATCATCGCCTCGCAGAAGCGGTCGAGCTCGACCAGGTCCTCGGACTCGGTCGGCTCGATCATCAGCGTGCCGGCCACCGGGAACGACATCGTCGGCGCGTGGAACCCGTAGTCGATCAGGCGCTTGGCGATGTCGTCGACACTCACACCGGTCGCCTTGGTCAACGGTCGCAGGTCGATGATGCACTCGTGCGCGACGAGCCCGCCGGGACCGGTGTAGAGCACCGGGTAGTGCGGCTCCAGGCGCTTCGCGATGTAGTTCGCGGAGAGCACGGCCACCTGCGTGGCCCGCTTCAGCCCCTCGCCGCCCATGAGCCGGACGTACGCCCACGAGATCGGCAGGATGCCCGCGGAACCCCACGGAGCGGCCGAGATCGGGCCGACGCCGGTCTCGGGCCCGGCCGCCGGCTGCAAGGGGTGGTTGGGCAGGTACGGCGCCAGGTGCGCGCGCACCCCGACCGGACCGACGCCCGGACCGCCGCCGCCGTGCGGGATGCAGAAGGTCTTGTGCAGGTTGAGGTGCGAGACGTCACCGCCGAAGTGCCCCGGCTTGGCAAGCCCCACCAGGGCGTTGAGGTTGGCGCCGTCCACATACACCTGGCCGCCCGCCTCGTGGACCTGGGCACAGATGTCGGCGACGTGCTCCTCGAAGACGCCATGCGTCGAGGGGTACGTGATCATCAGCACGGACAGTTCGTCGCGGTGCTGCTCGATCTTGGCACGCAGATCCTCGACGTCGATCTCGCCGTCGTCCGCCGTCTTCACGACGACGACCTTCATGCCGGCCATCACGGCGCTCGCCGCATTCGTGCCGTGCGCGGAGGACGGGATCAGGCACACGGTGCGCTGCTCGTCACCGTTCCCGCGGTGGTATCCCCGTACGGCGAGCAGCCCGGCGAGCTCACCCTGCGAACCGGCGTTGGGCTGCAGCGACACCTTGTCGTACCCGGTGACCTCGGCGAGCCGCTCCTCCAGCTCATGGATGAGCGTGAGGTAGCCCTGCGCCTGCTCGGCGGGCGCGAAGGGGTGCAACTGCCCGAACTCGGGCCAGGTGACCGGTTCCATCTCGGTCGTCGCGTTGAGCTTCATTGTGCAGGAGCCCAGCGGGATCATGCCGCGGTCGAGCGCGTAGTCACGGTCGGAGAGCCTGCGCAGGTAGCGCAGCATCGCCGTCTCGGAGCGGTACTGGTGGAACACCGGGTGCGTGAGGTACTCGTCGGTGCGCAGCAGCGCGGTCGGAAGAGTGTCCTCGGCGGTCGAGTCCAGCGCCTCGACATCGCCCTCGACGCCGAACGCGGTCCACACGGCGGCGAGTTGCCTGCGTGTGGTGGTCTCGTCGCACGAGATCGACACCCGGTCGGCGTCCACGAGGCGCAGGTTGACCCCCTGGTCGCGCGCGCCGGCCAGTATCTCGGCGGCCCGGCCCGGGACGCGCACGGTCAACGTGTCGAAGTAGGCACCGTGGACGACCTCGACTCCGCCCGCCTTCAGCCCGTCGGCGAGGATCGTCGCGTACCGGTGCGTCCGCCGCGCGATCGTCTTCAGTCCCTCAGGACCGTGGTAGACGGCGTACATGCCGGCCATCACGGCGAGCAGCACCTGAGCGGTACAGATGTTGCTCGTCGCCTTCTCACGACGGATGTGCTGCTCCCGCGTCTGCAGAGCAAGCCGGTACGCCTTGTGCCCGTCCGCGTCGACGGACACGCCCACCAGCCGGCCCGGCAGGCTGCGCGCGAACTTCTCGCGCACCGCCATGTACCCGGCGTGCGGACCGCCGAAGGCCATCGGCACCCCGAACCGCTGCGTCGTACCGACCGCGATGTCCGCGCCCAGCTCACCCGGCGAGGTCAGCAGGGTCAGGGCCAGCAGGTCGGCGGCGACGGTGACGACCGCACCCAGCTCGTGCGCCTGCTCGATGAGCGGCTTGATGTCGCGTACGACACCGGAGGCGCCCGGGTACTGGGTCAGCACGCCGTTGATCTCACGCCCGGCGATCTCGGCGGGGATGCCCGCGCTCAGGTCGGCGAGGACGACCTCGACGCCGGTCGGCTCGGCGCGGGTCCGGATGACCGCGACGGTCTGCGGCATCACGTCCGCGTCGACCAGGAAGAGACCCTTCTTGTTCTTCCCCATGCGCCGGGACAGCGCCATCGCCTCGGCGGCCGCGGTGCTCTCGTCGAGCAGCGAGGCACCGGACGTCGGCAGCCCGGTCAGCTCGGCGACGACAGTCTGGAAGTTCAGCAGCGCTTCGAGGCGGCCCTGCGAGATCTCCGGCTGATACGGCGTGTACGCGGTGTACCAGGCCGGGCTCTCCATGACGTTCCGCAGGATCACCGGCGGAGTGAAGGTCCCGTAGTAACCGAGCCCGATCATCGAGTCGAGCACCTGGTTACGGTCCGCGAGGGTGCGCAGCTCGGCCAGTACCTCGGCCTCGGTGCGTGCGCCCGGCAGCTCCAGCGCCTCGGCGTTCTTGATCACGTCGGGCACCGCGGTGGCGGTGAGCTCGTCGAGCGAGCCGTATCCGACCTGCGCGAGCATCTTGGCCCGGGCTTCGGTGTCGGGCCCGATGTGGCGCTGCTCGAAGGGGATTCCCTGTTCGAGTTCGGAGAGCGGAATGCGAGGGGCGGTCATTGCGGAGGCCTCCTGGTCTGACGCGACCTTCGAGGGGCACCCCGGCACGGGTACCCCGACGGCCTCCCCCTCTGTCATCTCAACCTGAGAGTTTCACCGGCCCGCCCGCCCGCTGCGACCCGACTTTCACCGTCGGTGAGAGCGGGAGCCGTCGTCGGCACCCGCTCTGCTTTCCAGAGTGACCTCGTCCGTGCGGTACGTGGGCCTGAGAGATTCCGGGGAGGATTTGCTCCTTCGGCGCCCTCCGATGGTGTCTTGAGGACTCTCCCGCACAGGGTCAGCAGCCGCTGCCAGCCTACCAGCGAGGACAACTCCCGAGCCTTCGAGTGGCCACCTTCCTGAATCTGCTCTTTTGTAGTGCTTACGGATGAGTTGCGACCAAATGGAGGGCAACGTGCAGACCGACATCGATCCGCGCAACCTGATCGGCCGCAAGGCATTCGACCGCAATGGCGCCAAGATCGGCACGATCGACGAGGTCTACCTCGACGACGCGACCGGGGTCCCGGAGTGGGCGGCCATACGCACGGGACTGTTCAGCAGGGACGCCTTCGTGCCCCTGGAGCCCAGCGAACTCGTCGAAGGCACGCTGCACATCCCCTTCGAGCGGGCGCTGATCAAGGACGCGCCCGACTTCGGCGTCGGCCGCCACCTCTCCCCCGAGCAGGAACTCCAGCTCTACCACCACTACGGCCTCGACGTGTCATCCCCGCCTCCCGCACCGGACCGCGACTTCGGCCGCCTGGCGGGCACGGACGAAGCCTGAAGCCGCGCTCCACCCCCTCTAGGCAAAGCCCGCAGCTCAACCTTCACGGTGATGGCCGACGGTCTCCGCCACCAAGGGCAACGGCTCCGCCGGCTCCAGCCCCGGATCGTCGGCACGGAACGTCCGTACCCGCCCGGGCTCGGAGTACGGCGTCTCGAACCGAACGGTGACCCGCCCGAGCCCGCTGCCCTGCACCCACCCGTGCCCGAACTCGGCGTGCCGCACATCGTGCCCCGCGGACCACCGCCGCTCAGTCAGCGGCACCTGCTCCTCGACGGCCCCCTCCGCCACCTCCTCCTCCATGTGCTCCTGCGCCGCCAGCTCCCCCGCGGCAGCCTGCGCCTGCGCGAACAGGTCCTCCTGCGTGTAGTCGGCCAGCCCTGAGACACCCACACCGAGCAGCCGTACGCCACCGGTCGTGTCCACCGACTCAAGGAGCCGGGCGGCCGCCTCCCGCACCACCCCGGGGTCGTCCGTGGGCCCCCGTAGCGTCTCGGACCGGGTCAGCGTCGAGAAGTCGTACCTCCGCACCTTCAGCACGATGGTGCGCCCCGACAGCCCGGCTCCACGCAACCGCTGCACACACCGGTCGGCGAGCCGCTGCACCTCCAGACCGACCCGCACCCGGTCATGGATGTCCACGTCGTACGTGTCCTCGACGGACACCGACTTGGTCTCCCGCTCGGCGACCACGGGCCGGTCGTCGCGCGCCAGCGCCATCGCGTACAGCGCGTGCCCGTGGGACTTCCCCAGCAGACGTACGAGCTCGTCCTCGCCCGCCTCGGCGAGCTCCTGGACGGTGGTGATCCCGGCCCGCCGCAGATGGTCCCCCGTCGCCGGCCCGACGCCCGGCAGCGTCCGCACCGGCATGGGTCCCAGCAGCGCACGCTCGGTCCCCGGCTCTATCAGCACCAGACCATCGGGTTTGGCCTGCTCCGAGGCGATCTTCGCGAGCATCTTGGAAGCGGCGAGCCCCACCGATCCGGTGAGCCCGGTGACGGCCCGGATGTCCGCGCGCAGCTTCACTCCGGTCAGCCGCGCCGACGCCTCGTCCCAGGCCGCTTCCCCTGCCTCCAGATCGACGAACGCCTCGTCCAGGCTCAGCGGCTCCACCAGCGGCGACAGGGCCTGCAGCAGCCCCATCACCTGCTCGCTGACCTCTCGGTAGATCCCGAAGCGCGGCACGAGATACGCGGCGTTCGGCGCGAGCCGGCGTGCCTGGGCCATGGGCATCGCCGAGTGCACCCCGAAGACCCGTGCCTCGTACGAGCACGTGGAGACGACCCCACGTGGTCCGAGCCCGCCCACGACGACCGCTTTCCCGCGCAGGCTCGGCTTGGACGCCTGCTCCGCCGAGGCGAAGAAGGCATCCATGTCCAGATGCAGGATCGTGGGCGCTGTTCTCACATCTCCGATGCTGCCCTACGCCACTGACAATGCCCCGGCAAGCCGGGGCACCATCAGCCTCTTCCGCTCTACAGATCCTCAGACCGCGCGATTGCGCCTTCGTGCCAGCTCGTCGGAGGGGTTGTTCCTCACCAGCGTCTCGCCGGTGTCCACACGCTCCCCTTGCAGCTGCGAGAGCGCACCCTCGACATCCCGCCACACCACGCCCACGGCGATCCCGAAGACCCCCTGGCCGCCCTGGAGCAGCGCGTGGACCTCGTCGGGGGATGTGCACTCGTAGACCGTGGCGCCGTCGCTCATCAGCGTCATCCGCTCCAGATCCCGGAAACCGGGCTCCCTCAGATGCTGGACCGTGGTGCGGATGTTCTGCAGCGACACCCCGGTGTCGAGGAACCGCTTGACGATCTTCAGGACGACCACGTCCTTGAAGCTGTACAGCCGCTGCGTCCCCGACCCGTAGGCGGGCCGCACGCTCGGCTCGACCAGTCCGGTCCTCGCCCAGTAGTCCAACTGCCGGTAGGTGATGCCCGCGGCAGCGCACGCCGTTGGACCGCGGTAGCCGACCTCCTCGGAAACCGCCTCGCCTTCACCGGACACTGCTGTCGGCCGCCGCGGAATGTGATCGGCCGCGTTGCCATGAAGCGGGTACGGGCCGCTCTCCCCCAGACCGCGTCCGGGAGCACCCCCAGCCGTACCGTCGCCGCTGCTTCTCACGCCGACCTCCGTCCTTGACCTGCCTTCTCGACGGTAGGCAGTCACCAGGGGTGCGTCAACGATCGCCACACTCGGCACGCCGAGTGATAATCACCCTAGGAGTGGTTTCCCGTGCCCCACCGCGGGGAAAGGCTAGCCGAATGCTCTCCGAGCGGGCCGCGGCACACCACACTGGCCGCTGGCAATTGCCGCCCGGAGTTCTCCGGGGCCCCGGCCCTCACTGGCTGTTGGTCCCGAAGTCCTCGGGCGAGATCTGGTCGAGGAACTCGCGGAACTTCTCCACTTCGTCCTCCTGCTCGTCCGGGATCGCGATACCGGCGTCGTCGAGCACCCCGTCGCTGCCGTAGATCGGCGTCCCGGTGCGCAGGGCCAGCGCTATGGCGTCGGAAGGCCTGGCGCTCACCTCGACCCCGCTGGCGAACACCAGTTCCGCGTAGAAGACGCCCTCACGCAGGTCCGTGATGCGCACTTCGGTGAGCTCCTGGCCGACGGCTTCCAGCACGTCCTTGAACAGGTCGTGGGTCAGCGGTCGCGCCGGGGCCATGCCCTGCTGGGCGAAGGCGATCGCCGTCGCCTCCCCCGGTCCGATCCAGATGGGGAGGTAACGATCGCCTCCCACTTCACGCAGAAGCACGATCGGTTGGTTGGAGGGCATTTCGACCCGGACACCTACGACATCGAGCTCGTTCACACAGCAACCCTAGGCCGTGCCCGGGACGTTTGGGTAGTCGGGCACGGAACGGGTGGACGATCCGACACCCGCGGAGCGCCCCGGGTCAGGACAGTCGCACACCGAGCGCGGTCTGCACCAGTGCCGCGTGCAGCTTCACCGTGAGCCCCGCCAGCTCCTTCGTACGCGCCTCCGCGTGCGCCCTCGTCTGCGGATTGCGGTGCCGCCGCAGCGGGGCCACCACCTGATCGACCAGCCCCGCGTCACGCTCGGCCGCGGCCTTCATCGCGCGCAGGTGACGCGGCTCGATCCCGAACCGGCCCAGCTCGACGACGAGCGCGGCGACGGTCACCGCTTCGGCGTCGTACGCCCCGTCCGGGAACGGCACGATGAGGCCGTACGACTCCCACTCCTCCAGTTCCGGCTCGCCGATCTCGGCAGCGGCAAGGAGCTCGGCGCGACCAACCCGGGCCGCCGTGGGCGCCTCGTGCTCGGCGAACAGCTCACCCTCGCCCGAGTCGCGCTGACGGCCCACGGTCGGCAGCCGCACCGGCTCACCGCGCTCCAGGGCGTCCAGATACTCACGGATGACCTTCAGCGGCAGATAGTGGTCCCGCTGCATCCTCAGGACGTGGCCGAGGCGCTCGACGTCGTTGGCGCTGAACTTGCGATACCCCGAAGGGGTCCGCTGTGGCTCGATGAGCCCCTCCGACTCCAGGAACCTGATCTTGGAGATCGTGACTTCGGGGAACTCGTCGCGCAGTACGTTGAGCACCGTGCCGATGCTCATCAGTCCGCTGTCCGTGGCGGCGGTACCGTGATCGGCACCGCCGCTCGGTGATCGAAGCATGGACCTTCCTGGGGGTCCCCCCGGACAGAGCCCGGGGGAGGGTCAGATGCCTCGCTGGCTCGCGTAGAAGACCAGCCGGTACTTGCCGATCTGCACCTCGTCGCCGTTCGACAGGGCGACCGAGTCGATCCGCTCCCTGTTGACATAGGTGCCGTTGAGGCTACCGACGTCCGCCACGGTGAACGAACCGTCGGCGACGCGGCGGAACTCCACGTGGCGGCGTGACACGGTCACGTCGTCCAAGAAGATGTCGCTCTGCGG
This sequence comes from Streptomyces sp. NPDC058470, assembly GCF_042721055.1. NCBI lineage: Bacteria > Bacillati > Actinomycetota > Actinomycetes > Kitasatosporales > Streptomycetaceae > Streptomyces > Streptomyces sp. NPDC058470. The sequence continues at coordinate 59,475 of NZ_JBHXMF010000051.1, forward strand.
GTGACGTCCGGCCGTGGTCAGCTCGCCGTCCAGCAGGAACCGGCTGCCCGAGTTCGGGCCGCGGCGCACCACCAGGAGCGCCGAGCCGAGCGGCAGCGCGTCGACGGCCGCCTGAGCCTCCGGGGAGAGCGCCGGTGAGAGCGTCTGACCCGTCACCTCGGCGTCATAGGCCTCAAGGCCTGAAATGGAGATCGTGGACGTCGTCTCGGACGGACGCTCCGCGGTCACCCCGCCCCGCAGCGGCGCACCGCAGTTGGAGCAGAAACGGCTGTTTTCCGCGTTGCGGTTACCGCACCTCGTACACACCAGGGCCGACATGGATGGATCCTCCTGCCGCGGCTGCCCTCCAGGGGCATGGGAACCATACGGGTCGGCGGTGAACCCTCCACCCGTACTTGAGGTCGACGGATCCCCGAAACCTATGCGGCCCGACTGGGCAGGGTCAACAGACGGCGCGCCCTGACCACCGGAAATGTCACTGCCCTGACCACCGACCTCATCCCGGAACAGCGGGCGCTCGCCACCCTGATCCTCGGCATCTCCATGGCGTGATGCACGGTGCCGGGCAGTGGCGTTGTCGCCGCCCTCTCCTCGTGCGCTCTTGCCGAACAACTTCCCAAACAACTTCACGGGCGATTCCCCTTGACCGAAACAGACCCGCCCGTGGGGCAGGACGAACCCTGATTGAACACACCGGCCGACCCGGACATCCTCACAACGTCCGTATCCACCTGACAGTTTCCACCACGCACCACCCATTCGGTGCGCCGACCCCCCGCAACCTCTTGCCCTGGCCGGGCCCCTCTCATGCGGCCCCCCTTCACTGGGACGACCGAGCGTAGTCAGGCTGCTTCGCCGGTCGCAAGGCGTCCACGACGATCTTCGTCGAGGGCTCGACCGTGACGATGGCCTGCTCCTTCTCCAGTGTCTGCACCACGCCTCCGGGGATGTTCAGCGCCGGCTCCAGGTCCTGCGACTTGCCGATGACCTTGAAACGGTAGGGCTGGGTGATCTTGTTCCCGTCCACGCTCACGCCCTTGTCGGAATCCGTCAGATAGGTGCTGGCGACGACCCGTACACCGTTCACCTGGATCGCTTCCGCACCGGCCGCGCGGAGCTCCTGGATGGCGTCGAGCAGCATGTCCGCCTCGATCGTCCCCTTGGTGTCGTTGATCGTCAGGGTGATGCCGGGTCCCTGCGCTGCCACCGTGCCCGCCAGAATGCCGAGTTGCTTCTCCCTCTCGACAGTCTGCTTGCGCGCCTCCTCGGCCTGGTCCGAACTGTTCTCCAACTCGGTGCGCTGATCTTCGAGACCCTGCTTCTCGTCCTGAAGACGCTGTGTACGGCTGTCCAGTTCATCGAGGATGCGTACGAGATCCTCCTGACGTGCGCCGCGCAGGGCGCTGCCGCTGTCGCTGTTGGACGCCACCTGGACGGCCAGACCGAAGCCGAGGCCGAACAGCAGCAGCGCGACGATGAGTTGCGCGCGGGACACCCGCGGCGGCCACAGCCCCTGCGCCAGTCGCTGACGGCCGGTCAGCCCCGGCTCCGCGCCCTCCTCACGCTCCTCCGGCTCCCGCTCCGGTGGCGCGGGAGCCGCGGCCCGAACCTCTTCTGGAAGTTCCTTGCGCAGACGATTCTCCGGGCTGCCGGAGGCCGTCGATGCCTCGTCGTCGTTGCTCATCGGCCTCACGCCCGGAACACGTGACGACGGATCGCCGCGGCGTTGGAGAAGATGCGGATACCGAGGACGACCACGACACCGGTGGAGAGCTGGGCGCCCACACCCAATTTGTCGCCCAGGAAGACGATCAGCGCGGCCACGACCACATTCGACAGGAACGACACCACGAAGACCTTGTCGTCGAAAATGCCGTCGAGCATCGCGCGCAGGCCTCCGAACACGGCGTCGAGCGCCGCCACGACGGCGATCGGGAGATAAGGCTCGACGACCGCAGGAACCTCGGGCCGGACCAACAATCCAGCCACGACTCCCACGACGAGGCCCAGTACGGCGATCACGATGTGCCCTTCTCTGTGCTCGGCTGTGCTGTACGTACGATCACACTTGGTGCGGCGGTCAATCGGACGTCGTCCTCGACGGAAATGCTGGTCCGGATGCCGTAGTTCTCCTGCAGGGCATGCAGATACAGCCCGTCGGCACTGTTCTGGAACCTGGTGCTGAGCCGCTGGCCGTCCCCCACCGCGAGCACCGTGTACGGCGGCACCAACGGCCTGTTGTCGACCAGTATCGCGTCACCCGCTGCCCGGATCGCCGACAGAGCCGTCAGCCGCTGACCGTTGATGGAGATGGCCTCGGCACCCGACTCCCACAGCCCGTTGACGACCCGCTGCATGTCACGGTCACGCACGCGACCGGTGTCGGAGAACCCGGAGGTCTCCCGTGGATCACCGTCGCCGTCCTGACTTGCTTCCTTGGCGTCGTCGACGACGAGTTTCACGCCCGGACCGTGCACCTCGGTGGCGCCCGACAGAATACCCACCAGGTCGGCCTGCTCACTGCCTCCGTCGGTATTCAGCGCCTCACGCTGCCTCGCACTCACATCGGCGCGCAGAGTGTCGACACTGCCTTCGAGCTTGTCGGCGGCGGTGGTCTCGCGCTCGATACGGTCGATGAGTTCCTGGCGCTCCTTGGCGATGACAGGCGCCGCGATCCGCGCGTTCGCCGCTCCGAGGGTCACCACAAGGCCCGCGAGGACAAGACCGGCCGCCAGACCTAGCTTCGCCCGCACCGTCTTCGGCATGCCGCCGGCGCCCTCGGCCTGCTTCCGGGCAGCCGCTTCGGCATACCCGTCGTCAAGGCTGTGGTCCATGACATTGGTGAGCAGCGACATGGAGGCGTCCGGACGCGCGGGGCGCGCGGGGCTGCTCCGAACGGGGGGCTGCTGCGGCATGTCGCACATCGTCGCACGTCGCGGGCGCTACCTCCGAATGGCCCCACCGACGTGCCGGACAGGCCCCCTTGGGGGCACTTGTCCGGCACGCGCGCGTGTTGGGTGTTTCAGCGACCGGCGCTGTCCACGACCGCCGACCACTCGTCGAGCAGTGCCTCCGCGGAGGCATCGTCGGGCCCTTCGGCCCACAGATGGGTAACCGCCTCGGCGGGATCCGGGAGCACCATCACCCAGCGCCCGTCCGTCTCCACGACCCGTACGCCATCGGTCGTGTCCACGAACCGCTCACCGGCCTCCTCCACGACCCGGCGCATCACGAGTCCCTTGACGGCCCAGGGAGTGGCGAGATCACGCTTGAGGACATGCGCCCGCGGAATCCGCGCATCGATCTGGCTCAGCGTGAGCTGCGTCCGCGCCACCAGTCCGATGAGGCGTACGAACGCCGCCGCGCCGTCGAAGACACCGCTGAACTCCGGGATGATGAAACCACCACGCCCGTCGCCACCAAAGATCGTCGAGTCCTCACGCCCGACCCGCGTCAGATCGTCCGGGGAGGTCGTCGTCCAGTCCACCTGCGTGCCGTGGTACGCCGCCACCTGCTCGGCGATCCGCGTGGTGGTCACCGGAAGCGCCACCCGCCCACTGCGCCGCTCAGCGGCCACCAGGTCCAGCATCACAAGGAGAGCCCGGTCGTCCTCGACGATCCGCCCCTTCTCATCGACCAGCGAAAGCCGCTCGCCGACCGGGTCGAATCGCACTCCGAACGCCGCCCGCGCGGACGCCACGATCTCTCCGAGCCGCACAAGCCCGGACCGCCGTGCATCCGCCGTCTCCGTCGGCCTCGACTCGTCAAGACCGGGATTGATGACAAGCGAGTCGACCCCGAGCTTGCCGAGCAGGCTGGGCAGCACGAGCCCCGCACTACCGTTCGACGCGTCCACGACGACCTTGAGCCCCGACTCGGTGATCCCGGTCGTGTCGACATTCCGCAGCAACGACCCGGTGTACGAGTCGAAGACACTGGCCGGGAAGTGCAGATCCCCGATCTCACCGGGGAACGCACGCCGGTACTCCTGACGCGCGAACACGCGGTCCAGCTTCCGCTGACTCGCCTGCGACAGATCCGCACCCTGCCCGTCGAAGAACATGATGTCGACGGAGTCCGGCACACCGGGCGTCGTCCGGATCATGATCCCGCCCGCACTGCCCCTGGCCGTCTGCTGCCGGGCCACCGGCAGCGGTACGTTCTCCAGGTCGCGTACGTCGATGGCGCTGGTCTGCAGCGCCGAGATGACCGCCCTCTTCAGCGCACGAGCACCTCTGGAGTGATCGCGCGCCGTCGTGACCGTGGAGCCCTTCTTGAGCGTCGTCGCGTACGCGCCCGCGAGCCGTACGGCGAGTTCCGGGGTGATCTCGACGTTCAGAATCCCGGACACCCCACGCGCGCCGAAGAGATGCGCCTGGCCTCGCGACTCCCAGATCACCGACGTGTTGACGAAGGCGCCGGCCTCGATGGTCTTGAACGGATAGACGCGAACGTTTCCCTGAATGATCGATTCTTCACCGACGAGGCATTCATCGCCGATGACCGCGCCGTCCTCGATCCGGGCGGCCCGCATGATGTCCGTGTTCTTACCGATCACACAGCCACGCAGATTGCTGTGCTGCCCGATGTACACGTTGTCGTGCACGACGGCCCTGTGCAGGAAGGCCCCCGTCTTGACGACGACGTTGGAACCGATGACGGTGTGCTCACGGATTTCGACGTCCGCCTCGACTTTGGCGTAGTCGCCGATGTAGAGCGGCCCGCGCAGTACGGCATCGGGGCTCACCTCGGCGCCCTCGGCGACCCATACGCCCGGCGAGATCTCGAAACCGTCGATGTCGACGTCGACCTTGCCCTCCAGGACGTCGGCCTGCGCCTTCACGTAGCTCTCGTGCGTGCCGACGTCCTCCCAGTAGCCCTCGGCGATATAGCCGTAGACGGGCTTGCCTTCCTTCATCAGCTGGGGAAAAACGTCGCCGGACCAGTCGACGGAGACATCTGCCTCGACGTAGTCGAAGACCTCGGGCTCCATGACATAGATGCCCGTGTTCACCGTGTCGGAGAAAACTTGACCCCAGGTCGGCTTCTCCAGGAAGCGCTCGACCTTACCTTCTTCGTCAACGATGGTGATGCCGAATTCAAGGGGGTTCGGTACGCGCGTCAAGCAGACGGTGACCAGCGCGCCCTTCTCTTTGTGGAAACTGATGAGATCGGTGAGGTCGAAGTCGGTCAGGGCATCACCGGAGATCACGAGGAAGGTGTCGTCCTTCAACGCTTCCTCGGCGTTCTTGACACTCCCGGCAGTACCGAGTGGCTTCTCCTCATTGGCATAGGTGAGCTCCATACCGAGCTCCTCGCCGTCACCGAAGTAGTTCTTGACGAGAGAGGCCAAGAACTGGACAGTTACGACGGTCTCATTGAGCCCATGCCTTTTGAGCAGCCGTAGCACGTGCTCCATGATCGGGCGGTTGGCCACAGGCAGGAGCGGCTTGGGCATGCTTGAGGTCATGGGACGAAGGCGTGTGCCTTCGCCTCCGGCCATCACGACGGCCTTCATGTCGGAAGCGTCCTCCTTGAAGAGACGACGGTCTAGCCGACTTCACCCGTCCAAATTGTCCCGCACTTTTCGTCCGCGGGCCATCGAGCCACTACAGCCACGCAATGGGCGAGCTCAATCGGTCGTGGCGTCCGCCCTGACAAGGCGGAGGACCTGAACCACATAGAGGACTCCTGCCCACCAGTACAGGGTTGTACCCCATCCGGCGAACGCCCATCCGAAAATAGCACCTAGTGACGCGATCCACCCACTTGCGTCGCTGAGCAGCAACAACGGGAAGGCGTACATCAAGTTGAAGGTCGCCGCCTTCCCCAGGAAGTTCACCTGCGGCGGCGGATAGCCGTGGCGCCTGAGGATGCCCACCATCACCAACAGGACCAGCTCTCGCGCCAGGAGGACGGCGGTCAACCAGAGCGGGAGAATCTCGCGCCAGGTGAGACCCACGAGAGTGGACAGAATGTAGAGGCGGTCGGCCGCGGGATCGAGTAGCCGGCCAAGACTGCTGATCTGGTTCCAGCGACGGGCGAGCTTCCCGTCCAGATAGTCACTGATGCCGCTCAGCATGAGCACCAGGAGTGCCCATCCGTCGCTCTTGGGGCCGCCGAACTCGGGCCAGAGGATCAGCCACAGGAAGACGGGCACGCCGACGAGGCGCGCCATGCTGAGGATGTTCGGGATGGTGAGGACCCGGTCTGTCTGGACGCGGGTCTCCTGGACCTCCACCCGGGGGCCTCCTGTGGGAAACGAGCCAACGATGCCCCCTGACCTTACCCGCAGCACTCACGCTCTTGTGCGGAGGGGTGGGGGCGTCACCAGAAAACAAAAAAGCTCCGGCTCTCGGGCAATAAGCCCAAGAGCCGGAGCTCTAAAGATAGTTCGGCGGCGTCCTACTCTCCCACAGGGTCCCCCCTGCAGTAC
>NZ_JBHXMF010000052.1:0-33445 GCF_042721055.1 Streptomyces sp. NPDC058470
GCCTCCGGGCTGCGCCCGTCACAGCGAGCCGGGTCGCTGCGCTCCCCGGCCGCTCCCGCTCCGCGTGAGCGGATGCGGCTCGCTCCGCTCACCGCCAACCGCAGGGCAGGCGCCCCGCGTTGCGAGGCGCGGCCGGCCTCCGGCCGACCGGTGGCCTCCGCTGCGCTCCAGCCACCCACAGCCAACCCGCCAACTCCCGTGCGGGCAAGGCGTGCCACGCTCCGCGCGGCCCACCCACGGGGCTCACGCCACAAGCAGCAGCAAGAGGAGGGGAGGTGACGGGCAGTCGGGAGAGTGAGGAGTCGAACAGAGGTCGGGGAGGGTGGGGATGGGACGACCGGGCGCGTGCTTCAAAGATAGAGGCTAGATTAAGACTGGAATGGTGCTGCACCACCTCCGACCAGGTGAAAGGGCCAGCCGAATGGTTCGGATATACAGTGGGTGATGAATGGAGAAAAGGGCGCGCTATTGATGGATGGCGGCCTCGGAATGCGGGTGAGGAAAACGGTGGGAAATGTGGGCGGGTGCGGTCGCGGGTGATTAGCAGAAATGGGCCGGGTGGCGTTCGGGTGCGGGTGGTGATGAGAGATGCGCATGGCGGGGTATTGCCGATCGGAGCCGTCGGTAGTGGGGGGACCTGTGAACGCCCGGCAGGTCGTGCCGCACCTCGCGCGCGCGTGCGCGTCTTACTGATAAAAGGGCACCACACGGAAAGCTGGTCTGACCTGCGGTTTTGTGAGATGCGATGTGTCAGAGCTAACACATCGACCTGCGGTTTTGTGCCTCCTCCGACACAGCCGCACCGCATTTGGCCCCGGAAAGAGGTACAAAATGCGTTCGGCCTGGTCAGGCCCACATTCCGCCGTCAGCCCGTGAAGGGCCGTGTGTCGGCGACGACACACGGGGGCCACGCCGACAGGGACAAAGGTCCCTCTCTGCGTGGACAATCTCGGCTAGGGTCCTGGGCACCACACGAGATCGAGCAGCAGGAGCCAGGGTGCCCGGGGACGCGAGTCGCTCCACCAACAGGGGCCGGCGGTCGACTGACCGCAGTGAGCCCGTGACGTCGCCGCTGGCGGACAGCTTCGCCCAGGCGCTGGACCGTACGCCGCCGAAGCCCGGCCGGCCCGTGCGGTCCGCGAACGTCGAGTACACGTACCGGGCTCCCCACGACGCGTGGGGGCGCAGCGGCTACAGCATGGTCAGCAACGCCTTCCTCGCCGACGTCCTGGCCGTGCTGATCGCCCGGTACGGGATGTCGCCCGTGCAGTCGGCGGTCCTGCTGTTCTGCATGGGGCGCCAGGTCGAAGGCCGCTTGAAGATCACCCACGTCAAGGTGGCCCGGCACCTCGGAGTCGAGCGTGCGAACGTCACCCGGGCGCTGGGCAGCCTGGAGAACTGGCACATGCTCCAGCGCCGTCCCAACTCGCTGATCGTGGTCAACCCGCTGATCTGCTTCAAGGGCAACGGCGACCTCCAGCAGGAGGCCCTGGAGCAGCTGCGGCAGGACACCAGGGCCGCGCTCAGGAAGCACTTCCCGGAGATGCGGGAAGATGTGGTGGCACTGGAGAAGGCGGCGAGCGAGAGCTTCCCGGAGTTCACAGCCCCGGCCGCGCCGGAGCCGCGCACGCGGCAGCTGGCGTTCGGCGACAACGACGTGGAGGAGCAGGCATGCTGATCCAAGCTCACCTCGGGTTCGCGCAGCTGCACCGCCTGGAGCTCTCCAAGGCCGCCTACGACCTGCTGAGCGCGATGATGGAGGTCCAGCGCCCCGGCGGCGAGGTGAACGCCTCTCAGGCCGAACTGCGGGCGCGCGTGGGACTCAGCAAGAACCGCACGTCGATCGCGATGAGCCAGCTGGTCGAGCGGAACATCGTCCTGCGGCCCGAGGGCCGCTACCGCAGCTACTTCATCCACCCGTTCTTCGCCGGGTACGACGGTGCGGAGGAGATGGAGGAGGCGCTGCGCGAGGCGAGCGAGGCCATCAAGGCCGGCGAGCTGGCCGCCCCGGCGCTCCCCGCCCCGCAGCGGCATCTGTCCGCCGTGCCCACACGTCGCAGCGCTTGACCGGCCGCCCGGCCGCCCGCCCGGCCGGGTGACACGACATCAGCGGCGCCGCACCCCTCCGAGAGGGGCGCGGCGCCGCTTTCGTGTGCGGGCCGCGTGTGTCAGATCCGGACGCACGGTTCCCGCAGGCGGGAAACGCGCAGGTCACAGGCGCGAGAAAAGAATCATGAGCGACCTCCTTCCTTGCGCTGTATGGAATCCAATACAGTATGGGAATCCATACAGCCCCGGGAGGACTCGCCGTGTTACCCACCCTCGTCACCGCCGCCCTCGCCATCGTCGCCACGCTGCTGGGCGCGATCGTCAGCGGACGCTTCCAGGAGCGCGCCGCCGAACGCGGCGTCCGCGCCAGCCACGGCGAGGCGATCCGCCGTGACCGCCTGGAAGCCGTCACCTCCCTCGCCTGTGCCATCAGCGATCACCGCCGGGCGATGTGGATGCGCGGCGACGCCGTCCTCAAGCAGGCGGGCACCGAGCGGATCGAGGCCCTGCGCGGTGAGAGCCACATGACCCGGTCCGCCATCACCCGCCCGCTGGTCGCGCTGCGGGTGCTCATCGAGGACCAGGCGGTGCGCGCCGCGGCTGACGAGATGATCACCCTGACCTACGCGCTGCGTGACGCGTACGCCACCGGCGAGCAGCTGACCGCCGCCCGCGAGGCCGCGAAGGTCGCCCACGACCAGTTCGTCGACGCCGCCGCCGGCTACCTCGCCCGGACCGCCTGACCGCGCCGCACCCGCGTGCTCGGGGCCGTCGACTCGGAATGTCATCGCTCTCCGGCGGCCCCGGTCACCACAGCCTCTCCCTCGCATCCACGCACCAGATCGGAGTCCCCATGGAGCAGCAGTCGAAGGCCCTCGCCCGGATCAGCAGTGTCGAGACGTCGGCCGAACGGACCGCCGGCACTTCCGGCGGCGAGGACCTGGCCGTGCTCGCCCCGGCCGCGGCCGCCGCGCTCAACCTGCTCGCCGACGCCGTCCGACGCGGCGGCGCCGACCACGACGACATCGTCCAGGCCCTCAAGGCCGCCCGCGTCCACGAGGCGTTCGCCAGCGTCTTCGACGCCGCCTCCGAGCGCGTCATGGATGCCGTCGACGACCCGTACGACTTCGACGAGCGGCTCCACGCCGACAACCTCGCCGGGGCCGCGGGCGACGTCCGGCGCGCCTTCGACTGGCTCTAGACCCCGCCCCGCACCCGTCCCCGCCCGCCCTTGGGAAGGCCACCGATGACCACCGAGCACACCGACCCCGTCCCCGACCTCACGATCCCGCTCGCCGTCGCCGACGCCCAGGCGCTGGGTGACGACCTCAGGCTGCTCTCCACGCAGCTCGGTGTCGCACTGCGCTGCCTCGCGCAGCTGCGCGCCGACGGAGCAAGCACTGAACACCTGGAGAGGGCCATCGTGGTCGTGACCGGCCTGATCGAGCGGCTGGAGGGCGTCCGGGACGCCGCAGTGCGCCAGCACGCCGCGCAGGGCGGCTCGTACGGCGCGCTGGCGACCTCTATGGGCGTCACCCGGGCCACCGCGCAGTACCGCCGCGACGCCCTGGTGAAGAAGGACCCGAGCGCGATGGAGAAGTGGGCCACCGGCAGCAGCAGCTGACCCCTTGCAGCGGCGCCGTGCAGCAGACCGACGACGGGTTGCTGCACGGCGCCGCCGCGTTGCAGCCCGCGACCTGCTGCACGGGCAGCACCCGTGTGCCGCCTGGGCGCCGGCCTCGCAGTCCACCACCGTGCAGCGCCGCCCACCGCCTCGCGCTGCACCGTGCAGCGGGATGCAGCAGCGCCCCGGACAACCAAGTGGTCCGGGGCGCTGCATGGGTGCTCGGGAGGCTCCTACGCCTCAACGTACGCGACGATGGTGATCTGCCGAAGGGCCGTGACGTAGTAGATGACGCGGACCCCGTCGACGTCGTCGACGTAGTCGCGCAGCAGGGTGTCGGGCACCGGAGTGCCCAGCTCGGGGTTGACGCTGATCGCGACGATCGCGCGGTCCAGGCGGTGCGTCTCGCTCGCCGTGAGCTTCGCCAGCTGGCTCAGCGCGGGCTCCACCAGGACGACCTGGGACCGGCGCGGCGCGTGCTCAGGCGACACGGGGCTGCTCACCGGCAAGGCGCTCCAGGTGGGCGTCGCGGGCTTCCTCCCACAGCACGCCCGTCTCCGGGGACGGGTAGCCGTGGGCGGCGATGTCCTCCAGCACCGAGGCGAGGACGTCGACCTTCGCGCGCTGGTCGGCCGCGTACGCGCGGACGGACGCGGCGGCGTACTCATCGAGGGGCTGACGGTCGGGCACGAGGGCCGGCTGCTCGCTCATCCAGGGCTCCTGGGCTTCTCTCTGGCGTGTGTCACCACGGTATCGCCGGGGCGGGGCGCTCCGGGACGGTACGGGCGAAACCCACCCGATGACACAGATGACACAGCTGAACAGTGACACAGATGGTCACGACGACCTGGGGAAACGGGGGGTTGATGACACAGGTCGGACTGTTCACTGCTGGCTGTTCAGGCGCCGGGACACAGCCGGGAGCACGCTGGAGGTATGCGTACCAAGGACGTCCAGGTGGGGCAGACGTACCGCTGCGAGGTGCCGTTCGCGCTGCCGTACCGGCGGTACCGGCCGGAGACGATGGGCGACTCCTGGTGGGCCCTGAGCTGGCTGCGTGGCACGTACTTCCCACTGTCCGTCACGGACGTCGACACCGAGGCCCGTACCGCCCAGGGCCTGCGGATGGGCTCCACCACCCGCATCACGGTGGAGCTCACCGAGGACCAGGTCGAGGCCGCCGGCCTTCCGCCCGGCCACGGCTACCAGGTCACCGGCATGCTGCTCGGTGCCGAGGGCGAACCCGTGGAGCTCCCCCGGGTCGCCGCGCTCACCGTTCCGATCCGCTGGCTGCACCCCATGGACACGACCGTCTCCGGCGGTCACCATGACGCCTCACTCCGGGGCTTCTGACCTGCCGGAGCATCGGTCGGACTTCGGTGACACGACTACGGTCCGTACTACTCACACGTGTGCGCGAGGCCAAATCTTGCGTGTCACGCTCCTCCTGCGAATCCCCGTGAGCCCTCTGGAGGGCCCTACGGCTCCAAGAAACGGACATACAGGGAGTTATTCGAGGCGGCGTGACACTTTTTCCGAGGGAGCGTGACAGCCGGTGTCACGCTCACGCTCCGTAAATGCGGCACCGCCGGGGAGCGTGTGATGGCCCTTCCGTCTCCGGTCCAGCTGCCTCACAGAGGAGCTGGACCGGAGACGGTGATCAGGGCAGGGGCGGAGGCCAGAGGAGCGGACCGGCGCACTGCCCGCAGGCGGCGCAGCCGGCGCACTCCATGCAGAACTGCTTCGGGACGCGCGGGCACGAGCAGATCGGGTTGTAGTCCGGGTCGTCGTCGCCCTCGAACCAGGGCTCCCCGAGCGGCGGCGTGTAGTCGACGTGGACCTGGCCGTCGGCCGTCAGCTCTTCGTACCGGGTGCCGCAGCCGGTCGACTGCACCCACGTGGCGACCGCGCGGTCGGCGGCGCTCACCGGCTGCTCCGGCCGGGGGCCTCGATCCATGCGGCGAGCGCGAGGACTGCGTCCGGGTCGGCCTGCGCCAGGCGCACCGCGTGGCCCGCGTCGAAGCCCTCCAGCGTCCCGGCCCGCGCCATGGCCCGCAGCAGCGCGCTGTGCGCCCGCACCGACGCGGGGACAGCGTCCGGGTCCCGGGGAGGCGCCATGCCGTGGCTCTCCAAGATGAGGGACATCTCGTGGAACTCGCCGTACTCGTTCAGGTAGTCGAGGGCGTGGCGGTCCTCGGGCTCGTGCAGCACGAGCGGGCCTTCGGCGCCGTAGTGCGTGCCGGTCGTGCCGAGCAGGCCGGCCTTCTCCAGGGCCACCAGCAGGTGGGCGCGCTCGGGCAGCCCGTTGGAGTGCAGCCACTCCTGGCGCTCCTGCTCCAGCTCCAGGTCCCGCAGTTCGTCTTCGGCTTCGGCGGCAGCGGCGGCTTCGGCGGCGAGCTCGTCCTGGACGACGGCGTCGGCCTTCGGGTCGTACGTCCCGCCGGTGGTGGCGAGCAGCTGCGCGATGCGCTCCCACTCGCCGACTTCGGCGGGGCCGCGTTCGTCGCCGGCCAGGTCCTCGCGGTCGCGGTCGATGTGCTGCTGCAGCCGGGCGTCCTCGAGCGCGGCCGCGGCCTCGGTGGCGGTCATGCCGGTGGCGCGTCGGCGGACCGAGCTGCGGCCGATCTTCGCCCGGTCGACCGGCTGGCGGGGCGCGGCCGCACCGGGCGCGGGGATGCGGGGACGGCGGCGGGAGCGGGGCACGGGGGTGCTCACACGGGCCTCTCAATCGGCACGGAGAAAGGAACGGGATATCGGCCGCCGCGTATCGGGCGCGGCGGCCACAGACAGGTTTATCGCAGTCGTGAATTCCGCGCTGCTAAAACCGGATGTTGAGCCACTCCACGTCTGCGAATTGCACCTCCAGGCCCGCCCGGCCGCCACCGCCTTGACGGAAATAGGCGTCCGCGATGGCGTCTGCGACCAGGTCGTGCAGATCATCGTCCGTCGCACCTGCCTCCCGTGCGGCCAGGATGGCCCTCGCGTGGGAGAGCGACACGGCGACGCTGACGTCCCGCACCCGGCCCGCGTCCGATGTGCCCTCGGGGCCGAATCCGAAGTACGCCCGGCACGAGATGACGAGCCCGCCCGAGCTGGCCGCGCGCTGCCTCGCCTGCGCCTTGACCTGCGGTTGCCACTCCGACTCCGTCTCCTGGGCCAGGGCCTCCTGGAGTCGCTTGTTCGGCTTGGTGGAGGCACCCGAGAGGTAGCGCTGCACCGTCTTGCGGGAGATGCCCAGGCGCTCCGCCAGGCTCTTGGTGGAGCCCTTCTCCCGCTTGCGAAGGAATTTCATCTGGGCTCGCGGCGATTTCGGCGCGGGGCGGGTGAACAGGGCGCGCTCCGCGCGGGCGAAGCCGTCCATGATCTTGGCGCGCGTCCGGGCCGCCTGCTCTGCCTTCTCTTCATCAGTCATACGAACACCCCATCGGAGCGGGGCTGTGGACAGAGGCCGCTGACGACGGGCGCTCCTGCGGCTGATCTCCACCCCTGCGGGTGATGGCGCCCTGGTGGGTGCCGGTGCCGGGCCGCTACGTTCCCCAGGACCTGTTGATCGAGGGGGAGGGCCAAGGGATGAGCGAGCGGGGCGCGTTACGGGGTCTGCGGGTCTTGATGTGGGTGGTGATCGCCATCGAGGTGCCGGTGTACCTGGTGTGGCTGGTCCAGGTCGGCTACCTGACCGGGCAGGAGCTGTCCCGCGGTGACGTCGCGCGGTGGGCGCCGCCCGTGCTGCTGCCGCCGGCGGCCGTGCTGTTCTGCGTGATGGCGGGCTGGACGTGGTGGCTGAGCGTGGTGGCCGGCACCCGTTCGTCGCTGCGGGAGCGGTGGATCGTCGCGTCGCTGGTGTTCGTCGCTGGCTTCTCGGTGTTCTGCGGGGTGGCCTCGGTTGACGACCCGTCGGTGTCGGTGGGCCTGCTGAGCGCCGCCGTGACCGGGCTCGGCATGATCGGGCTGTTCTTCATCCCGGCCGCCGCCTCCCGCCAGTTGCCGGACGTCATCCGTCGGCGCTCCCGCCGAACGGCAGCCGCCCCGGGTGAGGCGGACCCGCAGTAGCCCGGCCGTCCCGCCCGGCCTGGCCGGTCCGATTGCCGGGGGCGCCGCGGGGCGGGCATGCTGCGCGTTCCGGAGATGAAGGGGTGAGCGTGTCCGAAGACGACGACGCGACTGCGGCGGAAGCGTCGCTCAGGAAGGCCGTGGAGCAGCTGAGCGGCGACGGGGCGGGCGATGATGCCCAGGCCGCCCAGGAGGCCGTACAGGCGCTCCACGACGGCTCTGGGCAGGAGTGGACGCCCGAGCAGGAGAGGCAGATCCGGGCCATGGTGGAGCAGATCCGCAAGGTGCGGGATCTGAACCGGCCGGGCGGGGGCTGGTGGCGTCGGCGCCGGGAGTGGCGGGCCCGGGGCCGACTGGTCGACCTGATGATGGACGGCGGCCCGGAGCTGCTGAACGAGGCGGAACTGCGGCACTGGAAGAGCCACGCGATGGTGGAGCTGCTGCTGGAGTTCACCGGCAGCGCGATGAAGAAGGACGACACGGTGGAGGCGCTCGCCCGGATGGAGACGCTGAACGCCGCGACGTACGAGGGCTTGCAGCAGGCCCGGCAGAAGCTGGCCGAACGGAAGGCCGCCGGCTGATTCGGCGGCATGTGAAGGGGCCTCGAACCGCGCGCGGTTCGAGGCCCCTTGTCACGGGCGGGTGGTCACAGCACGATCCGGATGTGCTCCACGTCGGTGAACTCCACGTCCAGGCCGGCCGCCCGGGTGTTGTTGCGCCGGAAGTACATCTGCGCGAGGCCGTCGGCCGCGATCTGGTGGAGCTGCTGCTCGTTGGCTCCCTGCTCCCGGGCGGTGAACAGGCGGTCGGCCCACTGGGGCGGCAGGGCCTGGGTGATGTCGCGGATCCGGGCGTCGTCGGTCGTGCCCGCGGCGGATTCGAATCCGAACCGGGCGCGGGTGGAGACGACCAGGCCGCCCGTGGACGCCGCCTTCTTCCGCGCCTTCGCGCGGATCTGCGGCTGCCAGCGCTTCTTGACCTCGCGCTCCAGGCGGCCGCGCAGCTCCTGGCGGGGCCGCCTGAGCTTGCCCGAGACGTACCGCTCCACTGTGCGCTGGGAGATCCCGAGCGCCTGGGCGGCGGCCTTGGTGCCCTTGAGCTGCTTGACCAGGTACTTCATCTGCGCCTGGGCGCTCTGCGGGATGCGGCGGGTGAACGCCCCCTCCAGTGCGTGGTCCAGGCTCTCCCCGAGCGAGTCGACCATGGGTTACTCCCCTTCTCCGGCGCTCTGGTCGGTCTTGATGAGGTTGGAGATGTTGAAGACGCCGCCGCGTTCCTCGAACTGCGATTCCGCCCACAGGACGGTCTGGGTGCCCTGGTGCTTGACCATCCCGGGCGAGACCCCGAGGCGGAACGTGCCGGGGGCGGGCTTGCCTTCGTCGGTGAGCGGCAGGATGTCCAGCGGGGACGGGCCGGGCGAGGGGTAGACGATGGCGTCGGTGCCGATGGAGGTCGGGTACAGGTCGGCGGCGGCCGCCGTCTTCATCAGCTTGCGGTGCAGGCCCACGCGCTGGTTCGCCAGCACGGCGGCCCGGATGTCGGGACGCCACGTCTCCCGCTTCAGCGCCGGGTACTCCTCGTAGTACGGGACCTGGCCCCGGCTGCGCTGGCGCAGCTTGCCGATGCCGCCCTTCGCCGTCGCCTTGATCGCGGTCTCCAGCAGCGCCATCGTGGGGTCGACCTGCTTGCGCCGCGCCATCGCCTCGAGGAACTCACTCCCCCCGAGGTCGGTGGTGACGCCCATGTCGGCCATCGTCTCCACGTACGCGTCGCGCAGCCGCTTGTACCAGGAGTCCAGGTAGCGGCCGGTCTGGGTGCGCACGTACGCCTCGATCGGCGCGACGTCGAAACCGAGCTCCACCGCGTAGGCGACGGTGGGCGTGGCGTACCAGGCCGGGCCCTCGGGCCGGTCGCCCTTCGGCGTGAACGGGCTCGGGAGCCGGTCGCCGTCGACGGTGCGGCCGTTGATGCGAACGCGCGACAGGTCGACGTGGGAGAGGTCGACCAGCCACGAGCCGGGCAGCGACGCGTCGAACTTCGGGTTGCCGGTCAGATGGGTCGGCCCGTTCAGCCCGACCGTGAGGCTGTTCGCGGCCGCGGCGAACGACATGTTGATGTCGACCGCGACCAGGAACTGGTTCGCGCACTCCTCATCGGTCAGCGGCCGGCACCAGTCGTAGGGCTCCTCCATCAGCATCTCTGCCGGGGTCCGCATGTGGTGCCGGGCGAACTTCCCCTCGAGGACCGGGTGTTCGTCGGGGACCTCGCACTCCACCACGTCGTACCGGGCGGTGAGCGCGTCGTCGTTGAAGGCCCGCTTGAACTCGCCGGTGGCCGGGTCCTTCTCCGCGCGGGTCGGCGGGCGCAGCGCAGTCATCAGCTCCAGGCCGGTGGTCGCGGTGCTGCCGCGCGGCGTCATCACCCGCGCCGCGTACAAGCCGAGGTAGCGGGCGAGGTCGGCCGGGTGCATCGTCGGCAGCTGCGGGTCGTCCTTCTTGTCCCACTCCCTCGAGTCCAGCGCGTTCCACGGCAGGATGCACAGCTGGACGCAGCGGCGCTTGGAGCCCTCGGGCTCGCGGAAGACGCGGGCCCACGGCCCGAGGCCGCGCTGGGTGAGCTGGAGGCCGGCCTTGGCGATCTGCTTGACCACCTTGTGGCTGTCCGGCAGTCGGCTCGCGTGCCGCTCCTCTTCCGACAGGGCGGCGGGCAGGCCGTAGCGCTCCAGCGCGGACGCGGTGAGGACGAGGATCGGGTCGGCGTCGCGACCGTTGCGGTGCAGCCGGGCCTGACCGAGCCGGGCTTCGGCCAGCGTCCAGTCGACCAGCGCCGGGATCGACTTGGCGGGCACGTCCAGGACCAGGCCGCCGACGCAGTACGCCGACACCTGCCCGTCCTCGCAGTCGATGACCGCGAGCGGGCCGTTCTCGAAGCGCGGGTCGACGACGGCGGCGGCGGCCGCCGTGGTCTTCTTCGCCACCGCCTTCTTCGCACCCGGGCGCCGCGACGACGCGGCCGGCTTGTTGGGGCTGCTCGCCGCCGGGCGGGACGACGGGACGGCAGCGGGCGCCGGAACCGGCTCAGGTTCCCGGGCCGGACCGGTGAACGCCTCCGGGACCACGGGTGCCGGGGCAGCGGCGGGCGCGTCAGCGGCCGGGAACCTCTGGGCGAGGCCCTCCAGCAGCCGGGCGTACGCGGCACGCTTCGGCGGCCGCGGCTCGGTCCGCCCGGTCTCCCAGTTCCCCACCGCCTCCCGGCGCGCGTCCAGTGCCGTGGCGATCTGCGCCTGACTCAGGCCCGCCGCCTCACGCAGACGCTTGCGCTCCGCAGGAACCGGCAGATCGTCCTGCGCGACTTGCTCCAGCAGCGCATCAACGGCGCTGAACAGCTCGTTCTCAGTGGACACAGAGGTCACCTCCGATAGACATCATACCTCAATCGCGCATTGATTCGCGTGCTTAATCGCGCATGAATCGCGCATTTCGTTGGAGTGCAACACGTGGACGGGTAAGCGGCGCAACGGCCTTTCATGCAGGTCAGGGCTGCAACACGGGGGCGTTGCAGCCCTCTGTCGCACCGCGTGTTGCACACACAGCGGCGGCCACACTGATGCGGCGGCATGGCAACGTTGCAGAACCCGGGCCGGCTGCCAGGCTGAGTACGTCCGACCCGCAGGGTGATTGGGAGCTCCACCGTGTCCGTCGCGTTCCGCATCAGCTGCTGCCTGTGCCGCAAGAACATCCCGCTCGCCGGGGACGTCATCGCCCTCGATGGCGAGTGGCAGCGGCGCTACCCGAACATGCGCGGCACCCTCGCCTGCGAGCGGTGCGTCATCGACTACGGCTGGAACTGCTGCACCACAACCGAGGGCGGCTTCGTCGACGGCCACGTCGCCGCGCCCGACGGGGAAGTCGACGTCGACTCCTGGAGCCACCATCTGAACCGCGGCACCCACCGCGCCCTGGTGCAGTGCCACCCCCGCTCCGGCCTGCTCCAGGGAGCGGAGCCGTACCTGCGCAGCGTCGCGACCCGCAAGGGCACCGACCCCGAGTTCGCCGCCATGCTGCGCACGGTCATCCAGGAGCGGGACGAGCAGCACAGCGGCACCAGTGCCCCGCAGCCGGCCACCGTCTGAATCCGGCTCCTCCCCCGCCGCACGCTGGCTGATCATCCCGCTGACACGGCCTCAACCCCCGTGGCAGGGTGCGGTGATCGGATCACCAGACGGCAGGGGGCTCCCGTGGAAGCACGGATGTGGAACGGACTGGTCAGCGTCGCCAAGGAGACGTACACCGCCTCGCTGGGCGAGGGGGTCGTGCCGCGCCCGCTCATGATGCCGCTGGTGCGCGGCCAGCTGGTCGGGCTGATCTGGGTCCGCCCGCTCAAGGTCGGCCAGGACGCGCTCGCCGGGATCGCGGAGCTCGCGAACATCGCCGCGGCGGCCCGCGCGGACGAGGTCGTTCTCGCCTGGGAGACCCACGACGTCGCCACCGCCTGCGAGCTGCCGATCGTCGGCCCGGCGCCGTGCCTAAACATGGTGCTCGCCACCCGCGACGGGCACGTTCTGCACCAGTTCCCCTACAGCGAGCAGCTCCTGTCCCGCAGCCCCGAGGGCTGGGCGTCGGTCGCCCCCGACTGGAGGCCGGCCCCCGCCCCGCAGCCCGGAGGCGAACTGGTGCCGCCGATCCAGGCCGCGGTGAACTTCTCCTTCACCCCCATCGAGCTGGACCACCCCGACCCGTTCGGCGTCACCGTCGTGCTGATGGAAGAGGACGGCTACCGCATCAGCCTCACCGAAGCGTTCGCCCGCTGATCCCGTGGCCCGCGACTTCGACGACGACGCGCCCCGCCGCATCCAGGACGCGGACGACCTGATCAACGCCCGCAAGCGGGACGAAGCCGAACGGATTCGCGCCCGCCAGCGGGACGCCGACGAACGGATCTACGTGGTGACCACCAACCTCGTCATCGACGCCCAGGAGCAGCTCGCCCGGCGCCGGCTGCTTGACCGCATCTGGCGCGCGGGGGCGGCCCTCAGCTGGCTGTCCTTACTCGCCGCCGTCATCGGCACGGGCATCGCCTGGGGCACCACAGGCGACCCGGCACGGTTCGTCGTGGGTGACCTGATCTGCGGCGGCCTACTCCTGATGTCCCTGCTGACGCTGGTCGGCGTCTACTTCGCCGGGCGGACGTGTCCAGCCTCCAGCGCCTGGAGGCGCATCTCGCCGCGCAGCAGGAATCGCTGTGGCAGCAGAAGGTCAAGAACAACCCGGACGTGGACGACCGGCGCAAGCTCTACCGCGAGGAAGTCACGACCGCGATCGAGCAGTACCAGGCCGACAGCCGTAAATACCGGCGCATCCACAACGGCCTGCAGACCCTCATCATGATCGGCTCAGCGTCCACGACCACGATCGCGGCCCTGGACACGGGCAAGGAGCTGACCTGGCAGAGCGTCACCCTGACCGCCATCAGCTTCGCCATCACGGTGGCCGCGATGTTCACCGGCTACTACAAGTTCCGCGAGCGCAGCTACTTCCTCCAGCAGACCGCCGACGCCATCGAGGAGGAGGTGAACGCCGTCCGACTCGGCATCGGCCACTACAGCGAGTACGGGCCCGGCCGGGAGAACGAGGCGCTGAAGAAGTTCACCCAGCGCGTCGAAGACCACCGCAACGAACAGCGCCGCCGCCAGCAGCAGCTGGACCAGCCCGCCGACCAGGCCACTCCCTCCAGCCAGCCGCCCGCCGCCTGAACGCGATCTGCCTACCGGCGTCGGCGGCCGCCGTTGCCGGTGCGGTAGCGGGTGAGGATGTCCAGCCTCGCCTGGTGGGAGCCGGCGGGCAGCGCGCACTCGGCATCCGGCTTGGCGTGGCACACCGGGCAGGAGATCTTCATCAGCCGGTAGTAGGGCACCATGCTCGCGCTCCCCCGCTGAGTGCGCCGGTCCTCCGGCTCGCGTGCCTTCTTCGCCTTCGTCGCCGCCTCGCGTTCTTTCACGATCGGCTCGATGCGCTCGTCATGACCGTGCTCACGCCGGACCGCCTTGCCGCCAGCCTCGCCCGGGTCGGTGCAGTCCTGGCCGGCCTTCGCGTCGCAGAGCGGGCAGCGGCGGCGGATCCAGAACCGGCGGGCGACCTTCTCGTGCAGGGGAACCTTCCGGCCCGTCGGACGGGGCTGGACCGGCTGCACCGCCTGTGGGGCGCACTCGCCGGGCAGGTGCCGCCACGCGTCGTACTGGCGCTCCTTCCGCTGTCCTTCCTTGAACTCCCCCTCGCAGCTGGCGCACTTCTTCGCCAGCTTCCCCGTCTCCTGGGAGTTGGGGCGGGCGAGATCGTACGAGCCCCGGGACAGCCGCGGGGCCAGAGCCGGCCGGGTCTCCTGGGTGCCGTCGCGGCGCACGATGGTGACGTCCGAGGCCGGCGGCCGGTCGTACGACGGGAGCTCCGGCGCGGCAACGTAGGACTGCCCCTTCGGGCCGGGCCACTGACGATGCTTCGACATACCCGGCAGCGTAGCCACCGGCCCACGCGGGCGGCAGAGCGCGAACTGCCCATGCTCCAACAGGGATTCAGCCGCACGCGCCTGCTCGCTGTCCCTCATGCCGTCTGCCGCACCGGCGATGTCTCACAGTCCGCTGCCCTGGAAGCCCGCTCCTGCCGGGCCCGGCGCAGCGCGGCCGCGCGGGACACCTCAGCTTGGCGGCGGCGCTGGACGCGGGCCTGCTCGATCGGGGCCGGCGCATCGTCGGGCACGGCGGGCGGCTCGGGGAACGCGCGGCGGGACAGCTCGCGCATCGCGCGGTTCTGCCGCTCCACCGCTTCCGCGATAGCCGGGTCCACCCGGGACGGCACCGCGACCTCCTGGTGCGCGGCGAGCGCGCGACGGTAGCCCTCGCACGCGCTCTCCCTGCTCTTCACCGGGCCCGTGGGTGCAGCCGCCGGGGCAACGTCGTCCGTCTCGGTCACGGGCACCGAGCCGGGCGTCAGGATCCGCAGACCGCGCACGACCGTACGGCCCGCCGACTCGTTCGCCGCCTGAACGACGCGGGCCTGCTCCAGGCGCAGCTTCGTCGCCCAGGCCGCCGACTCCGGGCACACGGTGAGCCGGCCGGAGTCGGCGTCGTACCCAACCGCGACGACGTGCCCGGCGAGCTCGGGGGCGATGGCCGCCCAGCGTTCCCTCAGCGTGGCGCCGGCGGCCGGGAGCTCCCAGGCCCGCTCGGTGACCAGCGCACCGATCGCGGCACCGAGCCCCATCGGCTCGCGCCCGCCGCGCCGGACCACCGACGTTGTGCGAGTCTTCGGCTGCGCCGTCCGGCCGCCGCCGTTCTTCTGCGCCGCCACCTTGGCGGCGCGCAGTGCGACGCGGGCCAGGTCGACGCCACTGAGCTGCGGGTTCTCTGTCATCAGGCGACCTCCCCGGCCAGCTCCTGGACGCGGTGGACACCGCAGACGTTGCGGGACGGCAGGGGCTTCCGCCCGCACGGCACGTCTCCGTCGCGGCCCGAGCAGGTCTCCTGCCCGGCCGGGGCGGTCGACGTGGGCACCACGGTGGCGCCCAGCGCGGCGGTCTCCTCGCGGCAGAGCTTGCAGAGGCCGTCCTCGAGGGCGCGGCCGATCACGACGATCCGGGCGCCGCAGTCCCCGCAGGAACCGCGCGGCGGACCCTCCGGCGCGCGCTGCGCCGGGACCGGGGCCGGCGTCGGGTTGCGGGTCGCGTCGTCCAGCACGCAGTCGACGCAGAGGCCGCCCGGGCCGGGACGGGTGCCGTGGTCGGGGCACAGGCCCTGCTCGATGCGCTGGGCGCGGCGCCGGGCGGCGGCCTTGTCCTGGACGATCTCGGCACACACCTCGCAGTCCTTGCCGGTCGACCACAGGACACCGGCCTCGCAGTCCTGGAAGCCGCAGCCCCAGCGCGGCAGTGCCACCCCGAGCAGCCACCGGCCCGGGTCGCGGATCTCCGAGAGCATCACCTTGGCGAACCGGGCGGTGAGCCGGTGGTGCAGGCGTCCGGCGTCGGTGCCCTCGCGCAGCTGGCGGTCCACCTCACGGGCGATCTGCCGGGCGACGAAGTCGTTGTTCACCTTCTCCAGCAGCAGGTGCACCGGCTCCAGCACGGAGTAGATCTGCGGGCTCATGGCCAGCTGCGGTCCGTCGTACGACGACCGCGCCGACCCCCCGCCCCTGCTGCTGCGCTTTTCGGTTTCCGGCTTCGAGGGGGAGGGCTGGCTGTTTCCACCCGCGCGAAGCGCGAGAGCACCGCCGGCTTCCGTACGCGCAGCAGCGTCAGCCGGGTTTTCCACAGCCCCAGCGCCCTTAACTACCGGTACCTCGCCTACGGCGGATGAGAAGAGCTCGCCCTCGTCATCTGGTGAGTCAGTCCTAAGTGATTCCCTATTCGCGAGGGATCCCTCACCAACCGGCGAACCCGATCCCTCACCAACTTGGGAACTGACCGACTCCTGCGAACCACGGGTCACAGCCGCCTCAACAGCCCCAGCAACCGCCGCGCAGCCACCCTCCGGACGGGCCTCGGGAGCGATGTCGTGCGCGATGTAGTGGTGACGTCCCTGCGCCCCCGCACGCCGCTGCACCGTCACCCAGCGCGCCGCCTCCACCTCGTCCACCACCGCCGACGCCGCCGTCACCGAGATCGGCTGACCGGCCTTGTCGCCCGAGTGGTGCCGCAGGCCGGCCGCCAGCTCAGCCTCCGTCAGCGCGATCCCCCGCGCCTGCGCATACGCGATCAGCGCGAACGCACGCAGCTGCCGGGGCGTGAGGTCCTCCGAGGCCGCCACCGGCAGCCACACGAACGCCTCCGTACGAGTCATCGCCCGCACCGCCCGCACCGCCGACGTGCCCTTGCCACCCGGCATCGTCCGACGATCCGAGAACAGCTCCACCACACCATCCGGACCCGGACGACGCAGCTGCGTCATCCCCCGCTCCACCGACGCCACCGACAGCCCCAGGTACGAAGCGATCGTCTCCGTACGCGCCTGGCAGCCCTCCGGCCGCGATGCCAGCGCCTTCACCTTCACGTACACCGACAGCGCAACGTCCTGGTAGTGCGGCGAGGACACCAGACGCATCGGCACACGAACCCGCTGCCGACGAACCGGGCCCGTCGGTGCGGCCATTGACTCCACGACGGCGCTCACCGGGCACCCCGCAGGGACGTCAGAACATGATCCATCCGGCGACCATGGACCAGATCACCTGTGGATAGAGTCCGCTCAGCCCGGATCACCCCCGGCGCTCCCGCCCGGCGGGCAACAATCTTGGAACCCGTCCCGCCACACGGGACGACGCCCTCGCGGACGTCGTCGTCGACGGAGTTGTCGACGACCTCCGAGAGCGGGTGCACGAGCGGGGCGGCAGACGCCGCGACCGCGCTCATCGGGCACGCCTCGAAAACGCTGCTCTTGTAGCTTCCTACTGGAAGACCCTCTTCCTGTACGAAGCGGGTAAAGCTGAATGAACCGGGCGCCGATCCCGTCACACGGGAAGCTCGCATTGCCTGAACCGGTGTGAAACGGACAGGGTCAAGCTGACAGGGGGACACCACTTCGGGCACTATGAGAAACGACCTGCTCTCCATATAGCTGGACCGACCAGAGCCCTCGGGCCCGGACGAACCGGATGTGTGGATGGGTTGGGATCGCCCCCTTCGTGAGAAGCGGGCGGACACCGATCGGGTGGGGGGAGATTTCTCCTCTCGTCTAGGTGGTGCCGAATCGCGAAGCCCCTGTGGTGGGGGCCCGCGACCGACACCGGGATTGGTGCGGCAAAGCGCCGGCCGTCAGGCCGGGGTGTTGCTGATGCGCAGCTGGTGCTGCTGCGGCTGTGGTGGCCGTGGTTGGTGGCCGGGTGTTGCTGTGGCCCTGATGAGGGGCCAGTGGGAAATGTGCGGCTCGATGAGCCGCAGCTCAGGACCGGGGGGATCCGGGACCTGAGCGGCCGACGCGGGTGGTTAATCCGGTCGGTAGACGGGCCGCGCGAGGCCGGAGGGTGGTTAGTCCGCTCCTTGGCGCGCGCGGCCGATGGCCGTTAGGTCATCCCGACCCCCTGGAATCAGAGGCCGGCGTCAGCATGCCCGCATCCGGCTCAGCGGCCTGCGGGAATCGCTCCGCAAGCCGCTTGAGGAAGTGCTTATAGACCGCGCGGTGAGGCCGACGCGGGTACGACTCCCCCAACTCCCAGCGAGCCACCGCGAGGCGCTTCACGCCCACGGCCTCCGCAACTTCCAGCTGGGTAAGACCGGCAGCGAGACGCAGCTGCTGCCGCACGCTGGGCGGCGGCAGGACGTCATCGAGTAGGGCATCCACCCGCTGCAGGGGGGTCGCTTCGGCCATGGCCCAACCTCTCAAGATCGACGATCTCCTGAAAGATACACGACTTGAGCGATCTTTGGCGTCGCCGAACGACGCGCCGACAGGGCCGTGTTCACGATGCCCCTCTTCCACCCGGACGGCTGTCCTCACGCCAGCCTCCCCAGGTGCGAGTTGACCGCCCTTGCGGCCCCCGCCAGTTCGGGCAGTTCCACAACGACGACCCCAGCCTCCACCAGTTGCTCGAAGCCGACACAGTCGTCGACGAACAGCGAGGGTTCGCGCCAGGCGATGACGACACGTGGGATGCCGGCGCTGAGGATCCGCTGCGCACACGGAGTGCGGAGCGAGCGCCGCTGGGAGCAAGGCTCCAGGGTGCTGTAGATCGTTGCCTTGGCCAGCCGCGGGTCTTGGTCGGAGAGTTGAGCGAGCGCGACTTCCTCCGCGTGCTCGTGCGGGCCGGTCGCGCGGGAGTAGCCGGTCGCCAACTCGGTGCCGTCCTTGCCGACGATGACCGCGCCGACCGAGTAGGCGCCTACAGCCGGAGGGCACAGAGCAGCGAGGTCGATCGCACGCTGTGTCCACCGCAGGTCCTGGTCCCGGCCGGGCGCGTACATCAACCGCGCTCCTTGGGGGCGTAGCGGATGAGCACGACGTCGTCGATCGCCCGGACTTCCAGCACCGTCATCCGAGCGGTCGTCCCGCCCGGGTAGCTGGCGGCTCCGAGGAAGCGGGCCGCTTCCGGCTGGCCGACCAAGAGGGGTGCGATGGCGAGGTGGACTTCGTCGGCCAGGTTGGCCGCCATGAGCTGGGTGTGAATGGTGCCGCCGCCCTCCACCATCAGCTGGCCGACGCCGCGACGTCCGAGCTCATCGAGGGCCAGCTCCCAGTCGAATTCAGGGCCGACGCTAACCACGTCGGCCAGCCCGTCCAACGTCGTGCGCACCTTCTCCACCGCGCTGTCCACGGTGATCACGAGCTTCTGGCCGCCGTGGTGCCAGAAGTTCAGGCTGGCGTCCAGGTCGCCGGACTTGGTGACGGTGACCTTCAGCGGGTACGCCGGCTTGCCGTCCGCGACGCGCTTCGCGCGGCGGGCCTCGCTGTTGACCAGCAGCCGCGGGTTGTCCTTCCGCATGGTGGTTGCGCCGATCAGGATGGCATCGGATTCGGCGCGGACCTCGTCCACGCGATCGAAATCATCCGCGTTGGAGAGCCGCAGCCGCTCAGGGTTGGCATCGTCCAGGTAGCCGTCGACGCTCATCGCGGCGGACAACAGGACGTACGGGCGTGTGGTCATCGGTTTCGCAATCCGTTCTCGTCAGGCTTCGTGCGGGAGTGCGGCGTCGAACGCCGCGTGGAATTCGGCTACTTCGGGTTGCCGCTGCCACGGGAGGAGGGACTTGTTGAGCCGCCCGAGTTCCTTGAAGATCCGGCCCGAGCCGGTGTCTTCCGCAACCGCGAGGGCCTGGAACCCGACCGCTGCTGCCTGCTCTGGAGCGCCAGCGCCGGCGTGAGCCACGGCTGCACGAGCCAGGTACACGCCACGGTCGCGGTGGTATCCCTCGGGCAGTGTCTGGATCGCTGCCATGAAGATGTCCGCAGCCTGGTCGTGCTTGCCCAGGACTTCGAGACCCTGGGCACGGTGCACCTCCACGTACTGCGCATTCAGCCACACGCCCCACGGGGTCGGGTCCCCAGAGACATGGTCCAGAGCGCCGTGGACATCGTCGATCGCGCGCTGGCTTTCACCCGAGTCCCCGCGCAACGCGTGCCCGTAGGACTCGTACGTTCGCGCGACCGCAGCGAGGCGTGAGCGCGGACGTGCCAGTCGCTGAGCGGCCTCAGCCAGATCAACGACGTCGACCAGGTCGCGCGTCTCACCGGCAAGCTGCGCCTTGCGAGCCATCACGTACGAAGTCAAGTCGCCGTCGCCAACGGTGTGACTCCAGTCGAACGCCCTGTCCAACCAGAAGCGTGCGCTGTTGAAATCACCCAGGTCCTGGTAGAGCCACGACGCGAATTCCGCGTACTGCGTCTGCAGCTCCATCAAGGTGTGGCGGTCGGCACCCTTGGCCTCCAGCCGCAGCTGCTTGATGACCTCGATGTGGTCACGAACCGATTTGATGGCATGCCCAGGACCGAGCAGGTTGTCCCTTTCGATGAGCAGCCGACGTGTGCGCTTCAGGTGCTCAACCGGCGTTCCGCCGTACGCCGCCGCAGACAGCGCCCGGCGGACGAGCCCTGGCACTGCGCTCGAGTCCGCGGCCGCTGGAGTGCCGATGCCGAATGCAGTCGCTGCACCGATGCCCACCCCGCCGCGCAACAGGTCGCGTCGATCAAGCGCCACGAATACCACCGTTCCATCACGTAGACGAGCGGGGACGCAGATCCCCTCATCGTCCGACGTTGCCTGCTCGGATACGGCGGTGACCAGGTCCGCAGGCGTTTTGGAAACATGAGGCCTTGAGTTGGACACATGGACACGGGGGCTGGACGCACCGTGAACCTCGGCATAGGCCTTCTCCCAGGCCCGTACGAGCGCACCGCATACGTCCAGTTCGCGATCGCATGCAACAGCGATCTGCCGGGACGGCGGCTGCTTCCCCCGCTCAAGTTTGCTCAGGTAGGAGCGAGTGACGTGGACCCGTTGACCGAGCTTCTCCAGGGACAACCCGCGCGCCTCACGGCTTCGCCGTAATTCCGCACCCCAGCGGTGCCACGGCGACTCATCCGGCGTCAGTTCGGCCGGCTGCTGTCCCACAGTCGCTCCCCTCGCATGTGTCCTAT
This sequence comes from Streptomyces sp. NPDC058470, assembly GCF_042721055.1. NCBI lineage: Bacteria > Bacillati > Actinomycetota > Actinomycetes > Kitasatosporales > Streptomycetaceae > Streptomyces > Streptomyces sp. NPDC058470. The sequence continues at coordinate 20,841 of NZ_JBHXMF010000052.1, forward strand.
GTAGCCAGCCGTGGCTGGCTACATGGCAACCGTAGAAGCCGCCCGCCACGACGCCTACACCTGGAGTGACGGCTCTTTCAGCCGCCGCAAACCCCAACTCCCGCTTCAGGAGGGCGCGATGACTGAGACCCAGCACACCCGCCGCGGGCACTGCGTTGCCGACGCGCACGGTCGGACCATCGACCTCACGGCCATCGCGCCGACGCCGATACACGACTGCCCGTGCACGAGATCGGCCGTTCAGCGGCGGCCGCGAGCGCGACCCCGTGTTGCGACCGTCGTCATCGTGACGGTCGTCCTGACTGGCGGCCTGGTCGTGGCGGTGCTGCTCGTGGTGATCCGCGACATCGTCACCACGGTGGCCGGCACCAGCGTGACCGGCCTGATCCTGAAGGCCCTGCTGACACCCTCCAGCAAGAGGGACCGGTGATCGCCGTGACCGTCGAAAACCGGTGTCACATGATCCGGGAACTGCGGGCTGATCTGCGCCCAGGAGAGAGCCAGCTGCCGTTCCTGGTTCAGCGGGCCGGCGCATCAGTGGCTTCCGGTGAGCTTGGGGCCGATTCCGCGCTCGTGGCCTGCAGGACGTTGGAACAGGGCGCCACTACGGCGGCCCGACGCTTCGACGGTCCGGATGTGTGTGAAGCCGCGGGAGCCGTAGTAGTCGTGAAGGCGCTCGTTGTCCCGCCAGGCGTCGAGCCGCAACCACTGCTTCCCTTGGTCGGCGGCGAGTTGGCTTGCCCAGTCGAGCATGGAGGATCCGAGTTCCAGGCCGCTGACGTCGCGGCGCACAGCCATGCGGTGCACGTACAAGGCAGGCTCAGCGGCTTCTTCAGGCGTCCAGAAGTCGGGGTCTGGGTGGTCGTCGACGGTGATGGTGGCGACGGGAACAGCGTCGTCTTCGATGATCCAGCACTCGCCAGCGGCGATGTTCTCCTTGATGCGCTCCGCACGGGGCGGGTACTGCCACTGATCGCTCCCCTGGTCGCGCAACCAGGAAGCTGCGTGATCCCAGAGTTCGATCACGGTTTCCAGGTCGTCTTCGCGGGCTGGGCGGATAGCAGGATTGGAGCCGAGGGGTGGCTTGCGGCGCTCGTACGTGATGACGTGCCGGTCTCCCGGCAGGACGTTCACCACGGTGCGCACCGGCTTGCCGTCCTGGGTGTAACCCGTGCACAGGTGGACCGCGACCGGTGTGCCAGGACCGAGCTGGAGTCTGTCGGCTTCGTCGGGCGTCGGCATCCGGATCTGAATCTCGTCCAGGGCTCGGACCTGCTCATACCCCAACTCAGCCAAGACGACGTTGGCGCCACGGGCGATGTCGTCGGGATTCATGATCTCGCTGTCCTGCACCAACTTCAGCGGGAAATGGGAGTCGTTGGTGTTGTACGGCACTCCGTCGATGATCCGGATGCGACGCCGAACGGCCACCAGCTCGCCTTCACTCAGCTTCAGCCGCTCGCGGACGTCGCGCGCGGGCGAGATGACGCTCACCTCGATGCGCTGGCCAGCCTCACGGCCTTCCTGCGCCATCTCGGTGAGGAAGCTGTCCATCTCCGGGGACAACGGGCGCTTCCGGAACTCGCCTTGGGGCCGGTAGACCATCGGCCGGCGGCTGCGAACGAAGTATCCGCGCGGGCGATCACTGATGATCAGCCCCTCGTTGACAAGGACCTTCAGACCCTGCACGGCGGTCGATCTGGTGGTCTCCCACTCCTCAGCGATCTCGGCTTCCGTTGGCAGCCTCGCGCCTGGCCCGAGGGTGCCATCGGCGATCTCGGAGCGGATCTTGTCTGCGATGCGCTGGTAGAGGGCGCGCGCCCTGCCGCTGACTCCCATGGGAGATGTCTACCGCTCCAGTAATGAGTAGTCAATCTAGCCGATCTCGGTTTCGGGACTTGACCCGCTATCGCTCTCGGTGCAAGAGTCATCGCATCGGGCATTGAGTAGTCAATCTACTTCGCCTAGTTCATCCGTGCTGTCTTCGGAGAGGAACCCCATGAACGTCACCCGCCGCCCCGCCTCCAGCCTCGCCACCGAGGGCTTCGACATGGAGACCCAGGAGCTGCTGGACGCGATCGAGGTGGAACTGCCGGATTTCGGCGACGTCGACCTGGACGTCGCGTTCGGTACGCCGCTCTCGATGTACGAGGCCGGCCTCCTCCCCCACGAGCGGCTGGAGGGCCTGGACCTGGAGGCGGCGATCGAGGCGATCGAGGCCCGGGAGAACCGGATGCTCGCCGCCCGTGACATCGCGGCCGACGACCCGAGCATCGCCAGCTTCGTGCGTGAGCGCCTGGTCGACGTCCTTCTCCCCTACGCCGCGCAGCTGCGCACCGCGCCGGCCGCCGCCGCGCCCCTGCCGGTCGCGGCCTGACCCACCGGGTCGCCGGGTCCTCACGGACCCGGCTCCCCCACCCGGAACCGCCCCTGCGGGCGGCGCCGGATGAGGGAGCCGGAACCTCGGTCCCCCAGCACAGACCGACCAGATCGCCGCAGGGCCCCGCCAAGAGCGAGCCCCGGGACGAGAGGCGGAAACGCCCGGATGGGCCCCCAACAGCCGTGATTGGCCGGGGGTTCTGAAGGAAGCGTCCGTAGTTTGAGAACTCCATAGCGATCATGCGGGGCTGACGCGAGAGGCACGTCTGCTCTCCCCCTACGCACGGCACGCCGTTCCTGGTCACCAGGGACGGGGGGAAGGACCGGGCGCTGACCAGTTCGATGCATTACCGGCTGGATGGCAAGCGGATCGACCAGCGGGGCCCCAACGCATGTGGCGAGATGAGACAGATCGCCCCCGAGACGACCGGGTGAAGTTCGTCCTCGTGGCCCGACCTTGCCAGTCAACACCTCACAGGCGTGGGGTGGCGCCGCAGCTGATGCGCCGGACCAACCACGGCGCGCGTCACAGCTGGACATGACGCACCGGGACCCGACCCGGCGACGCCCGCAGAGGGCAACAGGCGCGCTACCGCGCCTCTTTGATCTAGCAGCCACGCGCTGCCCAGTCGCTCACCGACCTGCCCTCGGGTGGTCCGGTGAGCGGTGGAGAGCGCGGCGGAATCCCCGCTCTACCCCACCCGCCCGTCAGGAGGCCCTATGGATTCCCTGATCAACCACCGGTTCATCGGCCCGAACCCCGCCACCCGCTACGTGACCGCGGGCCTGACCTCGGACGAGGCGTGTCGCCTGATCGGCGTGAACACGCTGGCGGGCTTCGAGCCGGTCGTCCACACCCGCAACGCACGCGGCGAGCAGCTGCGCAGCCGGGACGGCAACCTCCTCACCGTCGTGGCCCTGACCGGCACCGGCGTGATGAGCGCGATCGAGTTCGAGCAGGTCTGACGGTTGCCTGATCCGCTCGCTCCGGCCCTGGCCGGGACGGGCGGTGACGGGGAGCCGTCCAGGCCGCGAATGACCTGACCAGGTCCGACCCGTCCCGCACCTCAACGAAGAGGAAGGCACTCCCATGGCCGTACTTCCCGCCTGCCAGCACCAGCCCGTGTGCCCGTCGGCTGACCTCCCGGACCGGGAGGCCGCGCACATCGTCGCCCACCACCCCGAGCAGGGCTGGTCGCTGCTGTGCAACGGCGTCCTGCTCTTCGAGGACACCGGCGAGCTGCTGCCCGACGGGCAGATCATCGCCCCGCACCGGGCGCTCGGCACCGAGCACATCGCCGTCGCAGCCTGACCCCGATGTTGCCTGTCGCCCCCGGCCGCTGCCGGGGACGGCAGGGAGCACCAGGGACTTCCCCCGCCCCTGCAACGCTCCACGGCCGGCCTCCTGTTCGGGGGAGGCCGGCCTTCGTTCGGCCCTCCCCTCGATGGCTGAGGAGCACATCCCAACTCCCCTGTCCCTTGGAGGACTTGATGATCGTTATCCCCGTTGCACTGCTCTCGGGCGGCGCCGTCTGGCTGCTCTGGAAGGCCGACATGGCCATGGGCGCCGTGATCGCGGCGCTGGTCTGCGGATACGCCCTGGCGACCTCGCCGATCGCCACGGCGATCAATGGCATCGGCTCCGGCATCGCCACGGCGATCCAGAACGCCGGTGACGACAGCCAGGCCAGTACCAGCAGCCGGTGAACCTGCCGTCTGCCCGTGGCTCCGGACTCCGGTCCGGGACCGCGGGGAGGTGACAGAGCCCCCGCCCGCACAACCCCCACGACCCCCACCGGAAGGAATGCCATCCACATGAGCGACGACAGCGGCGAGGTCAAGGTCGGCTCGGACCTCCACAAGTTGATCCAGCAGCTCGAGAAGATCGAGTTCAAGACCGACCGCGACCTCTACAACTACGCGAAGATCCTGCGCGCGATCGGCTTCGAGCTGTACACGCGCGTGGCGTTCGACGCCGACATGATCACGGCGATCCTGTCGCAGTACAAGGGCAAGTGGTACACGTTCGGCCTCCAGTCCAAGATCCGCGCGAAGCTGGTCGGCGCCCACCTCAAGGCGGGTGCGTCGGCGGCGAAGGTGCTCGGGCTGGCGGGCGTGAAAATGTACGCGAGCTTCGTCAAGCACTTCATCCGGCCCGAGCAGGAAGCCGAGGCCGAAGCCCGCAAGGGCAAGGGCACCAAGAAGCCCGGGTTCTCCATCGGGGACAAGCCGTCCGACGCCGCCGGGAAGCCCGGCGAAGCAGGAAAGGCCGCCTAAATGGCACGCCGCGCATCTCGTTCGAAGAAGTTCGACCCCCGCAGCGACGAAGAGATCCAGGAGAGCCGCGGGGCCCGGCTCACCTACGGCGGGCCGTGGGCGGTCACCGTTCTCGGTCCGCTGCCCGTGGAGCTCGCGCACGTCTCGCTCGCCGGTAACCCGACCGCCCTGGCGCTCGCCGCGCTGGGGCTGGCCGGCACCGGCACAGCCGTGTGCCGCCTGATGGCCCACCTCGACTCCAAGGCGAAGCGGCCCAAGGACCAGAAGATCTGGCACCAGGTCAACACCGCCACCGTCACCGCCGCGAGCACGCTCGGCACGGTCGTCGGGGTCGACACCCCGGCGACGGCCGCAGCCTGGTTCCTCGGGGGCGTCGGTATGGCGGTCGCGAACAACCTCTGGAGCAAGTTCTACAAGGCGGGCTCCGAGAAGAGCGCGTCCAGGTGGGAGAAGCTGGAGTCGGAGATCGGCCTGGCCAAGCACGAGCTGAAGGACGCTCAGTCCAACGGCAAGGGCACCGTGATCGCCACGGTGGAGGCCAAGGACGGCGCGACCGCCGACGACCTCGCGCGCAGGATCCCGGCCATGGCGGCCGCGATGAAGCTGGGCAAGGGACGCATCACCCACACCGTGGACGATGACGACTCCTCCCAGGTCACCCTGCGCGTGCAGGTCGCCGACCTCCTCAAGGAGGGCTTCCCCTGGCGCGGCCCGTCCGCGTTCGGCGCGTCCATCGGCGACGTGCCGATCCGCACCGGCCGCTACGAGGACGGCGAGGACGTCCTGCTCAACCTCACCGGCATGCTGCGCTGCCTCAACCTCACCGGCGCGCCGCTGGAGAAGGAGCCCTTGTCCAACGGCAACGTGGAGCACTGCATCGCGATGGGCGTCAACGGCGCCGGGAAGACGCAGGGCAACCAGCTCATCATCACCGAGTGCGGCACCCGCACCGAGGTCTCCACGATCGTGATCGACTGCTCGAAGTTCCAGCAGGACTTCGGGCACGTCCGGCACGGCATCGAGTGGCCGATCGACAAGAAGGACGCCGCCCGGCGGTTCTTCAAGCTCCTGCCCGCCGCGATCGAGAAGCGCACCGACTTCCTCGCCGCGAAGGGCATGTCGAAGTGGGAGCCCGGCTGCGGTCTCAACTTCCTCGTCATCATCGGCGAGGAGGCCGCGGACTTCGCCGCCGACAACGAGCACTACCAGAAGATCCTGCGTACGGCGCGTGCCGCCGGTATCTGGATCCTGACGTCCATCCAGCGCGCGACGCACAACAACATGGACACCGACTCCCGCGCCAACTCGCCTGCCGGACTGTGCTTCGGCCTGCGGGACGGCGCGGACTCGCAGTACTGCCTGCCGGACGAGGCCGTGGAGGCCGGCGCCTGGCCGCAGTGGGGCAACCGCAAGCCGGGTTACCACTACGCGGCGGGCCTGGGCATCCCGGAGGAGCGGTGGCACGTCACCGCCCGCACCGAGCTGGCCAGCAAGCGCGACCAGGCCGACGCCATCACGGCGGGCGCGGCGATCCGCACCCCGCTGGACACGGTCACCGCTGACGCGTTCGGCGACCTGTACGTCAACCGCACCACGTACGACGCCCCCCTCCTGCCCAAGGAGAAGGGAGAGACGGAGCAGCCCCAGCAGCAGGCGAGCCCGGCCTCCACCGCCACGGCGACCGCCCCGGCCGCCGAAGCGGTGCCGGCCTCTTCCGGCCCGCCCGACATCGAGGAGATCGAGGACGTGGACCAGGAGACGATGGAGCGCGAGGTGGAGGAGCTCAACGAGATGCTGCAGAACGTGCTGGAGGAGGACCCCGAGCCCGGCGAGTACGACCACCTGCGCATCGAGGACGAGATCGAGGCCCCGGCCGACGACGCCCCCGTCCTCTCGCTGGGCGGCGACGCCGACGACGCCGACAAGCTCACCAGCGAGCAGGGCCGCCAGGAGCTCTACCAGCGGCTCGACACGTGGGTACGCGAAGGCAAATTGACGTTTGCTCCCCGCGAGGTCACCGACATCCTCCTGCGGGTCGGCCTGGCCGACACCAAGCGCTGGTTCTACCGCCAGCGCGACATCCTCATCGAGGCCGGAGTGATCTCCGAGGACGAGTCCGACGAGGGCTTCGGCCACTACGACATCCTCCGCTCCCCCCTCTCCTAGCAGCACGGAGAGTAATCAAAACCGGGTACGCACGGTGCGCAGCGTAGCGCACCGTGCGCACCCGTCCCCGCCCCAGGTAGGGAGCCCGCACCCCCGCCGCGCACCACCCAATGCGTACCGGTTTGTCCCGCGCGCACGGTGCGCGCCGCGCTGCCGCGCACCTTACGGAAGGTAATCAACATGAGCGCCCCGACCGCTCCCCGGCCGAAGGCGGCCGGCCCCTCCCGACCCCTCCCTCCCGTCACCGAAGACGACGTCACCAAGGCCCGCAGGTCACTCCAGAAGATCGACGGAGTCCTCACCCAGGTCACCAAGGCCCTGATGACCATCGGTGGCGGCGCATTGATCTTCACTTGCGTGAATGTGACCCTGTTCGGCATCTCCCACGACATCCCCTGGTACATCGCCTGGATGCTGGACCCCCTGGCCAGCCTCGCCCTCATCACCGTCCTGTACGTCGACGGCGTGCTCGCTGAGCACGGCGGCGACTACAAGCCCGGCGGCTGGCCGTTCCTGCTGCGCTGGACCGCTGGTCTGTCCACCTGGATCATGAACTGCTGGACCAGCCTCTACCCGGATGGGCACTTCCACTTCGTGCCCCAGAAGCCGGACGCGGGCGGCATCCTGCTCCACTCCGTCGCCCCCGCCCTGCTGATCCTGCTCGCGGAAGCCGCCACCGGCTACCGCAAGTACGCAACGAGGCGGCGCGGCGAACTCACCGCGATCATCGCCCAGTTCGAGACCGCGAAGGCTGCGGAACGCGAGGCCACGCAAAAGCGAGCCCGCGAGGAAGCCGAACGCGAGGCCGCCGAAAAGCGCGAGGTGGCACAACGCGAGGCACAGCGCGAGCGCGACCGCGAAGAACGCGAGGCCGCTCGCCTCGAACGCGAGGAAAACGCGAGGCTCGAACGCGAGCGTCGCGAGGCAGAAAACGAGGAAGCCGCTCGGGTTCGCCGCGCGGAAATCGAGGCAGAACGCGAGCGCATCGAACTCGCCGAACGCAGCTCGGAAATCGAGGCCAAGCGGCTCAAGACCGAGGCAGAGATCGAGGCCACCCGCCGCCGCGAGCAGTGGCAGCTGGAGCAGGCTGAGCGGGACCGTGAGGCCACCCGCCGGGCTGAGATCACTACGGCAGAAGCCCAGGCTGAGGCGCTGCGCAAGGAGGCGGACGCCAAGGCGGAAGCCGAGCGGATCAAGGCGGAAGCCGAAGCCCGCGCCCTGGAGGAAGCCGAAGCCGCCAAGCGTCAGCGCGCACTGGAGCGGGCCGCCGCCAAGACCCGGCCCGCCTCGGAAAGTTCCTCGCGAAGTGGCAGCGGCCGCACCTCGATTTCTGCGGGGCGTGCCTCGGGAAGTGCCTCGGAAAACGGGGTCGCGCTCACCGCGGTTCCCGCCCTGACCGCCTCGGAAAGTGAGGGCCGCGTCCCTCGCGATGTGCGCGCGCAGCAGCGTGAGGACGCTGAGCGGTACGTCGCGAAGTGCCTCCTGACCAACGTCTCCCCGGACCTGGACGGCCTCGCACAGCACTACGCCAAGGCCGACACCTGGGTCGGAGACCGCGTCCGCGAGGCGAAGAAGCGGATCGAAAACGAGGGCGGATTCAAGGAGAGCGTGCTCGCCGACACCGAGCTGGACGGCTTCGCGACCGACGACTCCGACGACGCTGCGGGCGCGGCATGACCGATCACACGGAACACGAAGAGGAGGACCCCACCGTGGAGTTGGAGATCACGTTCGACTTCAGCGAGCAGCGTGACGAGCCGATCGTGCTGGCGCCCGAGCCCCGCCCGGGCCACCCGCCGACGATCCTCATGCGCAGCGAGCCCCTGATGACGAGCCGCTTCAGGCGGCTCACCACCTGACCCGCTTCGACGGCTCCACTGACCCCCGAGGTGTTGAAGCCACCTCGGGGGCCGGTGAAGAGGCCGAAGCCTCACCCGGGCGAACTCACGCCAAATGACACCGCCCGCGCTCCCCATCAGAGGAGGACCACCATCATGCCGTCCTACGGCGAGCAGCCACAGACCACCTACCTGCCGACCCCGCTGCCGCCGCAGTACGGGCAGGCGCCCGCCCCCACGTACGGCCAGCACGTCGTCCCGCTCCCCCAGGGCACGGTCGTCTACCCGTCGACCGCCGGCCTGGACGGCGTGGTCGTCGTCCCCGGCCCGTACGGACAGCAGACGGCCTACTACACACCGCCGCCCGCCCCGGCCCCGCAGCCGCTGGTCTCCCCGCTCCTCATCAAGGCCGCCCTGGTGGCCTTCATCGTCGGCATCGGCGGCGTCGGCGTCTTCTTCCTCATCCACGCGATCGTGGAGCTGCTCCAGGCGCTCGTCACCCTCGGGCTCATCGCCCTGGCGGGCCTGGGCGGCTGGATCGTGCTGAAGGTCTTCACCACCACGGGCACCGGACGCGGCGACACCATCAACGTCCGCGCCAAGGGCCGCTCCCGCGTCCAGGTCCACACCGGCCGCGGACACAACCGTGGCCGCCGGCGCTGAACCGACGCCCCCGGCCGAAGAGCCGGTCGTCCGGGACGTCGACCTGTACGCCACGAAGTCCGGCACGATCCCTACGTACAAGTGGCGCCAGGCCCCCAAAGGCCTCGCCACCCGCCGCCAGCTGCGCGATATGGGACTGAGCCCCGGCCGCGGTCGCTACGTCGTCGCCCAGATCGAATGCCGCGGCGGCAAGCGCGTTGGCTACCTGTACCGGATCGACCTCGCCGTCCCGAAGAGGGTGCCGACGCTCGCCCAGGAGGCCGCGCTCGACAAGGCGATGGCCCGCAGGCAGACGTGTCCCAAGTGCCTGCGGCGTTACCACCGGTGCCTCCCGCTCAAGAAGCTCGGCAGCTGCCTCGAGTGTTTCGACGGCACGCCGGCTGACCCCCGCGACTACACCGCTGCCGCATCCGAGTGGCTCACCGCTGCCTGACCCACCGCCACCAACCCAAGGAGTTCTGCGAATGGCACTCACCGTCAGGGAAGCCATCCCCACCGGCCTCGCCGGCGCCACGGCCTGCTACATCGGATACGACCTCGCCGACCACGGTGTCGGCGTCGCCGTCATCGTCTCCACCGTCCTCGCCATCCTCTCCACGGGGCTGTCGGTCGGCCTCCGCTTCCAGCAGGCCGCGAACGACGTTCAGCTGTTCACCTGCCCCGAGGGCTGCGGCGTGGAGATCCGCACCACGAACCAGCCGTCGGACAGCGTCGCCCGGCTGCGCGAGCTGGCCACCGACCACTCCCAGCACCCCGCCGCCAGGTCCTGACAGCTGCCTGATCCGCCCGTACCGCCACCAGGCGGGCCGGGCGGTGAAGGGGAGCCGGACAGCCCCGGCCGCAGACCAACTCTGCAGGGGGAAAAGCCCATGATCAGCATCATCCGCCGTTCCACCCGCCGCACGTTCGAGGAGGCGGTGCAGACCGCGCAGCGCGTCCCCGGCCTGGAAGGCGAACTCGCCCAACAGCGCCAGGAGAACAGCGAGTCCGAGAAGAAGCACACCGGCCTGGAGCAGCTTCTGAAGGAGCGCGACGGGCAGATCGACGAACTCCGCACCCAGCTCGATGCTCTCCGGGCGGCCGCCGGCCACGTCGCCGCGCGGATGGCCGCTGCCCCCTCCGGGCACGGTGCCGCCGGATACCGCGCCGCCCATGCCTTCGTCGCGCACGCCGACCAGTTCGGCCTGAACGACACGGACCAGGGCCGCCACGTGCTGAGGGCGATCCGGGAGCTGACCGAGCCGCAGCGAGTGTTGCTCCTCTGCCGGTACGGCCAGCCCCAGTCCGCCCACGTCACGGAGGAAGCCGCCCGGGCGAAGAGCCAGCAGCAGGGGGCTGCCCCCGACGGCTGGAGTACTGGGGAGTTCGCCCGTGCACGCGACTACCTCTGGTCCACCGTCACCGTCACCGTGGACTACCGCACGCCGTGGATCACCCCGACGCCGCTCACCGGCGTGTACGTCCTGATGAGCGACGGGCTGCCGTACGGCGCGTTCAGCGACAAGGAAGCCGCGATCCGCGAGCAGGACCGGGCGGGCATCCCGCGCACCGCCACCAGCCTGATCCGCGTGGAGCTGGAGACGGACGCCGCCCCGCTCGAAGCAGCGCACCGGTGAGCGGGTCCACCGACCGCGTCGCCGTCAACCGGGCCGGGCAGATCGCCATGCTCGCCCTGGAGCAGCTGGGCGCTCTCGTCCACGGCGGCCTCGAGCACGAGGCCGCCGTCGACCTGCTGCTCAAACTCGGGCCCGGCGACCCGCACTACGACATCACCCTCCCCCTCCTCTTCGGCGACCTGATGCGCGACCTCGCCGACCGCCTCCGTGCGCACGCCGACCGCGACGTCCGCGTCCGGCTGGCCGCGCAGGAACTGACCGCCGCCGCCGGGACCATCACGGCCGCCGGCGAACACGTCGAACAGGCCCTGGCGCACCTGGGGGCCCTCCACAGCACCCCCGCGTCGGCCTGACCCGGCTGTCACCTGCCCGATCCGCCCGCCCCGCGCGGGCGGTGAGGGGAGCGGACAGCCAGCCACACCAACTCCGTCCAGCAGACGCCCGACCGATCCGTCGAAGGAGCACCGGTGAGCGAGCCCACCGCCAGCCCCAACCCCGCCCCCGAACCCGACCCCATCCCGCCGCTGGAAACGATCGACGACGACAAGCGCCAGCCGCCCCGTAGCCGCCCCACCTACCCGAACCCCCGGCCGGCGCCCATACGGACCCGCGACGACATCCCGCCCGGCGCCCTCGCCGTCGGCGCGATCCTCGGCACGGTCACCCTGATCTTCATCCTCAAGTGGGCCGTCCCGAAGGTCATCGACTGGCTCGGCTGGTTCGGGCACCAGGACTGGTCATGGGCCACCCAGTGGGCCGCCACCCTCACCGACCCCGTCCACGCCTACCTCGCCGCCCACACGGTCGGGCTGCCCGTCACCGCCACCAGCGCCTTTGGGATCTGGCTGGGCGTCGGCGGCGCCTCCCTCGTGTGGGCCTGGATCACCGAAGCCTTCGGCGCCCGCCTGACCTGGCTGGCACACGGGGCGGCGACCGCGTTCATGGTGTGGGAGTCCTCGCCCGCGGCCGGCCGCACCGTCGCCGCCGCGCTGGCCGTCCTCGCCTGGACGAGTCTCTCGCTCTTCGCGCTGCGCGGCCTGTCACTCCGTCCTGTGATCAACGTCCCCCGCTGCGACCGCCGGTCCTGACGGCTGCCTGATCCACCCGTACCGCCGACCGGCGGGCCGGGTGGTGACGGGGAGCCGGACAGCCCGGCCGAACGAACGGGAGGACCACATGCAGATCGCCGACATGCGACACGAGGCCGCCATGCTCCTGCGGGCCGCCCGCACCGAGAGGGGCGAGCGGCGCGAGCACATGCTCGAGGAAGCGCGGCTGTGGGTCATGCTCGCCCAGAGCGGCTACGACACCCCGGAAGAGACGGTGCCGGACAACACGGTGATGCGGATCCGCACCCGCGGCGGCGCGCTCACCGTCGTCATCGGACAGAAGGAGTCGGGCCAGGACGTCTTCCCCTGGCGCTGCCTCGGCTGCCGCCAGGGCCGCGACTTCGGCGGCGCGGTGCGCAACGCGGCCCGGGAGGAAGCCACCCGGCACGCACGGGACTGCTGGGTGCTGCCGGAGCGCCCGGCCGCCGCCCCGGCTGATGCCCTGGCCAAGACCCTCGCGGACGCGTGACCCCGCTGACCTGACGGTTGCCTGATCCACTCGTACCGCCGACCGGCGGGCCGGGTGGTGACGGGGAGCCGGACAGCCCGGCCGGAAA
>NZ_JBHXMF010000052.1:33540-37444 GCF_042721055.1 Streptomyces sp. NPDC058470
ACTCGTACCGCCGACCGGCGGGCCGGGTGGTGACGGGGAGCCGGACAGCCCGGCCGGAAAGGACCCAGCTCATGTCCATCGGCACCAACAACGAGACGTTCGTACTCGAGTCCGCCCGCGACGGCCAGCGCATCCTCGTCGGCCTCCAGGGCGACGCCGCCGACGCCGTCGACATGCTCATCACCGGGTACCTGGACCTGCGCGACCGCGTGAAGGAGCTCCAGGACGGCCTGCCGCAGCACCACACCGACCACGAACTGTGCGACGCGTGCCGGGTGTTGGAGCGGCTGTGCCCGTACCACACCGGGCGGGCCGACGGGTGGGTCGAACTCAGCCGCGCGGTGCGCCTAGTGGCGGGCGACGAATCCACCTACGCCACCCTCGTCCTGGAGACCGCGGACGCGAACGGGGACGAGGCATGACCGCCGCCCCCGACACCATGTCCCTCACAGCGTCGTACGACCTGGACAAGAACCTGGACGACGCCGTACGCGACACCGACGCGAAGATCACCCGAACCGACTCGAAGGCCTCGCTGTTACTGGCCTTCGACGGCGTGGTCCTGGCCGCCGTCGTCGGCGCCTACGACGCGCAACTGCCCTTCGCGGCGCGGGCCTTCGGGGCCGCGGCCGCGCTCGCCCTGGGCGCGGCCGCCGTCCTGCTTCTCCTGGTGGTCCGCCCCCGCCTCAGCGGCAACGACCGTTCCTCCTTCCCGCACTGGGCGCGGTTGAACGATGACCGGGAGATCCTCGCCAGCCTCACCGTCGACGCCCGCGTCGCGAGGCTCCGGGTCCTGTCCCAGATCGCGCTCGGCAAGTACGTGCAGCTGCGATGGGCGATCGACCTGATCCTCGGCTCGCTCGCCCTGCTGGCCGCAGCCGCAGGCACCGCGCTCCTCTGACCCGGCGGTCTCCGTCGCCCCGCCCCGCCGTACGCGGCCCGGGCGGGGCCGGCGGTGTCCGCCCGGCCACCCAGGCCGGACCCGGCAACCCTCCAAGGAGGCCCCCGTGTCCAACGTCCCGTCCCTCGCCGAACGCAAGGACCTCATACGCCGCGCCGCCGAACGGTTCGGCCACCGCGAGCAGCAGCCGCACCCGCTTGACGAGCGGCTCGCCGCGCAGAGCGAGGCCGCCTACGCGGCCCACGCCGACCACCGCATCCCGTCGGCCGCCAGCCTCGTGGACGTCGCCCTCTCCGTACGCGCCAGCGTCCTGGGCGAGGTCCTGCTGCTGGAGAACGTCCTGGCCGCCGCCCGCGAGCGCGGCGGCATCGAGCCCGGCGTCATCGAGCTCCTCGAGGACGTCGTCGACGGCGGCCACCAGCACACCATCGCCCTCGCCGCCGGCGTCCGCGCCCTCGCGCCGAACGCGCCCGCCGGGCCCGTCGCCGCATGACGCCCCGCGGGGCGGCCGACCGGTCACCACAACCAGGCCGCCCCGCAGGACCTGCACCGCTCAACTCCCGATCGCACCACGACCCGAAGAGAGAGGCACACCCCTTCATGATCGCGATGAGGAACGCGCTGCGCCAGACTGCAGCCCGCGTCGGCTCCGAGGCACTCGCCCTGACCGGCATGGCCGTGGTCCTGGTGGTCGGCGGTGTCACCGCCGACCTCGCCTACAACCCGCTCCGGCAGACCCTGTCCGCGCAGGACAGCCGGATCGGCGCCGCCGTCCTGGCCCTGATCCTCGGCTTCGCCACGTACCGCTTCCTGGACTGGGTCACCGACCCGATCACCAAGCGCCTCAACGACGCCAGCTACGACCGGCTCCACCGCGGCGCCCGTACGGACAGCCCGGCGCCGGCGGACACGCTGGAGGACGGCATCGACCAGATCGCGGACGCCGCCGCCCGCACCGCCAGCGACCTGGCCGCGTTCGCAGCCGGCTTGGTACTCGACAGCAGCGAGTCGTCGTTCCTCACCTACGCCGACCGCTGGCAGGGCTTCGAGAACGGCGAGGCCCGGCTCTACCTCGCCCCCGGCGTCCAGCTGTACTTCCGCGACAGCGGCGAGCGCTACGACCGGCGCACCAAGGAGTTCACGCTGCTGACCGGCGACGCTGACGAGCCCGTCACGATCACCAGCCTCCCCCAGCTCCACCAGCACCTCACCGCCCGCGCCGCAGGCCTCCCCGTGGCCGTTGCCGTCGACGACACCGACGGCGACACCCGGGGCCTGTCCGCGGCCTGACGGACTGCCCGTGCCGCCCCGACCCGCGACCGTGCGGGCCGGGGCGGTGCGGTAGCCCCTCAGCCCGCACCGCCCCGACCTCCCGGAAGGACGCACACGTGCAGTTCAACAAGAAGAAGCAGCAAAACCAGCTCACCATCAAGCGCGTCGGCCTGTTCGTCTCCCGCAAGGTCACCGCCGACATCGAGGCCGCCGCGCCCACCGCCCAGCGCCTGGTCCGCGACCACTTCGGCCGCCGCCCGCTGGGCAAGGTCGAACTCGTGGTCACCAAGACCAACCTGCTCTCCGGCCTGGCCGCCGGGTCCCTGGGCGTCGCCGCCGGCATCAAGTACGAGGTGTGGCGCGACAAGACGCTGAGTCTGACCGACCGCCCTGGCGACATCTACGCCGTGACCGTGGCCGGCCCCGACAACTCGCTGCGGATCCTGCTCAACGCCCAGCGCCTGCGCCGCCGCAAGGGCCAGGAGATCGGCCCCACCCTCGTCTACGCCTTCGTCGAAGTCGACCAGCTGTGCCGCAAGGGCGGCTTCGACAAGCAGATCGCCCTGGCCCGCCACGAGATGGGCACGCACGTGCTGTCCAAGCCCGCCGTCAAAAAGCTCAACAAGCAGTTCGTGGCCGACGAAGTCGAAGCGGAGAAGGTCACCCAGCACATCATGGGCAAGGTCGTCCGCAACCACCGCCGCGAAGAGGCCGCCGCCCAGCGGCAGGTGCCCGCCGCGACCGCCGGCCGGGCCTGACCGCCACCGGGGGAAACCGATGAAGTACCGCGGCCGCATGCTGACGTCGCTGCTCAACGACCGCAAGATCATGCCGACCGACTTCAGGCGATGGGCCGACGCCCACCGCCAGTTCGCCCAGGGCAAAGACCGGCAGAAGGTCGACAAGCTGAAGGAGTCGATCGCTGAGGACGGCCTCGAAGTGCCGATCCTCCTCTGCATCAACGAGCGCTGGCGCGACATCTACGTGTCCGACGGACACCACCGGGCCATCGCCGTCATCGAGCTCGAACTCACCAGGTTCCCCTTCCACTGGCACTGGATCAGGGCCGGCGTGCACATCGAGCACGAGCCCTTCCCCTACGAGCTACTGGAGCGTTGACCGGTATCTGACCTGTCGCCGTGCCGCCCCGGCCCCCGCCCGTGGGGGCCGGGGCGGTGCGGGGGCGCGTCAGCCCACCCGCCGACCTCAAGGAGTCGTACATGACGACTGCCATGCGCACCGACAGCCACCGCTACCCCGAGCGCCCGAAGACGGACTGCGCGCTCGCGGACCGCATCGCCGGTATGGAGACGCCGATGCTCACCGAGATGGCCGCGGCCACGTTCCACCTGGAGCGCCTGCTGCAAAGCGTCGGCACGCCGGAACAGGAACTCGCCGCGTACACCACCGACATGACCGCCGCGCGGCACTGCGACTACGTCCTCGGTGTCGCCGACCGGATCCGTCGCGCGGTCGACCAGCTCACCGCGCCGTACGAGAAGCCCGCCACCGCGGACACGGCCCCGGATCAGACCGGCGACGCCGCCGCCTGATCCGCGCCCGCTGTTCCTCAACGGCCCGGCCACCGCGGCCGGGCCGTTCGCGCACCCCGATCACCGTCGACGACATCCACTGAACGGCCACCAGCCGCCAGACCGATCCGGAGGACTCTCCATGGCACACAGCGCCCGGCCCGTCGTCCACTACATGGCCACCCGCCCCGACGGCACC
>NZ_JBHXMF010000052.1:37541-43168 GCF_042721055.1 Streptomyces sp. NPDC058470
CGTCCCCGACGGCACCCGCCGCAGGTACGACGCCTGGGACGGACGCCTGGACGACACCCGTGCGGTGAGCGACTGGGCGCACTTCAAGGCGCGGTACTCCCGACGCGCGGCCGGCCTCAAGACGGCCTACACGCTCGCCGGGGCCGCTGCCGAGAAGGCCGCGACCGACGCCGGTGCCGACACGGACGCCGTCGCCGCGATCAGCCTGCGCGCCCGCTGCCTGGTCGCCGGTCAGCTCCTCCACGACCGGATCCGCTCGGGCGAGTACGAGAAGTCGATCCGCGCCCTGCTGCTCGGCACCCAGCTCGACACCCCCGCCCCCGTCCCGGCCTGACCGCTTCGAGCCCAGGAGGCACCTGATGATCACCGCCACCACCGACGAGACGATCCGCTACACCGCCGACGTCGTCCTGCTCGCCGCCGGCCACGTCCTGCTGATCGAGCGGGGCTGGGACCCGTTCAAGGGCCGGTGGGCGCTGCCCGGCGGCCATGTGGACGCGGGGGAGACCAGCCTGGCCGCCTCCGTGCGCGAGCTGGAGGAAGAGACCGGCATCACCGTCCCGGCCGCCGACCTCCGGCAGGTGGGCGCATTCGACGCACCCGGCCGTGACCCGCGCGGCCGGTACGTCAGCGTCGCCTACACGGCCACCCTGCCCATGCCGCTCCGGCCGACGGCAGGCGACGACGCCACCGCCGCCCGCTGGTGGCCCCTGACCGCGCTCCCGGACCTCGCGTTCGACCACGCCGACATCCTGGCGAGCGCCACGACCCGCTGAACCTTCCTCGAGGGAAGCGGCGTTCCTCCGTGCCGCCCCGGCCTTCCCGGCCGGGGCGGTCGCGGTGTTCCGCCACGACCAGCACGACCAGCAGGAAGGAGATGGGCGTCATGCCGCAGCAGAAGGTCTTCGAGGTCGACGTCCCGATTCACCACACCACCAACCGGGCGCTGCACGGCGTGCACGTCTTCACCGGCAGGGCGTCCTCCACGAGTGAGGCCCTCACCCGCGCCCATCAGGTCTACGACGCGGCCCTCGCCGCGCAGCAGGCCGGACTCGAGAACCCCGGCAGGCAGGACGGCGACTGGGGAGCGTGCGGTGTGCGCATCGGCTGGGAGCCCGACTGGGCGGCGGCGAAGGCCGGCGCCTGGGTCAACCCGTACAGCTGGAGGAACCGCACCGTCTACGAGCTTTAGATACGCCCCGAGGCAGGCGCACCAGGTCTGGAAACCGTCGCCTGCCTCGGGCCACCCATCCCGCACGAAACGAGAGGGAGTCACCAGTATGACCTCCATAGCCCGCGTGGCGTTGCCCTCCGGCACGATCACTACGGCGCTCGCCGCGGCCGCCATACCGGCTGCCGGGTGGGCCGCCCACAACGTCGTGTGGCACCGGCGCCTCGCCGACGCGAGTCGGGACAAGCTCACCGGAGCCCTGCGCCGCGACGCGTGGGAGCCGCGTATCCAGCGGTTCATCACCCGCTACGGCGACAACGCACTGCTGCTCATCTGCGACGTCGACCACTTCAAAACCTTCAACGACGACTTCGGGCACCACGTCGGCGACCTGGTCCTCAAGTCCACGGCCTCCCGGCTGATGGAGTGGGCGGGAAGCCGCGGCATCGTCGGCCGGATGGGCGGCGACGGCGGCGACGAATTCGTCGTCGGCGCGTGGGTCGGTGCCGGCCGCCGCAGCCTCCGGCTGGACCAGCTCAACCGCGCCCTGCGCGAGCCGGTCGACACCGGAGACGGACCCGCGGTCGACGTCGCCGTGTCGATCGGGGCCGCCGCCCCGGACGTCATCGGCACCCGCGACCGCGAGCGGCTCCAGCGCGCCGCCGACGTCGCCATGTACGCGGGCAAGCACACCGGCCAGCCCGTCCTGGCGACCCGCGCGCACGCCGACGTCGCCACCATCAACGGCCGCCGCCCCGGCCGTATCGGAACCCACGCCGGACCGGAGGCAGCGTGAGCCCAACCCTGTACGCCCCGGACTGGATCCGGGGCGTCACCGTCAAGGAGCCCTGGGCGACGTCCATCCTGCGCGGCGGCAAGCGCGTGGAGAACCGGCCGAAGCCGTGGGCGCCGGGCTGGCGCCTGCTGCATTCCGGTGCGGAGAAGACCATGGACCGGGCCGCCCTGCGCGACCCGCTCGTGGCCCGCGCGATCCGCGGCCACCAGCTGCAGTTCAGCGCGGTCCTCGGTGTCATCCGGATCACCGGCTCCCACGACTCCCGCACCGAGGCCGGGAAACTGTGCAGCCCGTGGGCGCAGCGCGACTGCTTCCACGTGGACCTGGACGACGACGTCCACGTCCTGCCGCTGCCTGTTCCCTGCGGCGGGGCGCTCGGACCGTGGCGCGTCCCGCTCGATGTCTTCGAGCAGGTCCTCCTCCAACTCCCCCACCTGAACGAGCTGTTCCCGGAGGCCACGTCATGAGCCGCCCCGGCATCGCCAAGCCGACCGACTTCACCGCCCCCGACTCGCGCTTCCCCTTCCCCCACAGCCCCACCCCCACCCGCTGCCAGACGGAGCCGAAGCTGTTCGACTTCACCAACGGCGATCACACCAACGGCGATCGGGCGGCGACGGAGAAGCGGCTGGAGAAGGCACGCACGGCGTGCTCCAGCTGCCCCATCGTCAAGAACTGCCTGCGGTGGGCGCTGGTCAACAAGCCGGTCACGAAGGTCGGCATCTGGGCGGCCACCACCCCGGGCCAGCGCACTGCCCTGCGCAAACGCATGGCCGACCGCCTCGGACCGGACTGGATCGACGTCCTCGCCGCCCAGGACCAGGCCCGCCGCGAGCGGGCCGCCGCCGCCCGCCACACCCCGCTGCCCGTGAACCAGGCGCGCATCGTCCGGCTGGACCGCGCGGTGAACGGTCCGATGCCGGTGCACCGGCTGATCACCCCCGAGCGGCAGCAGCACAACCTCGTCCGGCTCACGGCCGGCCTCAAGGCTGCGTCGTAGGAGGCCGCGATGTTCACCGACTGGCAGCGGGCACTTGAAGCCGAATCGCTCCCGCTCAACCCCAGCCCCGCAGAAGAGCTCGCCGCCGCGAGCCGCCTTGTCGCACGCAACGCCCGCGACAAGGACGACCTCACCGAACTCCTGGGCTACCTCGGGACGCCCACCGACAACGACACCCTCACCACCCTGCTCCCCCTCATCGCGGACAACGGAGACACCCACCCCATGACCGAGACCCCGCAGACCCCGAACGCGTTCGAGGCGATGGCCCTGTCCATGCACGCCAACGGCGACGGCA
Organism: Streptomyces sp. NPDC058470; assembly: GCF_042721055.1. Lineage (NCBI taxonomy): Bacteria > Bacillati > Actinomycetota > Actinomycetes > Kitasatosporales > Streptomycetaceae > Streptomyces > Streptomyces sp. NPDC058470. The sequence continues at coordinate 40,807 of NZ_JBHXMF010000052.1, forward strand.
CCGGCGCGATCACCGCCGCGACCGGCCTCAGCGAGGACGAGCTCACCGAGCTGCTCGCCGCCCACGACCAGGAGGCCACCGTCACCCCGGAGGCTGTGACCGAGACGGAGAGCCCGGCAGAGACGGAGACGTTGGACGCGGACTCCCTCCAGGCCCTGCTCGCCTGGGCGGACAAGCAGCCGGCGGCCGACGTCCGTAACCGGGCCGCCCGGATCCGCTCCGACTGGGCTGAGCTGACCCAGCGCCGCGCCGCCGCCGATGACGCGCAGCGGGTTGCCGAAGACCGGGTTGCCAAGCTCAAGGCCGAACTGGAGAAGGCTGAGGAGGAGCTTCGGGCCGTCAAGGCCGGCACCCTCCCCGCCCCTCTCGCCCCCGTCGCCCCCGTCGCCACCACGGCGACGGTGACGGCCGCGCCCACCCCGATCCGGTCGGGAATGGGCAGCGGACGCACCCCGGAGGAGCTCGCCGCCGTCAGGTCCTGGGCGCGCGCCAACGGCCACCGGGTCGCGGACAAGGGCATGATCGCGAAGAAGATCCTGGACGCGTACGACGCCGCCCAGACCCTGGCCGCGAAGGCGAGCTGACCGTGGCCGACGCGATAGCCCTGGACGGCTTCCTGGACGAAGAGACCGTGTCCGGCCTGCGCGGCTCCAGCGCACGGTTCCGCATCTTCGTCTCGCCGACGGACGAGCGCACGGACGAGATGATCCTGCCCTGCACGGTGGAGGACCCGGCCATGGCGGCCGCCGTGCTGTACGACCTGGTCCCCGGCGACCTGGTCCGCGTTACCGGCTACGTCCGGCTGCCCCGCACCCCGGACGAGCCGATGTGGCTGGACGTCACCGACCTCGAGCTCCTGCAGACCGCACCGCCGCGCACCGACCTCGACACGGCCCCCACGTCGATGCTGGAGCGCTACGGCCCGTACGTCTGCTGGTTCGACGCGGACACCAGCGAGGTGGAGGTGTTCACCGAGGCCGGTGACTGGGTCGGCACCGCTCCGGAGCCGAACGGCCTCGGGGAACTGCTCGAAGCCTTCGAGCAGCGCCAGGCCGCCAGCGGCGACTAGCCGGGGGCCGCGCTGTGCCGATCCGGCCCGAGAACATCCTCCGCTACCCGGCCAACTGGCCGGAGATTTCCCGGGCCATCAAAGACAGGGCCGGGTGGCGGTGCGAGTGCGAGGGCGAATGCGGCCGGGGCACCCACCCCGGCCGCTGCCCCAACGTCCACGAAGGCGAGGCGTACGGCACCGGCAGCACTGTCTGCCTCACCACCGCCCACCTCGATCACACCCCCGAGAACTGCTCTCCCGAGAATCTGCGCGCGATGTGCCAGGGCTGCCATCTGCACCTGGACGCCGGGCACCACGCCGTCACCCGCGCCACGACCCGCGCCCGGGCCCTCGCTGACGCCGGACAGCTCGCCGTCGACGTCGGCCCGGCCGCCACCCCGGTCATGCCGCCCACCCGGCCGCAGACCTCGCGCTCCGCGGCTCCGGACACCGAACAGCTCCTCCTGGACCTCCCCGTACCCGAAGGGACCCGCCCGTGAAGCTCACCGTTGCACAGGCAGACCTCGCCGCCGCCGTCGGCTACGCCGCCCGCAGCCTCCCCGCCCGCCCGCCGATCCCCGTCCTCGCCGGTCTCCTCCTGGACGCCACCGGCGAACGGCTGCGTGTCAGCGCCTTCGACTACGAGGTCAGCGCCGACACCACCGCACCCGCCACCGTCACCGAGAACGGCCGCGCCCTGATCTCCGGACGGCTGCTGGCCGACATCGTCGGCACGGTCCGCGGCGACGTTCACCTCGAGCTCACCGGCCCCCGCATGGTGCTCAAGGCCGGATCCGCCCGCTTCACCCTGCCGACCCTGCCCCTGGAGGAGTACCCCACCCTCCCCGACCCGGGCGCCACCGCCGGCACCCTCGCTGGTCCCGACCTTGCTGAGGCAGTCGCCCAGGTCGCCAGTGCGGTCAGCAGGGACGAGGCCCTGCCCGTCCTCACCGGCATCGGCCTGCGCCACGACAGCGAGACGGGCACCCTCACCGTCTACGCCACCGACCGCTACCGGTTCGCCGTCCGCACCCTGGCGTGGAAGGACGCGAACCTGCCCGACTGTACCGCCGTGATCCCGGCCAAGGCCCTCACGGACGCGACCAAGGCCGCCGCCGACGACACCACCGTCGACCTCGCCCTTCCCACCGCCGACTCGGGCCTGTTCACCGTGCGCAGCGAGAACCACACCACCACCATCCGGGCCCTGGAGGGCGAGCTCCCCAAGTACGAGGCACTCTTCCCGACCGAGTTCGCGTACAGCGCCACCGTGGAGATCGCCGCCCTCAAAGCGGCCGCCCAGCGCGTCGC
>NZ_JBHXMF010000052.1:43266-52059 GCF_042721055.1 Streptomyces sp. NPDC058470
CGCGTACAGCGCCACCGTGGAGATCGCCGCCCTCAAAGCGGCCGCCCAGCGCGTCGCCCTGGTCTCCACCAAGAAGGAATCCCCGATCAAGCTGACGTTCTCCGCTGACGGCACCCTCGTCCTGGAGGGCGGCACCAGCGACGACGCCCAGGCCGTCGACAACGTGGCCGTCGACCTCGAAGGCGACGAGCTCACGATCGCCTTCAACCCCAGCTTCCTCATCGAGGGACTCAACGCCCTGAGTGCCGAGTTCGTCCAGTTCCAGTTCACCTCTGCCACCAAGCCCGCCGTGCTGCGCGGCGCTGGCAGCGACGACCTGGCGCTGCGCTACCTCCTCATGCCGATCCGCCTGACCGCCTGACCCACTCGGAGGCGTTCCGATGCCCGACACCCCGCGCACGGTCCTGGAACGGTTCCCCGCGGGCGGGCCCCGCGGCTCGTGGCCGGCGGAAGAGTTCGCCGCCGCCCAGCGCGTCCAGGGCCAGCCCGCCCAGGTCGTCATGGACCTCCCCTCGGACACCTTCCTCGTGGTGACCGACACCCCCACCGACTGATCCGAACCCACCCACCCCCGCACACAGGAAGGCCGCCCGTGCGCATCAAGGTCTCGATCAACCCGCTCCACCCCGACGGCACCGTCTGCACCCACGCGATCAAGCCCTCCGGAAAGCCCCGCGACCCCGACTCCGGCTGCACCGGCCGCAGGAACTACCAGGTCGTGTGCAGCGAGCACGGCGACGTCGGCGAACCCCACGGCCTGCGCGTCCTCGCCGAACCCGCCCAGAGCGCGCACCGCGACGAACACAAGAAGGCCCTCGCCGCCACCCCCACCGCCTGACCCTCGCTCAACCCACAACGCCCGGGGCGGCCGTCGACGCCTGGTCCGGCCGCCCCGGCGCCCCACCCGCACCACGAAGGGAACCCGTGGAACCGATCAAGTTGCCCTCGTGACGGCCCGCTTTCGCCGCTGCGGGCACGGGACCGGCCCCCTCCACCCCGGCGACCAAAAGGCCGTCGCGGAGTTCACCGCCCTGCTCGCCGCGAGGAAACAGCCGGCCCCCTGGACCGGCCGCGGTGACGCCGCCGTACGGATCGGCGAGCGGGGCCTCGAACGCGGACGGCCGCTCCCCGAGCAGCATCCGGACGCCGACCCCGTCGCCCTGGTCCTCATCCACCCCGACACCGAAACCGCCCTCACCGGCACGCTCCACTGCGCCAGATCCCGGATCCACGGCGCATGGATCGACCCCTACCGGCTCCTCACCCACGCCCTCGCCGGACAGACCATCGACCCCGACCTCACCCTGGAGGCATGACTCCGTGCAGCAGATCCGCCGCACCGCCGCCCTGGCCGCCACCGCCCTGACCGTCGTCCTCACGCTCACCGCGTGCGGCGCGTCGACGCAGTCCCCGTCCCATCACGACAGCCGCATGAAGAAGGCCGCGGGCATCGGCTCCCTGTCCATCATCTGCAACAAGGACGTCTGGGAGATCACTCGCCCGGACGGGCTGAAGAAGGTCGCAGCCACCCCCGCCGACGGCCCGCGCGGACAGCGCGGCATGGTCCGCGTCACGCTCACCGGCACCCAGCTCGTCACGTACCTCGATCAGCTGGACCAGGACGCTCACCCCGGCTGGATGGGCCCTGACCTCCCCGACCAGCAGGCCATCTCCGGCCGGGTCTACGACGCACTCGCCCCCGCCATCGACAAGGCCACCACGGCGCGCTCCACCGCCGACCCCGCCCCCGAGATACTCATCGACGACACCCTCTCCACCAAGGCACCCTGACCACGAAGCGGCCCCCCGCTCCCGGAATCGTCCGGGAGCGGGGGGCCGCTTTTTTGCGTTCGCGAGCCGTCAGGCCGCCGCCGACTCCGACGCGGACGACTTGATCTCCACCTCTATCCGACCGCGTTCGTCGTTCTCGGACACCAGAGGTGGTCCCGGCTCATCCGGTCTTCGCCCCGCACGCCGAGCCCGGTGCCATCCCGATCACCGTCATGAGCCACCCCGTCGCCAGGTCGACCGCATCAGCGATCCCCAGCCGTGCCCGCAACCTGGGCTCCCTGACGGCAGCGCCCGCCTCTGATGTTTCCGAGGTTCGAGAAGCGTCAACTCCGCGCTGCCTTCCACTCGATGGATCATGCGCCCAGACGCCGACTCCCCAATTGGGGAGTGATGCCCGCTTGCCAGTCCTGCCAAGGGTTTCGGGTGTGCCAAGATGCCTGTGCCGCGCACGGTGCGGCCCACGCATGAGTAACGAGGAAGGGCACCCCCGTGCTGAACCAGAGCGCAGCGCAGCCGATCGAACCTCCTGAGGGAAGTACCGCCGTCGGCACGGGAAAGGGCGGCGTCGGCAAGAGCACCGTGGCCGCGCACCTCGCCGGTGAATCGGCGGCTGCCGGAAACCGGACCCTCCTCATCTGCGTGACCGGGCAGGACGACGATGACCTCGGCATCAAGCGGTTCAACCGCGGCATCCACCCGGAGGGTCCTTCCGTCATAGACGGTGAGGGTCTCTACAGCGCCATCCACGACCGCACACCGCTCCGGCCGATCCGTGAAGTACGCCCGAACCTGGACGTGATGCCGGGCGGGCCCAAGGTCGGCGAGATCGACGGACTCCTGATGCTGCGCACGCTCCAGGAAGGCGCGGGCGTCGTCATGTCCCTCGCCCAGGCGCTGGCCCCGATCGCGCCACTCTACGACCGCGTCATCTTCGACAGCGCCCCGGAGAAGGACTCTCTGGAGCAGCTGGTGCTGGCCGCCGCGCAATACCTCATCGTGCCGACCCGCTCCGACGATTCCTCGGTCCGAGGCATGGAGCGCATCAGCAAGAACTTCAAGCTTGTGAAGAGCCAGGTGAACCCCCGCCTGCAGATGGCCGGCGCCTTCCTCTACGGCTCGAACCGCGCCGCGACCTTGATGCACGCCGCTGTCTTCGACGACATCCGCAAGGCTCTGGGCGAAGGCACCCCGATCCTGAACACGATCGTGGGCTACCGAGAGGTCCCCGCCCGCAACGCCCGCAAGAAGGGACTGCTGTTCGGCGAGTACGCCGACCTGCTCCCGACGACCGCGACGCCGTACGACGTGAAGGCCGGCCGGGCCACCTCGGCTGACGTCGTCCCGGACACGGTCATCCCGCTGGCCAAAGAGATGCGGGAGCTGAACCAGGAAATCTTCGACCACACCAGGAGGATGGCCTGATGGGCCTGTTCGACGTCGACGAAGAAGCCCAGCAAGGCCAGGGCGCGGGAGGTCTCTTCAGCGGAGGCCTGGCCGCAGCAGCCAGCACGGCGAGCGTCGTGGTCAAGCCACTGCCCGGCACCGCCCTCTCCTTGATCCCCGCGCCGTACCAGCCCCACGGCGAGGACGAACTCTCCGACCAGGAGAAGCAGGACCTCGAAGCCTGCAAGGCCGGGGTGGACAACCTCCGCAACGCCTTCTGGATCGCCGGGAAGTCGTTCGAGACCCTGAGCACGGCGAAGCTGCACCGCGAAGAGAACCCGAACTTCGCTGAGTGGGTCTGGATCAACTGGGAGGTCTCCGAGTCCCAGCTGTACCGGCTCATCGACGAATGGCGCGTCGGCGAGGCGCTCGCCAACCTCGGACACAAGCCGCTGGAGTCACAGGTCCGCAAGCTGGTCGAAGTACGCCGCCAGACCAGCGACAAGATCGCCATCACGGTCTACGACACCATCGCCCGATGCGTACCCCGGGTCACGGGCCAGATCGTCGAAAGGGTGGTGGACAGGCTCGGCTTCCTGCCGAAGGACGCGAACGCCGCCGACGTCGGCCGCCGCGTGCGTGAGCTCCTGAACACCACAGAGGAGCTGTCCGACGACACGGGCAAGGACGACGACGTCCCCGACATCAGCTCTCTCGGGAAGGACTCCCCAAATGGGGAGTCGAGCCCGGCGGCCAGTAATAGCAAGGCCGACACCCTCGCGACGAAGGACATCGAGCGCCTGGAAGCCGCGCTCGCGTCCCTCCAGGAGGCAGCGAAGAAGGTGAACAAGGCGGCGGTGCGGCGGGCAGTTGAAGGGCAGCCGGACGTCGCAGTCCCGCTCATCCAGGAGATCGGGTCGACTCTCCAGCAGATCGACAGGGCCGTGGCGATCAGGCTCCCGAAGCCGGAGTAGCCCGCATCGCAGCGAAGAACCGAGGGCCGGTTTCCCAAACTTGGGAAACCGGCCCTCGGTCGTATTGGTGCCGCAGGGCCGTCAGGAGTCGGGCGGCCGCTCGGTCACTCCTGGAACTCCTTGCTCTTCACGCCGTAGAACGTGGGCTTCGCGGGGCGGACCGTGGACTGTTCCAGCGTGTCGGCGAGCGGGGCGAACGTCTCGCTGCGCCGGACGACGTTGAGGAACTTGCCCAGCGCATCCTTGTCCTCCCATAGCTCAGACACGGTGCTGAAGATCAACGACTTCAGATGTTCCAACTCGGTCCCGGCCTCGTTCGCTGCCACGCTGTGTCCCCTCCTGGTCATCGGAAGATCAGCCAACCAACCGGCGACCCGAGCCCGCAAGACGGCCTTCGGCCAGGGGCCGGTCCAGGATGCTGTGGGTCCCAATCCGGTGCCACACGATGTGACGGGCCCCGGCGAACACCTCCCGGCCGTACGACCACGTCGCGCGCCCGTCCGGCGCCCAGGTGAGCTCGTAGACGCCCGGAGCGCAGCGGACGCCCTTGATCCGTAACCCGGGGCGGAACTGGCCGAACTGGCGGCCGGGACGCAGGTCGGGCACGAAGGCGTCCAGGACGACCCGGCGGAAGCGCCGGCGCTGGGCGGGAGTGAGGTGCTGGAGGTCGGCGGTGAAGCGGGGGAGGGTCTCGAAGGTGGGCATGGTGGTCTCCTCCGGGCAGCACGACGAAGCCCCCGACGGGTGCCGGGGGCCGCTGTAGGCGGTGCTCGTTGGTGGTGCGCGTTCCTTGGCGCTCGGTAGTGCTCAGTGGTGCTTGTTGGTGTCGTCCGGGTCGTGATGTGAGGGCTGCCGGAGAGCGATGACATTTACTTCCAGCCCGGGGCCGCTTCCCGCCTGGCGGGCACCTGAGGAGAAAGTTCGGCCGCTCCTCCCGCCTGGCGGGACGTACCGCTGATCGGCCTTTTCTTGCAGGTCAGAGCCGTGTGGCGTGGTCTGCATGACAGTGGATATCAGGATCGTCCGAGCCGGTCAGATGTACCGGTACTACCTGCGCGAGACCGTTGTCGGTGACGGTCGGCGCCCGGCCCGCACGCCGCTGCGCGAGGCCCAGGAGCAAGCCGGGGTCCCGGTCGGGCGATGGATGGGGCGCGGCCTGGCCGTGCTCGGACTGGCGCCGGGCGAGGAAGTCACCGAGGCGCAGCTGCGGAACTTGTTCGGCGAGCGGGGCCGGCACCCGTACGCGGACCGGATCGAGGCCGACCTGCTCGCCAAGGGCGCGTCCCCGAAGAAGGCGTTCAAGGCCGGCGCCCTCGGTCGCCGGGTGACGGTTACCGGTGTCGACTTCGTCTTCCGGCCGCAGCCGACGATCTACCTCCTGTGGGCGCTGGGGGATGAGGAGACCCGGCGGGTGATCGAGGCCGCGCACGAGCGCGCGATCGAGCGGGTGCTGGAGTGGATCGAGGACGAGGTGGCGGTGATCCGCTACGGCAAGGACGGCATCTACCGGGTGCGGCCGCCCGGCGGTCTGGTCGCCGCGCGCTTCCGCCACTACGAGGCACGCTCGGGCATGCCCTTGCTCCATGACCATCTGCTTCTGTCCGTGAAGGGGCAGCGCCTGGACGGGAAGTGGGGGTCGATCCACACCCTGGCCTTGCACGAGAACACCGTGGCCGCCTCTGCGCTCTACAACGAGCTCGTTGCCGCTGAGGTCTGCGAGGTGCTGGAGCTGGCGACCGAGCCGCGCATCGTCACTGCCGGGCGTCGGCCCGTGATGGAGATTGCCGGGGTGCCGCACGAGCTGATCCGCTGGACCGCCCGGCGCAGCGACCAGATCGCCGCCTGCCTCGAGGACCTGGAGCACGAGTACGTCACCGCCGTCGACGACGACGGTGAGCTGAAGTTCCTGCCCGTGGTCTCCGAACGGGCCCGCGCCAAGCTGAACGGGATGGCCGCCCGCAAGACCCGCCCGCCCAAGAAGAAGACCCAGCCCCTCGCGCAGCTGCGCAAGGAGTGGAAGAAGAGCGCGATCCGCACCTCCGGGGTGGCCGTCGACATCATCAACTCCCTCCTCGAGTACGCCCGCGCCGCAGCGGTGGCGATCCGGGCCCGGGTCGCCACCGTGGTCGACGTCGCCCTGGCGGCCGTCGACGTCACCGCGACCGTGTTCGTGATGAACGAAGGCGGCCGTTTCCACCGCCGGCACCTGCTCGCCGAAGCCCGACGCCACCTCGCCCTCGTCCTGCGCGGCCGCCGCCGCGACCCCGGCCTGGACGACCAGATCGTGGCCGCCGCCATCTCCACCCACTGCCTGGACATCAGCGAACCGAAGACCGTGCGCGGCCTGGAGGCCGACTACCGCCTCTACACCGCCCGGTGGGACCTGTCCGACCTCCCCGCCCGGCGCCGCCCACCCACACCCGCCCCCGGCCCGGACCGGCAACCCCCGGCCGATCCCGGCGAGCCGGCTGCGCCCCGGCCCCCGGACCAGAAAGCGGGGGAGTGGGAAATACCCCGCCTCCCGCCGCAGTACGAGCGAGCTGCCCTCGCCGGCGCGGTAGTCCGGGAGAAGCTGCGCACCACCACCGCCACCCGCGTGCGGGGCCGGGCGTACGACGTCGTCGCGCACCAGCAGGCGGCGATGCCCGAGCAGCTGCTCGCACCCCCGGCCGCCGACCCCGAGCACGACGACCAGGACCCGGAGGTCGGACGCCAGGAGGCGATCGACCTGACGGCGTTGCGGGCCCTACGGGAGTCCCGCACCGACGTGGAAGCCCTCGATCTCACAGCCGAGCGACTGCGCCACCTCGGGGCCGCCTTCACCGCGGCGGCCGACCGAGCCCGCGCCACCATGGACCGCTACGCCGAACAGGACGATGCCGATGGAGCGCGCCCGGTGCGCCAGGACGACCAGCAGGCGCACCGCCCGCAGGAGCCCGGACCGCACCGCGGCCGCGAGGCCGGCCACTGAGTGGACCCGATGCCGCGCACCCGATGACGTGGTGCGCACCGACGATGCCCGGCATCCACTCCACTGAGTGGAGTCCACCGGCCGGAGTGGGCGACATCGTGTGGGAGTGGGCGACATCGGCGGGGGCGATGCTGTGCATCCACCCGGTGCGCGCCCGCCGCGTTTCTCCTTGACCTCCACTCAGGTCAAGGAGAAGCGCGCCGTCCTCAACCGGCCCACTCCACCGCAGCGACCCCACCCGGTGCGCACCACTCCCGCGCTGCCGGCCGCACCGATGCGTACCGAGTGGATGCGCACCACCGCACCAGGTGCGCATCCACCCGCACGGTGGTGCGGTTACCGGTGCGTTCGATGCGCACCGGATCGGATGGCGGTGCGCACTACACGGTGGTGGTGCGCCGCGCGGTGGGCATCGGTGCGCACGGCGGCGCGCCAATGGTGCGCACAGCCCAGGGGCTACGCCGCGCGGGCCCGCTCCAGGTGCTCGGTGCGCATCGTCTTCAGAGTGTCGACGGTGTCCTCGCCTTCCTGCCGGAGGACGTTCTCGGTGAACCGGATGATGGTGTTGGCGATGCCCCAGATCGAGCTGGGGACGCACTCACGCGTCCACTCCTCCAGCGCGGCCAGCAGGACGCCCCCGACCTCGTCCAGGGCGAAGGAGTCCGCGCACGGATCGGCATCGGGCGCCAGGTCCGTGACGGGGAGGATGACGTCCTCAGCCAGCCGCAGCAGGAGGACGGTCGGTGCCGGAACGGCTTTCGTTCGATCGATGACGGTGGCAAGGGCGTGCTCGCTGTGGTCCTGAATCGCCAGGAGGTATTCGAAGGCGAGCTCCACCTCTTCGGGGGTCAGCGGCGTGCGGGGCTGCTCCAGGTGCGGCATTCGGATCTCCTCAACAGGCTGCCGCCGTGCCGATCACGGCGACTGACCTGATGCTCAGGCCGCGCCCCTGTGGATAAAGTCCGGAGATTTCTCCCCCGTCACTAAACCGGGGCGAACTGGTGCTGTAGGGGTTGAAGCGGGCCCCCTTGTCGAGTCCGGTCGGCCCGACCATGACCCCTTGGCGAGTCGTGGTCGGGCCGGCCACGTACCCCTTGTCCGATTCGGCGCGGGCCGCCAAGGGGTGGCGTTTCTCCTAGACCGACCTCGCTACCGGCCGTGAACAGGTCGAGGACAAGGGGCGGTTGTTCACGATGGCGGCACGCGCCCGCAGGAGGGGCATGCAGCGGCCACCGCGCCATCGGGGCGGCTCTGCTCCCACGGGCGCGCCACCGGCTGTCACCGGGCCGGTGGAGTACGCCAACGCACAAGGGAGAGACCCGGGATGATGACCGACCACCGGCACCCGCCGTACCCTGACCGCACCGCCGACCGGCGCGCCGCACGCCCAGCGCCTGGAGGGCTGGTCGGCCGGGCAGGCCGCCGTAACCTCCTGCCGCCGGCGCTTGCGATCCCACTGCCGTACCCACTTCCGTGCCTGACACCTGCGCGGACCGCATTTGCCCTGCACACCACGGCTTTCCGGTGCCTCGGCACATCGTCACAACCCTCTTCTCTCCTCCTCTCACTGACCAAGCCCTGGGAAATAGGTGGGGGTGGGGTGTCAGTGGTGGAGGCGATCATCGGGTTCAGGGCGCGCCTGGTGCCCTCTGCGGCCGGGCGGGGCCGGCGCCC
>NZ_JBHXMF010000052.1:52159-65481 GCF_042721055.1 Streptomyces sp. NPDC058470
TCATCGGGTTCAGGGCGCGCCTGGTGCCCTCTGCGGCCGGGCGGGGCCGGCGCCCGGCCGGTGGCCGGTCGCGACGCATGGGAGGGCGGGGCTGATGGCGGGCAAGCGCAAGACGAACGAGGCGGGATCATCGACCGGACACCGCGGCGATGTGCTGCGCGCGCTCGGGGTACTGAAGGCTGCGACGGCGGATCAGATCCAGCGGCTGTCCTCACCGCACCTGAGCTACCGGCACACCACGAAGGAGACGGCGGCCCTGCGGAAGGAGGCGCGCACTGCCTCCCATCGCGGCGCGCTCAACGATCTGCGACGGCACGGCTTGTCCGTCGACGGTGGCCGTACCCGGGGCGGAGAGGAGGTGCGCCTGCTCACCAAGGACGGGCTGGCCGCCGCCGGGATCGAGTTGGACCGGGGGCCGGAGGAGATGGGCGGCATGCCCAAGAGCGCGGGCCGCTCGGGTGCCTCGCACGCGATGACGGTCAACGAGATAGTCCTTGCGATGATCCGCCCGAAGCCCGACCTGGACCTGGTGGTCGGTGAGCCGGCCGAAGCCGTCGCCGCCGCCCGGGCCTGTGTTGCCGCACCCGACGGGATCGGCGCCATCACCTCCTACGCCACTGAGGTCGCCCTCCCGTCGACCGGCACGTGGAAGAACCCCGGCGTGGGAGGCGCGTGGGCCGACATCGTCCTCATCGCGCCGGAGGTCGGGCTGCCGCTGCTGTTCATCGAGGCCGACAACTGCACCGAGGAAGCCCCGGTCATCGCGGCCAAGTTCGACAAGTACATGCGCCACTTCCGCCGAACGGCGAAGGACACCGACGGCCATGAGAAGCCGATGTGGCGCACCCGCTGGACTGCGCCCGATCTCCAGTGGGGCGACGCGTCGCACCCGCCGGTCCTGCTCGTCTTCCACCAGGTCGGCAAGCGGACCGCGCTGAAGCAGATGGAGCGGGTCGCCGACCTCACCCGCGAACACTGGCAGGGCCAGTGGGCCGAGGGCGGCTTCCGCATCTACAACGGGAAGGTGCCGATCGTGGCGACCACCCTGGAGCTGCTGCGCGAGCACGGACCCGCAGGGCCCGTGTTCTGGCGCTTCGGCCGCGAGGGCCGCCAGAACCTCTGGGACGCGATCGGCAACCCCCGCAGGGATGCCTTCCTCGCCCGCCGTGCCGAAGACGCGCGGCGCCGCCAAGCGCAGGAAGCCGCCGAACGCGAGGCCCAGCGCCCGGTGTGCGGGGACTGCGGGACCAACTTCACCGATGACCGGTGGAAGGCCAGCACTGCGGTCGTATGGGACCGCGGGGACAGTCACCCGCACCTGTGCGACGACTGCAAGGTCCGGGCGCTCGAAGCGGAGCGGCAGCAGGAACAGGCCGAACGCGAGCGCCAGGAGCAGCAGCGCCAGGAGGAGGAGGCGCAGGCCTCGAAGGCCGACGGCTGGCTCGGACGCTGGCGCAGCTGACCCGGGCAAGCCACCCGGCAGCGCGAGGCTTGCCCAGGGCCGCCTCGGCAAGCCCTCGTTGTCGGTGGCGGCTGCGAGGCTGGAGGGCATGGACAGCGACGATGAGCAGCTGCTGCGCGGCCGGATCTACGGCACCGACCACGACCATCCCGGTCCGAAGCCGGGACGGCGCTACGCCGAACTGGTGGGCGGGCCGCTGGACGGATTGCTGCTCGACATCACCGGCTGGAGGCCGGAGGAGATCGACGATGGTGTCTCCCTCCTCACGGAGCTCGGGCAGTTCGGCCCCGGAGGCCGGGCGCTGTACGACCCGCGCCCCGGCGACCCGGCCCGCTGGGACTGGGGCGGCGACAGCCCATGAACCGCTCCCGCGCGAAGGATCCGACTCGCCGCTGTCCGCGCTGTTCCGTCAGCTCACGGAGGCCATGCCGCCCATCCTTCTGCCCGCCACGGGTTGCCCGGAGCTGCTTCGGGGAAGGTCGGTGCCCGATAGCGTGGGCGCGGATTCGCCATACAGAAGGGCTGGTTGGGCATGGATGACTTCTTCGCACGGGTCGAAGGCCGTACTCACGCGTGGCCACCGGGTCGCAAAGACCTGCACTGGCTCGTCGTCCCCAGCGAGGATTTCGCCCGCGAGCACCTGTACGAGCCCTACCGCGCGCTGGCGGAACAGCCCGGCCTGTGCCCGGTGGAGCCGGAGTGGATGCACATCACGGTGTTGCACGCCGGACCGCAGGACAGCGCGAGTGCCGGCGAAGTGGACCAGCTCGCTGCCGAGGTGGCCAAGCGGGCCGCGGACCTCACTCCGTTCGAGCTCAAGCTGTCGCGCCCGGACATCGGCAATGTGGCGATCGAGAGCAAGGGCTACCCCGGCCAGCCGCTGCGGCAGTTGTGGGAGATGACCTGGGAGGCGCAGCGCACGGTGGTCGGGGACCGGTGGCCGCGCATCCCATCGAGCTCGTATCCCCACCTCTCGCACGCCTACGCAGGTGCCCAGGGGCACTTGGCCGACCGCAGCGCCCTCAAGGTGCTGCTGTCCGACCTGCCGGGCGAACCGGTCTCGGTGCCGGTCACCACGCTGACACTGGTCGCTGAGTGGCATGACCGCCGCGAGATCAGGTGGGACGTGCTTGCCGAGGTGCCCCTGGGCGGGCGGCGCTGATCAGCGCTTGCGCTTCGGCTTCCGTTTGGGCTGGACCCGCTTGCCCACGGTGCGCACCGAGGGCTTCTTCTTCTGTGTGGCGGCGGCGGACTGCAAGACGGTGAGCAGCCGGGCCTTGAGCTCCTGGCGCTGCTCGGGCGTGGTCGCATCTGCTGGGGTTTCCAGCAAGTGGGTCTTGAGGACGGCGAGCATGTCCCACTCCCACGGGCCGCGCTGGTTGGGGCCGGGGATGAGGTGGGCGTAGTCCTCGTCATACAGGTCGGCCAGCAGTGCGAGCGCGTCATCGTCGCTGACCTTGTCGATGCGCTCGCGTTCCGGGGCGCCGGTTGCGGTGCTCTCCGCACTGCGGACCTGCTGCAGCAACATCAGCCGAATGTTCTCCAGGGTCGCCATGCGGCCGCCGGCCCCGCCGCACAACCATGCGCCCACTGCCGCTGCGATAACGAAGTCCACGGGACCGCCGTCCTCGCCGCCGGAGAGGTCCATCGGCTCCGACCCGGCAGGGAAGGCCGCCATCTTCGTCAGGGCGTCCTCGCGGTACTGGGCGGGCGCGAACCGCTCGATCAGGTCGCGAGCGCCTTCCACCACGGCCTCGTTGGGCAGAGGGCTTCGCTCCTCGATGGCGGTGAAGGCGTCGTTGACGATCCGCAGGGCTTCCTTGAGGGCGAACTGGTAGCGCGGCATGGGGTAGGGGGTCCGGCCGGGGTCGTCGTCCCAGGTGCCGATCCGCTCCACCAGGGCGGCGAACGTGTCCGCCTGCTCATCTACCAGGGCGATGATGGCGCGTAGCGCCATGCCGCTCATGCGGCCCATCCGCTCCACGATCGGTTGCGGAAGCTGCCCCATCAGGTCGTTCACAACTAGTCCCCTCCATCGCGGTGTTGACCGACGCTATCAGCGGGCCGACACCCCGCAGGGGCCCAAACCGAGTCCGCGGTACGCGTATTCGGCGGCTTCACCCGACCGAGTAGGGTCACGGCCATGGCGAAGACTGGGGCGGTGCTGGCCGCGCTCGCAGAGCTCCGTGAGGATCTCGACACCGGTGTGTGGGTGCCGGATGAGTACGAGCGGGTGCTCGCTGTGGCGGTGCGGGCGGAGGGCGCGGCGAGCGCGGACGCCGTCCGGGCGGGGCTGCGCGCCGCCGGGCCGGACGGGACAGACGGGCGCCTCATGGTGGTCGCGGCCCGCTGCGGGTACGTGCTGGACGGCCTGAGCCTCACCGGTGCCCAGGACCAGCTTGCGGTGCGGGACGCCCTCGATGAGCTGCTGGACCTGGTGATGCTCTCAGGACTTCGACATTGACCCCGCCCGCGTCCTGGAGGGACGGCGCCCCTTCGATACCGTCGCGCCATGACCGATGCCCTGCGCCCTCCCCAAACCACCTGGGAATACTGCCTATCCGCCGCTGACGAGCTGGTGCTGTGGCACATGAGGCAGGGGAAGGACGTCCCGGAAGTCGATCGCCCCCGGGTGGTGACGCTGATCGGCGCCGCCGCGTACGGTCTCGCCTCCAGCATCTCCTTGGAAGGGCCCGCAGTGGCCGGCCTTCCGCTCACCGGACCCGATGAGAGCCGGTCCGCCAGCGTCCGGGGCGTCCTGCAGCACCACGCCCTGGCCGCCCTCCAGACGTGCCCGTACGAAGTCCTGGGCGCTGCCGAGCGCGAGCAGCTGCTCGCCACGTACGGCAGCGAGCCGTTCGAACTCGCGCGGGAGATGGCGATCGAGGTGATCACCCACCACACCCGATCCTCCGGGGAGATGGGGCAGGCCCACCCGACCATCAGGGACCGCGCGCCCGCGATGGCCGGCGCCCCGGCGGCCGGAGCCAGGGTGGACGTCGAAGAGGCCCGCAGCCGCCAGCAGTACCTGAAGGCGGCCGGGGTGATCTGGGTCGTCTACGACGGAGGCCTCAGCCGTCTGCCCGTCGTCTGCACCCAGTGCCAGGCCCGCACCGGGCTGAAGCTCCAGGCCGACGCCGAAGCCGGGAGCGTCCGCGTCATCTGCCCGGATCGCCACGTCACCCAGGACCCCCGCCTCACGATCGCGGGGGTACAGGAAGCGATCGGTCTCGGGCGGTCGTCCCGCTCCGAGGACATCGAGATCACCGGCCCGTCCTGAGCCGAGGTGCCCGCAGCCAGTCCGCCGGGTAAGGGAGTGGCGCAGACCCGGGCGGCACCGCGAGGATGAGCCGGACCAACAGGCAGCAGGAGAGGCGCAGATGGACACGGGGCAGTGGAATTCGATCGTCGAAGTGCCTCTCGTGGGGGTGGCGGCATGAGCGAATTCCCGGGGCCCATCCCGATGCACGGCGACACGGTTGAGCTCATGGCCGACACCTTTGTGGCGACCATCACCGGGAAGATCACGTCGCGGGGTGTCCTGGTTGACGGTCGCGGGTTCGTTGAGCTCGTTCTGCCCGACGGCGACCCGCAGCAGCGGCGCGTCCTGGAGCGAGCCGGGACGTATCAGTACCGCCTCTACGGCGGTGGTGTGTTGCTCTACTCGTCTCCGGACCTGCAAGTCCGTGAGACCCGGCGGGAGAGTGACGGGGCTCTGGTGGTGATGGGGTCTCCCTGACCGTTACGGAGAAGGGAGCGGTTTGGATCAGCCCGCCCATCCGATGTCACGGACCTCGATCGCTCCAGCGTGCGGCATGAACTGAATCCAACAGCACGGCCCGAAGGCTTCCCGGATCTCTTCAACGGAGCCCGGGTCGCGGACATCGGGCCAGGCCCGTGGGTCCATACGCGCGACCTCCACGAGCGCCATCACTTCCTGCCGGGCCTGGTCGTCTGGCAGTTGCGCCATGACCTCGACTGCGAGTTCTTCCACCACCACGCCGTACCGCATCCGCACACCCCCGTGTGATCGACTTGGCAGCAGCGTACGAAGGAACCGCCGATCGCGTTCCGGCCTGTGGATAACAGGGACACCGGCCGCCTGCTGGCGTACTCCCACACCGCCAGCAGACGGCCCGGGCGGCGCGACCGTTGCGGTACGGCCGCGCCGCCGCACGGCGCGAGCCCGGCCGCGCTGAGCGACCGGGCCCTGAAGTGGTCTGTGGTGTTCTCGACTTTCTGCTGAGCGTCTCGCCGAACCGTACGGCTGTCATCACTCACACGGGTGACACCCGCTCACACCGCAGCGGACTCCTTCGCTTTCGCCTTCTCCTTCACCAGGGAGGCGAGTGGGGAGCGCCGACCGCGGCCGACGTTACGCAGCTGCTCCCAGTCGACCTCGGGGTGCGCGTCGGGCACGGAGTCGACGTCGGCCGCACGGAACAACGGGACCATCACGGCCCCGGCCCGCGACGTGCCGAAGCGCACCTCACGCCGTTCCGTCGGCCGCACCCACAACAGGTCCCGCATGTAGTCGAAATCGACCCTCCTCACGCGCAGCCGGGCGGCGGCCTGGTCCGGCCCGAGCGGCGCTTCGGCTGCGAGACGCTGCGCCAGGTCCTCGATCGCGCAGACCTCCGTCACCTGGTCGGGGTTGATCAGCACGGCCTCCGGGTTCGCCGTCAGGTCGGTCAGCAGCCCACAGGCAATGAGCCGGCGCACCGCGAAGGCGCTCACGACCGGCGGCTCGCCGGGCACGTTCGGCGTGCCCAGAGCCTGGGCGATCCGGTCCCCGGCTACGGCAGCGGAGATGGGCTCGTGGGGGAGCGCGGCCCGGATCGCGTCCGCGTCCATCGCTTCCACGGTGGCCCGCGACCACTGGTAGGAGGAGGCGTCGGGGGCCGGGACGAGGCCGGTGTGCCGTGCCCACCGGAAAGCGGCGATCGGCACCCGGAGACGTCCGGCGGCCTGGCTTTCGTCGTATTCGGTGCGTCGTGCCATGGGGATCTTCCTCTCTCGTGTCCGCCCGGAGCGGGCGAACAAGACCGTGACGGAACATCTGAAAGCCTGTCAAGACCCTTTAAAGTTAGGCAAGTTGGACTTATTCGCTTAGATCCGCGCCCGCGTACGTGAGGGGAAAATTCACCCGCGCGGTCAACTCGGCAGCGAGTAGCGTCCTTGGTCATGTACAGCGATTTCGACGCCGATGAGGCGTGGGAGCGGTTGAGGGCCAGCCGCTCTGATCCACCGGTCGGGGCCGACACCGGCGCCCGGCGCAAGACCTACTCAGCCGCTCTGGAGCAGGCTCAGCAGCTGTTCCAGGCCGCTGCTGTCGTGGGCCCGGCCACGCGACCGGTCCCGGTCTTCTACGGACTCAGTCAGGCTGGCCGTGCCATCGCGGCCGCCGCCCGGTCCCTCGAGGACGAGGACTGGAACCTCGGCTCCCACGGGATCAAGACCACGGGGTTCCACCTGGCCTTCCCCGATATCGAGATCCGCACCGATTCGCCCGGCGGTCGGGGCAGCTTCGTGAAGGTCAGCGAGGTACTCCACTCGCCGGTGTGGGAGAAGGACCCGGTGCGCCTGGAGGACGTGTGGGACCTGTTGCCCACGAACCTCCGCTACCCGCTCACCACCAGGGACCGGCTCACTCCGCTGTACACAAGCGAAGGCAGCGTCTCCGAAGGCGACCACTCCCTGCTCAGCGTCTTCGTGTGCAACATTCCCGACCGAGTCGTCAAGGCCAGTACTCGTGAGGCGCTGTCCGCCTTCCTGACCGCGTACCCGGAAGTCGCCCAGCACGAGAGCTACGTGACTGGGGCAGAGGCGCTTCCGAACTACGTCCGTTATGACCACGGCGGGGGCCAACTGTCGATGAACTGGCTGATGCCCGAAGGCGTGGGCACGGGATTCGACGGAATGGCGACTATGGCCGAACGGCAGGCCCACTTGCGGGCCATCACCCGCGGCTACGCCGGAGACCGGTACTTCCTGCCCGTCCTCCCGCCGATGAAGCGGGAACTGCACCCGCTCATGGCCTGGTGGGCGGTCCTGTACGCGCTGTCGATGCTCGCCCGCTACCAGCCCGCGGTCTGGGGCACGCTCATCAACGTCGACAACAGCCGGCACGCGGTCCCGATCGAGCGACTCCTCGAACGAGCCATGAACCACCTGCCCGTCCTGATCGCGGACGCCATCACCGAGGTGAGCGCCTGACCAGCGGTAGCACAGTGTGGAGGCCACAGCGGTCGGGTTGCCCGGGGCCTCCGCACACCTCCTCCAAGCGGGCCTGCCGCCGTCCCCGCTCTGGGAAACTGAGGGCGACCATTTTCAGCGGCGAGGAGCGAGTGATGGCGGCGAAGAAGGACCCGGCGAAGTTGGCGCGGCAGGCCCGAGACCTGATCGAAGAGTTCAACCGCGTGGTGCTGGACGACGCGAAGGACCTGTCGGCGCCCGCTCTTTCGGAAGCCACCCAGGCGCTGAAGTCACTGGTCGACCGCCTTCCGCAGGCGTTTGAGCAGACCGCCGACGTCCTGGAGCTGCTGGCGGCCAACGACAGGATCACGGTGGAGGAGGGCGGCGACCCGAAGGCCGAAGTGGCCACGACTGCCGCAGAGCTTCGGACCGTCGCGGCCGACAGCGAGAAGCTGGCGAAGAGCCTGTCCCACCCTGCCTCGGCTCTGTTCCTCATGGGCGGTCGCTAGAACATGCCTGATCTGCCCTCGCCCGAAGAGGTCGAAGCTGCCCGTACGCCCGCCGGCGGCTGGAAGCGTGACCAGCTCGCCGCCTGGGGAGTTGCGTGGCCTCCGCCCAAGGGTTGGAAGGACGAGCTGACCGAGCGCTGGAAGGCCGCCCGCCAGGACGGCGCACCGCCGCCCCTGCCCAGCCCGGCCCCGGCCGACTTCGCACAGGAGACGCTCGACTTCGGCTGACCTGACGACAGTGGGGCCGGACAGGATCCCCTGCCCGGCCCCACTGCTTGCTCACCGGCTGAGTCGGACACGCGGCCCCCACACGAACTCGAGGTCGCCCAGCAAGACGTCCTCCAGCTCGCCCTCCCACTTGCCGTGCAGGAGGAACGGGCGGGCCTCCATCCGCTCGTAGATGATCAGGCTCTCGGGCTGACCGACCAGCATGTAGCGGCCGTACTCGGCTGGCTTGCTGCCCGGCCCCCACCCGCGTAGCAACTCCTCCAGGCGCTCGCGGTGCTGTGCGGCGAACGCCTCCAGGCGCTCCACGTACCCGTCCCGCTCGTCCTCGCCCACAGCGCTGAGCGCCACGGTCAGGATCTCCTCCGACGCCTCGGGGATGAGGAAGTTGTCCGGGTCGGTCAAGGCCCACGTGCAGCGCAGCGCCGCCGCCAGGACCTCCTTCGCGTCCAGCGCCACGGCCGGGGCCGCTTCCTGAGCCGGGGGCGCCGGGGCGGGGGCGGCCTTCTCCCGCAGATGGGCGAGCAGCAGGGCGTTGGACTCGGCACGCCCGCGCTGGGCGGCGGTGTTGTCGGCGATCCGCAGCAGCAGGCTGGAGGACGCTCGCACGCCCTCGAACCATCCGTCCTCGAAGCGCTGCTCCGAACCGTGCGGGGCGCTGCCCTCGGACACCCAGGTGTGCGCCCCGGCCACGGCGCCCGCCTCCAGCTGCGACACGATCTCGTCCGCCTGCTCGCGTGAGATCCCGACGGCGTCCAGGGCCTGGAAGACCGTGATGCGCGCGGTCGTCGAAGCGCGCTGGTGCTGGCTGATCCGGGACAGCTCTTCCGCGTACGCGTCCGAGTCGTGCTCCGTGGTGCTCACGATGTGCCTCCCTTGTCTCCTGTGGTGCGGCGGTTGTGGACCCAGTTCGGGTCGCGTACGGGCGCCGGCACCCGGGCCTCGGTGCCGGGCGTACGCAGGATGTGCCAGCTGGTGCGCGGCCGGACGAGAACGTGGACCAGGACGACGACGGCCTGGCGGACCCGGCCGCCGCGCACCCACGCTCCGGTGAACCGCACCTGGTCCTCAGCCCAGTTGCCCAGCCGCTGCCACGGCCGTACCCGGCCCACCAGGTAACCCACCACCAGCGCCACAGCGGCCGTCACGCCCAGCACGGCGAATCCGTCCGGCTTCATGACCACCGCATCCCGATCTTCGACAGCTGCTCCATGCGCTCCTTCGGCAGCGACGCCGCGCGGGAGCGCTGGTTCCCGATCCAGGCACCAAGGCGGAACTGCAGTTCCCAGCCCTCTTCGAAGAGCACCGTCTCCACGTGCTTGCGCGGGACGTTCAGATGACCCTCACGCTCGTAGAACTGGGTGGCGGCTGCCAGGTTGGCGGCCCACTTGTCGGCCTGCGTCTGGCGCTTGGGCTTCTCGTCCTCGGCCGCGGGGGTGATCCCGAGGACCTGCTCACACATCCACTGCTGCACGGCGGTGAGCTTGTCGAAGCCGAGCCGCTGAACACGCACCCACCGCCCGAGGTCCTCGCCCTGGCGCACGACCACACCGGGCTCGATCGGCAGTGCACCGCCCTCGTCCAGGTGCAGCCGAGTGAGGTGGAACGCCCGCTGCCACTCCACGGGCCACGTCGGGCACCACGACGCGTCGATCTCCTCCAGCTGCTCGCGCCGGTCGTCGGACAGAGCGCCGGCCACCGAACCGACCGGCAGACCCTCGGCACGCCGCTGCTCGATCTCGGCAGCCTTCCGGGCGGCGGCCCGCGCGTTCTTCAGGAAGATCCCCACCTTCGCCCCCTGATAGGTGGCGTCCAGCGGGGCCAGGAGGTGCCCGTTCTCGGCAGCCCAACCGCGGGCGGCGGACAGACCCTCCTCCCACGCGACGTCGAAGTGCGACCACACCATGCCCAGCTTCTCCAGCTGCTCGACACGGTCGCCGTCCATGTCCCCACGGGCGTAGAAGCGCCGGTTGTCAGCGATCCACTGCCCCAGCGGGAAGTTCGCGAGCGAGGCCGGCCACCCCTCGGCTTCCGCCTCCTGGTCGTCGACGACGGGCACGCGGAACGTGAACGGGACCTTGAGATCGCCGTGCTCGCGGGCGTAGATGACGGCGGCCTCCACGCCGCGCCGCCAGTGCTCGTGCTCGGGGTTGAGAACCCGCAGGTTGATGAACGCGGCCAACTGCGCCGGGTCACGCGGCGTGGAGAACTTCAGCAGCCGCCGGGCAGACGCCGATGGACCCCCGGACGCCTTCCCCGCGCCCCTCTCCTGGCCCTGCCCGGCCTTCTGGACAGGCTTGTAGGCGCTGGCAGCCTGCTGCTGCGCCAACTGCTCCACCACCCGGGCGTCGTGCGCCCTGAGCGCCTCCAGCAGCTTCGCCAACCCGCCGAACGCCCGGGAAGTCAGCATGTTGTCCGCCGTCTCGCCCGGCCCCAGCAGGACCGGCACCACCAACGAGGCGACCTTGCCCTCACCCGGCTGCATCCGCAGCGCACGGCCCACCGCCTGGACGAGGTCGGGCATGGAGCCCCGGACGTCAGCCCAGTAGACGGAGTCGCAGTGCTTGGTGTCGACGCCCTCGCCCAGCACCTTCACCGAGCACAGGAAGCACTTCTCCACGACCGTGCCGTCTGCGGCAATCCCGGCGGCGAACTCGCCCAGCCGACGCCGACGGTGGAGCGGCTTGTGCTCACCGCACAACCAGTCCGCCCAGATCACCTTCGGGTACAGCTCGGGATCGGCGGCGTGCAGCTGCGCGGCCACGTGGGGGAGGCCGGCCGCGAACGCCTCGGCTTCCTTGACCACATGGTGGAAGACCAGCGTGCGCTTGAAGTTCTCCTCCGAGGACGCCTTCAGCAACGCGGTCTGCAGCGCGGCGAGCCGGGCCCCGCGGACCTCGTCCGAGCGGCCCTCAGCACCCAGAAGCTGCGCGGCCTGGAGCTGGATGTCGGTGATATCCACGCACACCACCTGGTACGGCGCGCAGATCCCCCGGTCGATCGCCTCGGACAGCGTCAGCGTGTAGCAGCGGGCGCCGAACTGGCCCTCGGGATCGTCCTCCATGCTCGCCACCAGCTCGCCCGGCGCGCCCTCGGAGTCCTCGTCCAGCTGCCACACCCGGGGCGTGGCCGTCATGTACAGCCGCCGCAGAGACGGGATGCGGGCGTTGTCGTGGACGACCGCCCACGGCTTTCCGATCCGGCCGGAAACCCTGTGTGCCTCGTCCACGACGATCAGGTCCCAGCCCGGAAGGCCGGCCTTGTGGGCGCGCTCCAGCGTGCCCAGCCCGAGCGAGGCGTACGTGGCGAACACCGTGACCTTGTCCAACGGACGTACCCAGTCGACCAGTTCGTCCACGTCCGTGGTGTTGGGGAAGGAGGCTTCCTCACCCCGCAGGGACGAGACACCGATCATCGGGCCCCGGCGCCCGGCCTCCCGCCATGCCGACTCGGTCTGGACGAGCAGATCCAGCGAGGGCACGAGCACCAGCACACGACCCGCGTGGAGCTCCTCAGAGCTGCGCGCCGCGACCCGCGTCTTGCCCGACCCGGTCGCCATGATCACCTGAGTCCGGAGACCCCGCTCCGGCACAAGCGATCTTGCAGGCAATTCAAGAGCACGGAGAACAGCGTCAATAGCCTCTCGCTGAGCCGCATCACGCTGATTAGCGGTCATTCTCGCCGTCCTTATCGCTCGTGTCGGACGCGTCTTCCTCCTGGCTCTCCTGCGACCTCACCGGCTCCGCATCGGGATAGGAACCGGCGCGGACGGATGCCTCCAGGTTCAGGCCGTAGTGGTCCAAGTAGGCCAGGAGGAACAGGGCCAGGGCGCGGCCGGGGTCGCTGGCGTGCTCGATGTAGGGCTGCTCGCTGGTCCAGCCGAACGTGGCCTGGTGAGGCCGGGGATGCACGCCGGGGGTATGCGGATCAGGGAAGGTGACGGCGCGGGTGAAGAAGTCGTCCAGGCGGCTGACCAAGTCCGCGTCCGGGTCCTCCAGCTCACGGCCGCGCACGGTGGTGGTGGCGTTCTCCAGGATCGTGGTCAGGTACCGCCGGCGGGCTTCCTCCCGCTGCCGGAGCTCGCTGTCAGGGCTCTCCTCCACCACCTCCACCACGCGGTACAGGCCCTGGTCCCCGTACACCCCGCCCGGCTTCTCATGAGCCTTACGCACCTTGGCGACGGCCTCCTCAACCGACAGGCCGTAGGCGTAGTGCGTCAGCGTGGACGCGCCCGGGTGCCCCGGATCGGTGCGCTGCGCCACGATCCGGTAGCGGATCTGCGCAGGGGCCGGCCTCTGCGTACCGCTCTCGCGCTCCTGGCGCTCTTGCCGTGCCTGGCGCCAGCGGTGCACCTCCGGGTCACTCTCGGGGGAGTAGGCCTCCCACCCCGTACGGGACATCAGGTTCCAGATGCGCAGCAGCTCGTTCCGCCGGACCGCTGCAAGCCGGTCTTCTGTGCTGAACGGATGCGGCTTGTCCTCGTGATTCTCCAGTCCACCCGCAGCCACATACAGTTCGTGGATTTGCTGCGCCGTCAATCCGGTAACCTCGCGGTGGATTTCCTCGCGCGCTTTGAAACGCGTTTCGAAGCCCAACGAATTCGAATTCATTGTGTCTTCCTCGCTTTCCGGCGGGGCCGGTGCAGCGCCCTCGGTGCTGCTGTGTGAGTCCAGAGTCTATCTCGTGCTTCAAAGTGAAGCACCCAGAACGGCAAAGGTCCCCCGAACGTGGCTTGATCCTGTTACTGTTGCCCTATGGTCACCCCGGAAAGCCACCCTGACAGTGGGTCACCAGCCGTTCAACCTCCCTGCTCACTGACCCCCCGTCACCCCTCCGGCCGCGCCCCGTTTCGGCCCGCGCCTGCTTCCCGGCTCACCCCCTCCTCTTGCTGCTGCTTGTGGCGTGAGCCCCGTGGGTGGGCCGCGCGGAGC